>JBAYUT010000009.1:0-25506 GCA_041674945.1 Minisyncoccota bacterium | reverse complement strand
TGGCGGTTGTCGGTGGCGGCGCCTTCCCTAAGGCTGGGGAGGTAACGCTCGCGCACAAGGGTGTGCTTTTCCTAATAGCTGTCCTAGAAAGGAATATCCCAAGCCCCTACTTAAGCCACTTTCCCGCGCGCGTACGCGAGCAAGAGAGCTACGTTACCAAAGGTTAACAAACATTAATGTTTGCAGAACATCAATTTGAACTGGTGTCATACAAACCAGAAAGGTATTTAGAGGACTGGTGCTGTAATGGCTGTTCCACAAAGCTTTAATACGTTTGTGGGACACAGGTTATAGATGTTGTTTCATAAAAATTGTAGGACAAAGGTATTAAGAGGTGTCTCACAAAAAGGGAGGGACTGATTCTATCCCCAGTTTTCCCCAGAAAACCATTCCCTTATTGGAATGTTTTTCGTATACTAGGAGTATGAGAGATGCCTGTTTTGGAAATAAATCTGTTTCAATTACACAACGTAGGTATCTAGGAAGCAAAACAAAATTGCTCCCTCTTATTGAGGATGTCCTAAAAAAGGAGGTAGCCGAATATAAGACTTTTGCTGATATTTTTGCTGGAACAGGGGCAGTTGCAGACTATTTTCACGATAAGGCCAACATAGTAGTTAATGACATCTTGGAATCAAACTATTTGTCTTACACGGCTTTCTTTGGAAAAGAGAGGATACGTAGTTCTCTTCTTAAGAGCTACCTAGAAAAATACAACTCTCTGGATGGAAAAGTAGAAGATAACTACTTTTCTAAGAATTTTGCTAATACCTATTTTGATTTAGATAACTCTAGACGGATTGGGTACATTCGAGAAAATATAGAAAATTTGTATAAACAAAAAAAGATAAACGAGAGAGAGAAAGCATACCTCGTTACCTCGTTAATCTACGCATTAGATCGGATAGCCAATACTGTTGGTCACTATGACGCATATAGAAAAATAAAAATTGCTCCTAAGGTATTGGAGTTACGTCCTCTCGAATTAAAGAATCGAAAAAATAAGGCATATATATATCGACAGGACGCAAACACTTTAGTTAGCAAACTGAAGGCTGATGTTGTTTACATAGACCCTCCTTATAACTCTCGACAATACTCTGACGCATATCATCTATTGGAGAATGTGGCTTCTTGGAACAAGGAAAAGGTATTTGGTGTTGCAAAAAAGATTAACCGCGACCACTTAAAAAGCCAGTACAGTCTTAAGTCTGCTGGTAATGCTTTCAGTGACCTAATTAACAAAATTGAGGCAAAGTTTATTCTTGTTTCTTACAATGACATGGGAACGAGTGGTGCGACTCGCTCCCAATCACGTATTAGCGACCACGAGATATTGTCAGCCCTAGAACGCAAAGGAAAAGTAACGATTTACGAAAAATCCTTCAATCAATTTACCACTGGTCGTTCAACAAAGGGTGACCTCAAGGAAAGGATATTCTTTTGTCGAGTTGAACAAAAGAAAACAACTCTTCCTGTCACTACAAGCTCTGATACAAATACCCATTTGCCTGTTTTTGTTAAATCTCCTCTCAATTACACAGGCGGTAAGCATAAACTGTTGCCACAAATAGCTAAATTATTTCCAGAAGATATTGATACTTTTTATGATGTCTTTTGTGGAGGAGCAAATGTTGGTATCAATGCTTCTGCTAAGAGCATAGTGTGTATAGATAATAATGAAAAGGTTATCGAATTACTAAAACTCATCCAGAATACAAACTTCGAGGAACTCAATCAGCAACTACTAAAGATAATAAAAAAATACGGACTAAGCGAAAGTTTTGTATATGGATATGACCGCTATGAAGCAGAGAGCTCAGGTGGACTTGGAAAAGCAAACAAAGAGTCTTTTCTCAAATTAAGAGCTACATACAACAAACTGAATAGCCAGCTTGATGTGACTTATCTTCTAGTCCTGATTCTGTACTCATTCAATAATCAAATAAGATTTAATTCTCGGGGATACTATAATCTGCCTGTGGGAAAGCGTGACTATAATGGTAGTTCTCGCAGGAACTTAGCGCGCTTCAATGCTCTAGCAAATAAAAAGAATTTGATTTTCAAGACTGGTGACTTTCAAGAGTTAGAAAATTTGAATTTGAAGAAAAATGATTTCGTATACTTAGACCCACCCTACCTATTAGGTCTTGCTTCCTATAATGAAAATGGTGGCTGGTCTTTAGACGAAGAATTTAGATTATATAGAACTCTAGAAAATCTGAACGAAAGAGGAATCAGGTTTGCTCTTTCTAATGTTTTGGAACATAAAGGGAGTAAGAATACCCATTTGGAAAAATGGATAAAAGATCATGGCTTTATTACTCACAAAGTTAATCATCATTACAAGAATTCAAACTATCAGTCGTCCGCAAAAAATGGCTTAACTAAAGAGGTTCTCGTGACTAACTATTAAAATTGACGTATACTTCAAACGTGGCAAAAGTTTGGAGTTTTAATACAACCATACGAAACCCAGAGCGTATGGAAAACATGCTTCGGGCTCTTTCTGAGCTTGAAGGGACACAATTTGACGCACAAGGTCAAGAAGCCTTTTTTGGACTTCAAATAAAGAAACGGCTCTATAAACCAGAAAAGAGTACGTTGGGAGAGCAGGACTTGATAACGGCAGTTCATCTTGATGAATCTGGAGATGATATTGATGATGACACTGTTGAGAGGATAATAGCTAAATATCGAGGGAGAGATGTTGATGGTTCGGGTCGTGGACGAACTGCGGCAGGTATCCTAAATCGGTTCGGACTATGTGTAGCCCTCCAATCAAGAGGGTCTGTTGTTATTAGCGACCTTGCAAAAAGATGGCTAGAGCACGAAATAGACGACGAAGAACTTTTTACTAAGTTTTTTCTCAAATGGCAATATCCTAACGAAATAGAAGTTGGATATGGTGGCTTTGATATCAAACCTTTTGTCGGAACATTGTCGCTTATCTCAAAAGTAAACGACAAATGGGCAACGCTTGGGAATAAGCCTGTTGGACTCTCTAAATTAGAATACCAACTTTTTGTGCCTTCCCTCGTTCGTGCCGACCAAATAAATGATTATGCTGAACGAATAGTTAGTTTCCGAACGGAAAAGGAGGCTCGGACAGGTGTAGACAAAACAAACTTTATTAAGCAATTCTCTGCGGCGCGCGTTCGGGAAATTTATGGGGAGAACAAACCTCTAGGAAAAGCCCTGAATGACTTGCGTGACTACACAGACTCGTCTGTCCGTTATTTCCGAGTATCAGGATTACTTGCTCTTCGGGGAGGAGACACCCATATTGATATTGCTAAAGATAAAGAGGTGGAAGTGGCAAGTATTTTGGAAACCATCTCTGCGAGTGCTGAGCAATATAGTTCATACGAGGACTACTTTACCTATCTCAACGACATAAACGCTCTGGAACTCCCTTGGCGTAACGAAGAAGACCTAAATAAAATTAGTGCAAAACTAACCACAATTCTGGAATCTGAGGCTGGTGAAATGGATGTCGCAAGCTATATTACCGAATTAGCTCCACTACCTACAAAGAAAAAAGTAGACAGTCTTGGAGCAAAACTTAACGATTTACGAATACAGAAACTTAGAGGATTAAAGCATGATGTCGGAGCACTAGATGAATGTATTGAAAAGTTAGGAAGCATTACATCCAAGAATTATGAGACCCTGACGGCGCGTCCTTCACTGGATTTGGAATGGTACGCCGCACGAGCACTCATGGTTCTCAATGACGCTATTGAAATTGCGCCAAGTTTTAATATGGGTGACGACGGAATACCTACTGGATTCCGTTCCAATACATCGGACATCGAATGCTATTACTCCACGTTTGGAATGACGATTGAAGCGACTTTGTTGCTTGGTCGTGACCAATGGTATGCAGAGGGACAGCCAGTAATGCGACACCTTAGAGACTTTGAGGATAAATTGGAAAGTGATACTGCCTATTGTATTTTTATTGCACCTCTCATCCACAGAGATACTCTCAACACATTTTGGGGTAGTAATACAGCTGGGTACGAGGGAAAGAAACAGATCATCATTCCATTAACTCTTTCACAATTCGTAGCGATTCTTAAAATTGCTAAGAGAAAAATTGGTGAAGGCACTCTGACACAGCAACAACTTAAGCAATTATTTGAGTCTTTTGCCCACCACATTGAGGGAGTACAGAATCCACATGATTGGTTAGTCAGTTTCCCTGAAGTAATAGAGAGGTGGTAATCTCTCTCCCTGTGTAGGATATCTGTCTACGCCAGAGGTACTCAGACCCTTCGAGAGATACGAAAAGGGTCAGCCGTGTGGTTTCTAGCACACATGCCAATCTGGCCATAATTTTCTATAATTTAAGAACATGGAGAAAAGTCATTGGGGAGAACATATGGACAGGGCATTGGAGGAGTTGTTTAACAACTCTGCTTTTTTGACTGAAGTAGAGCAATTTAGGAAAACAAACAAAATTCCGAAGCTAGGATTTACTGATATACAAAAGTATAGGAAATACAAAGAGGACTCCGTGCAGAAAAAGAAAGTCTCAGCTCAAGCCGCGAAGATGGCGCGAGCAAGAAAACTCCCTCACCCCTACATTCAATGGATTGACGTTTTTATAGGACTTGGATTTGAGTGTACTGAATACATAATTCCATTTTCCAAAGGTCAAGCAATTCCGGGCCACTCATATGAAATGGAGTCCGAGACAGACCACGTTGTCTTTCGAGCATATAAAGGTAGTAGCCTTAACGGGTTTATAAAGTTTGTGCGTTCTCGTTGGGGCATAACGGATTACTGGTTTAAAGAAATGAAATCAGAGGAGGAAGCTCCTGCTGTTCGTAAAAAATCTATCTTGAAGAAAGCGCGCAACAGACAAATTCTTGACCTCCACCTCGGAGGATACTTGCGCGCGGATGGAAGCTGGAAAGATAAAGAAAGAGATCAGCCTGACTTTATCAAAGAACTCTCACAGGAACAGAAGCGGAGAATCATTCAAGCAGAAAAGAAGTTGATGAAAATATCTATTCGACATAAGAGGTAGGTTAAATGGTGACCATTTAAGTGGTAAAGCCATAAAGATTGTTCTTTTCTACACTGCCTACATGGCAGATTTTTTAGTTTCAGAAACGGAAACGCTCGATGTCGAACACGATACAACGTGGGAGCTTTTCTTCGACTTCATTCTGAAAGAGAAATCTTCCGAATTAACCACTAATGCAACCAGTCAACGTGAAAACAAGATATCAGACCCCAGAAGAACAAGCAGCTCATAGAGAACACCAGAGAGCATATGCCTCCCTGATTATGGCTTCAGATAATTGGATATTTGCTCTTCAGAGAGCACTTGACCCAGAAAGCACGACCTATGACGAAGATATGGCATTTGTCATTTGCGATATGAAGTCGGAGGTTAAGAAGTTGGAGAGAGCGGTACAAACAGTAGGTAATCTTCGTTCTCTATCGCAAGGGATTGGAACAGCTCAGTAGTATGAAAAAAGAGAAGGTCTACACAGATTTTCCTGGGTTTAGTCGCTACTACCATAAGAACTTCTTCATCTACCCACACGTCCTTGAAGATTACTGGCACATCATGTCCGGCTCCGAACAGAAGGTAATGGACTTTATTCTCCGAAGGACTATCGGCTGGAGGAAAACAGCAGACAGTATTAGCTTGGGTCAATTCCAGAGTGGAGTTAGAGGAAGATACAAGAACACTGGAACAGGGTTATCAGTATCCCAAATCCGCAGAGCGATTAAAGGTCTTGAGGAAAAAGGATTCATTAGGGTCATACGAGTTAAGCGCAGACCTAGCACATTCGAACTAGTCATGGAAAAGACGGAGTGGGACAGAATCAACGAGAAAGCATTTGATGCTTTCAAGGAGATAAAAAAGTGGAAAGCGTAGGTTCAAAAAGAACAGACTCATTAGCCAAGATGAACACAGGACTAGGTTTCAAAATGAACAGCACAATAACTAATTAGCAATAGATAAATTACAAAATTATGTTTCCTGAAGGAAACAGTCTAGATGAAAAGTGTTCTGGAAAGATTGAAATCCAATGCTCTTTTTTAGCCAGAAAGTATCTAGACCACGCGCCGCTCGCTTGGACGGCGACCGCTCGCGGCTTGTGGTCTAGATAAAGGCAAGCGTGGCTTATAGACAGGAATACCTGTACTTAGTTGGAACTACCTTATCTAATATGTCCTATAAACGGCTTACCTAAGCCATTTTATAGAACAAATGAAAAAGATAATCGTATCAAGTCAAAAGAAAAGAGAGGTGCCAAAAGCATTCGAGCCAGAATGGTTGGCGAATAAGCTCTTACTGGAAAGTGAATTCAGGGACGGCAAGGTCGCATATGTTCGATACTCTAGAGGAAAATTAACAATCGTTGTGGGAAAGAAATTGAAAAAACATGAGCTTGAATGACACATTACAAATAAAGAAGCGGGTAGCTCTCTACATTCGAGTCTCGACCGATGAGCAAGCGAAGGAGGGTAAGTATGGAATTGAGGTGCAGGAAGATCGCCTGAAGAAGTTCTGCGAAAGTCAGGAATACGAACTAAAAGACGAACACGTCTACAAGGACGAGGGGTATTCAGGTTCGTTGCTCATAGAGAAGCGACCCGCACTCAAACGCTTGTTTGAGGACGCTAAGGCAAAGAAGTTCGATATCGTAGTGGTGTACCGACTCGATCGATTCTTCAGAAGCTCTAACAAACTACTCAACGCTCTCGAAGTGCTTATCGCCATGGGGATAGACTTCAAATCTTCCACAGAGACATTCAACACAGACACTCCGAACGGCAGGTTCGTTCTACAAATGCTAGGAAATCTTGCCGAACTTGAACGCGAAGTCATCAGGGAACGAATGAGTGGAGGACGAGAGCAAGCGGCACGAGCAAACAAGTGGGTCACTGGCGTTCCTCCTTACGGATACAAAGTAGATAAAAAGACGAAGCAGTTAGAAATAATTCCAGATGAAGCGGAAGTAGTTAGGAAGTTTTACCACTGGCTTGTGTACGAACGATGTTCGTTATCTGAAATCACAAGACGAGCGAACGAACTACAAATGCCAGCCCCAAAACACAATACTCAGAAGAAGCGAAAGACATTCAACTACTGGTGGAAGCGGAGCATAAACAGAGTGCTTGTGAACGAAGTCTATACAGGGGATTTCTACTATCGGAAATACAAACGTCCATTCAAGTATCTAGACGCAGTACTTGATAAAGAACATCAACGACCAGAAGAGGACTGGATATCAATCAAAGTCCCACAAATTATCAGCAAGGACTTATTCCAATCATCAATAAAGCAACTGAGGAAAAATCAGCAGGACTCAAAGCGCAACACGAAGCGACCCTATATGTACTCATCGTTGCTTTACTGTGGGTACACAGGAAACAAACTACAAAGTGGGTACCAGACGCCGAAAGTAGGAAAGGAGTCTGCAACACTCGGAAAGTATTACCACACCTATGTTAGAGAACGCGAATAATCCAGAAAACAAATTTGTCAGGTACCAGTACGCAGAAACGCGACTGGAGCCGATTTGGGAATGTCTCATTTCCATACTCGAAGACCCTGAGAATGTCATACCTAAACTTGAAGAATATACTTTCAAGAACTCCAACGCCGAAAAGGCAAAGGATAAAATTGCTCAGTGCGAGAAGCAGATACAGACCTTAAAAGAACAGCGAGCGCGCATCAGCACAGCGTTCATGTACAAAGGACTCTCCGAGGAAGAGTACAAGAGGAATCTGGACGAATGTGCCACGCGAATTGAGGAGTTTGAGAATCAGAAAGCCAAGTTCGAGCAAATGCTTGTGAAGCGAGAAGAGAGAAAGGACAGGAACGATGTATTGAAAAAATTGTACCAGAAAATCAGAACGCGCCTAAAGAATGCGAGTTACGAGGACAAACAGTACATACTCCGACTATTCGTAGAGCGTATCAATCTCTTCCACAAGCAGAACTATGCCGAGGTATTTTTCAGGTTCCCCGTCTCCACTCGTGTCGATAAGGATGAGCGCATAATGTCAGTTTCACAACGAGACGACATGAGACTGATTATCCATGTAAAGACACTGAGCAAGCAGGAACGAAGCCGTAATCTCCTTGTCTCAAATCCAGGAATGTATAACGGCAAAAACATCACAAAAGAAGGCTCGTAAGTACCCACAACATTCTCTGAGGGACGCATTTGTTTACTCCATAAAGAACCTCAATTGGCTTCGATTGAGAGTGAAGTTGCAAAAGCGTATAATTCCCTCATGGGACTTTTTAATAACGCGAAACCAGACTACAAACTTTTTGACCTGACAACACGAGACCTGTCGGAAATAGAGATAAAAAAGAGTGCTTCCAATCATTGCTATATCACAGACGGCAAAGATAATTACTCTGGTTTCATACTCTGCAACAAGACAGATACACAGACCATTTGTGAAGTGGTCTTTTTTCCTTCTAGTAAAAGCGGACTGTACATACCGCGCCTCACATTCAGCAAGATAAAAGTCTCGACAGGCGAAGAAAAGGATTCACAGAGTCCTACAAAAGTTCGTATAGCGTTCGATGGCTCGGAGGAAGGAGTGGACGAGTTCTGGAAAATGATTGGCTTCCTGTCCAGTTTTAAGGAGTTGGTAGATCTTGGTGAGTTTACGGGTAATTACAAAGTGGTGGGAATAGACGATGTGGTATTGCACCTTAAAGACTTAGAGGAAGCGGAGCGTATCAAGGAAATTGTCAGCTATGCCCAGAAATCAGGAGTTGAAATCGAAGACTTGGTTGGCACAGCACTCCAGACAAAAAGAAGGGAAACTCTGGCTAGATTCCGGAAACTTCTTGATGACCCTGCTTATGTGGCGAAGTATCGAGAACACTACAAAGCAGAAATTAAAGGAGCTGGCGATGAAGCCGTGTGGCACCACTTCTTAAAGGCAAATGATTGGCTTCTCGGAATAAATCTGGATATACGCTTTATTGATGATTTTACAGACGAGGTGTCTGTTGGGAATCCAGATACTGCCAATCGAGACAACCCCAAGGCAGACCTCATGGGCTTGGCTGATTACACTGTGCTTGTAGAACTCAAAACACCCAACACGGATATATTCACTCCAGTAAAGACATCAGACGCACGAGCTGGCACATGGTCTTTCACACAGGCATTCATTGAGGGGTTCAGCCAGTGTCTGGCACAGAAATCTCACTGGGACAAAGAAAGTAAGGGTAAGGACTTAGTGAAAGACGGAGAGGTGCTTAGTCAGGAGAGGATACGGACTGTAGACCCTAAGACCATTTACATTGTTGGGAACAAGCAAAGAGAACTTCCTATTGAATCTATGCAGAAAGACTTACTTGTTAAACGGGACACCTTTGAACGATTCCGTAGAAACAATAGGAATGTGGAAATTATTACCTACGACGAGCTATACGAGAGGGCATATTTCATCGTAAATGGTAGGCCAGAGGTCACCTCTTAGAATCATTTGTGGGACAGAAATACTCGACGAGTTTCCCGAGTTTGAGTCACGAGCGCTTGAGGCATTGCGGCAGCCGCTCGAAGACAAGGTCGTCACCGTGTCGCGCGCTCGCGCGACGATCACCTTCCCTGCAGACTGCATGATTGTCGCGGCAATGAACCCTGCAGACACGCTCTCCGATGATGCCCGTGTGGCCATGCGCGCGGCCAGCAAGCAGGCACGCCGCATCTCGCGTCCGATTGTCGACCGACTCGACCTCTGGATAGAGGTCCCGCTTGTACCGCATGCCACGCTGACCAAGCTTTCAACAGGAGAAAGTTCAGAGATCGTGCGTGGGCGCGTTATCGATGCGCGCGCACGCGCTGAGAAGCGCACTGGCAAAAAGGGTAGTGCCAACGCGGCCCTGACCGGCCGTGAGCTCGACGAGAAGAGTGGCTTTAGCGAGGCGGCTAAGGAGGCGCTTGCCAGCTCTGCGGCGCGGCTCAACCTCTCACCGCGCAGCTACCACCGTACTATGCGCGTGGCGCGCACTATTGCCGACCTTGCTGGCGCTGATATGGTCACGCCTGCCTTTGTACACGAAGCACTCCAATACCGCCCTCGCGGGCTCTTCGGATTTGAATAATTAACGCATTAGCGTGCGAAGGGGTTCTTGGCGCCGCGAACCTCGAAGTGGAGATGGGTGCCGGTCGACTTGCCGGTATTGCCGACATAGCCAATGACCTGGCCCGATGTAACCTCCTGCCCGACCGAGACGATGGCGTTGGTCATGTGCGCGTAGAGGGTCTGTGTGCCGTTGGCATGCTTGATAACCACATAGTTACCATAACCGCCGTTCCAGCCGCTGTTGCGAGAGATAATCACGGTGCCCTTGGCTGCAGCACGGATCGGCGTGCCGCGTGGGGAGCCAAAGTCGACGCCGTTGTGCCCGTGGATGCCCTGCGTAACACGGGCGCCAGGGAGCGGGTTGGTGAAGTATCCGCCCGATGCAGGGGCTGCGCTCGAGGCAGGCGCCTTGCCTCCGCCACTTACCGCAGGCTTCTTCGCGGGAATCGTAGTACCAAGCTCGCCGCCAGGGATAATGATAGTCGTGCCCACGACAAGGGCACTTTCTGGGTCGAGGCCGTTAAACTGCGCTATCTCGTTTGCGTCTGCATCGTACTTGTTGGCGATAGACTTGAGCGTGTCACCCTTTACAATGACTCGCTTTACGCCAGTGATGGGCAGAATAACGAGCGTCTGCCCGACATGGACGTTCCTTGGCCCGCTCAAATTGTTGGCCCACACGATGGTATTGACCGAAACGTTAAACATGTCGGCAATGACGGAGAGCGTGTCTCCAGGGCGCACCACGTATACCGAGATGGTATCTGACTGCGGCGCGGCAACAACATCGGCCAAGGTGCCCGCGGGGCCACCATACGCCATGAGCGCACTGTCGCCTGAGGTGGCCAAGGACACGCCGGAGTCATTTCCCGGATTGGTGTTGGTTGTGGCGACGAGTGCTGGTGTGCTTGCGCTCGGTACGAGGGCTGGAGCGGCCGCGCCGGCGTTGTTATAAAATGGCCAGAATGCACTCGCAGGGCTAGGTTGCACCACAAGCGCAGACACGAGGCCTGCGAAACTGAGTATGAGAAATTTTCGGGTGAAGGGTATAGGTGAACGGGGGGTCGCGGCGGCTCTGAACATACAAGAATGGCTTACACAACCAGTATGTAAGCCATTCCTTGAAGTCTTTCGTATCAGGAGATAGGTCGAGTATAGCCTGGGAGGAGAGAGAGTCAACCACCCCAGATGATACCTGTGGAGAGCGCTTTTCGGGGTATATTCGATAGATGACCTACCTCGAAGGATTGAATGACGCACAAACCAGGGCCGTGCTTGCGACTGAGGGTCCCGTGTCGGTCCTCGCTGGCGCCGGCTCAGGCAAGACGAAGGTGCTTACGACACGGATCTACCATCTCATACGGCAGGGCGCGCCCGGCCGCGAGATCTTGGCCGTCACCTTTACCAACAAGGCGGCCCGCGAGATGCGCGACCGAGTGCGCAGCATGCTGGGCGAGACCGATGCAGCCGATGCGCCCTTTATCGCCACCTTCCACGGTCTCGGGAGGGAGCTGCTCGAGAGCTATGGTAAGGCAATCGGCGTCGCACGCTACTTCAGCGTCTACGATCGCGATGATTCGGAGAAGGCGGTCGCGGCGGCGCTAAAGGCGCTCGATGTTGAGAGCAAGGAGCTCTCGCCGCGAGCAGTCCTGGGGCGTATCTCGCGTGCCAAGGGCGAGGGTATGCGCGCACAAGAGTTTTATGAGAAGCATGGCCGATCGAGTTTTGGTAATCGGATAGCCGGGGAGGCGTGGCTTCGCTATGAGAAGACACTGACAGAAGAGAAAGCGCTCGACTTCGACGATCTTATCGCGCTTCCTGTGCGCCTGCTTGAAGAGTATCCAGAGGTGCGTGCGCAGGCGCAGGCGCGCTGGAAGTACATCCATATTGATGAGTATCAAGACACCAATGGTCTACAAGAGAAGCTCGCACGATTGCTCGCCGAGAAGCACAGGAATCTCTTTGTCGTGGGGGACGGCGACCAGGCTATCTACGGCTGGCGCGGCGCAAAGATGGAAAACATTTTGCAATTCGAAAAGCGTAACCCAGGAGCGCAGACCATCATCCTCGAGCACAACTATCGCTCGACGAAAAATCTGGTCGAGGCGGCCAATGGGGTCATAGAGAAAAATAAGAACCGCAAGGATAAAGTATCGACGACACAGAACGCGCGCGGCGAGGCGATTGTGGTACACATTGCCACCAATGCCGAGGACGAGGCGCGCTGGATAGCACAGAAGATACGCGCGCTCATACAGAGCGGGACGAAGCCCGAGCATATTGCGATACTCTTCCGTACCAACTTTCAATCGCGCGCCCTTGAGGAAGGGTTACTCCGTGCGGGTGTGCCGTACAAGCTGCTTGGTACCCACTTCTTCGCACGCAAAGAGGTGAAAGACGTCCTCGCGTGGATACGGCTCGCGCTCGACCCGGTACGGCAGGTCGACAAGGTGCGCGCAGTGGCAAGCCCGCCGCGCGGCATCGGTAAAGTAACACTCGGTAAGCTCGTGGCGGGTCAGCGAGAGAGTTTGCGTGCGGGAGAGCTCCTCAAGGTGGAAGCGTTTGAGCGACTGGTCGCGGAGATAGGACAAGCGGCAGACTCGTTTGCTGCGTCAGAGTTTGTAAAGCTCGTCATCGAGAAGAGTGGTATGCGTGCCGCTCTTGAAGAGGGTACAGAAGAAGATAGGGAGCGATTTGAAAATATTGTGGAACTCGCCTCAGTGGCCACGCGGCATGACGGGCTTGCGGGCAGAGAGGGTATCGCTGCGTTCTTGGCGGACGCTGCCCTTGCCGGTGACCAAGATGAGCTCGACCAGGGCGAGAAAGGGGGCGTGACCCTTATGACCGTACATGCAGCAAAAGGGCTCGAGTTTGGCACGGTGTTTGTAAGCGGTATGGAGGAGGGTCTCTTCCCGCATCAGGGTATGGGCAATGACACCAACCGTGACGAGGAAGAAGAGAGGCGGCTCTTCTATGTCGCGATTACGCGTGCCAAGGAGCGACTCTTCCTTACGCTAGCGCGTATTCGCAAGATCTATGGGAGCGACTTTCTCTCAGAGCCGTCCTCCTTTCTTGCCGACATCGACAACTCGCTCGTGCTCTTCGACGAGACGACGGGCGAATCGTTTGGTGGCTATTTTGACGACAACGTTATTGAGGTTTAGTCACCCTTGATACCAAGCTGTTCTCCAAGCTCTTTTTTAAGTTTTACTCCAGAGGAGTAGCTTCCAGCCAGACCTTTTTTGTCTGCGAGCGCCATGACCTCACCGAAATTTTTTGCGCTGAGAGGCTTGTCGCCCAGTGCTTTGCTTATGGCACGTCCTGCTCGGTCAAGATGGACAGTGTTTGCTCCACTAGTGCGCAGGCCTTTGCGGAGCGTTGAGTTGTGCGCAAGCACCGAGTGCAGATCAATGATTTTCTTATGTTCCATACAAGCAGGTATACGATTATGCCAATAAGGTTATTCTCGTGTAGTCTAACACCATGAGAGCCAAGAAATCGCTAGGTCAAAACTTCTTGATGCACGCGCGCATCGCCGAGCGCATTGCACTCGTGTCCGGCGTTACACCGGCTGACACGGTGTTCGAGATTGGCCCGGGTACGGGCATGCTCACTCGCGAGCTGTTGAAATTGTGTAGAAAAGTCATTGCGCTCGAGGCCGATCAGGAGCTGTTTGAGCAATTGCGCGCAGACTTTGCGCATGAGATCGCAGAACGGCGGCTCGAGCTGTTGCACGGAGACATTCGCACTTTTGCGCTTACAGAGCTTCCCGCGCGTTACCTGCTCGTGGCGAACATACCGTACTATCTTACGGGCGAAATATTCAGAATGTTTCTCGAGACCGCTAATCAGCCCTCCTCGCTAACGCTTCTCGTGCAGAAAGAAGTTGCCGAGCGCATTGCGAGAGCAAAGAAGGAAAGTATCCTCTCCCTCTCGGTCAAGGCGTATGGCACGCCCACGTACGAGTTCACGGTACCGCGGGGCGCCTTTGCTCCTGCGCCCAAGGTAGACTCGGCAGTGCTCACGATACGAAACATTTCGCGCGCAAACTTCTCTTCAAGGCGGCAGGAGGAGCGATTTTTCAAGCTGGTGCACGCCGGGTTTGCGCACAAGAGGAAACTGGTGAAGAGCAACCTCCGCGAGGCAGGCTTCCAGCCGGGGCCAGCTTTTGAGCGCGTGCGCGCAGAGGATGTGCCGCTCTCAGCGTGGATCGCACTTGCACAGGGGGCGGTGTAAACAGAATATTTTTTGCTCGCGTGGCTGGTATACTTACTTACATATATGGCCCAATTTCTACGACACGGTCAGGTGTTTGCGTCGGCAGCGGTAGCACTTGCACTTGTAGGTGGTGCGTATCTGCTGGCACGCGATGTGCGTGTGCCCGTGCGCGCGCAAGCCTCGACAGAAGCAGAGCTGCTCAAGGCTATCGCCGCGCGCGACGTCGACGCTGACGGCCTGCCCGACTGGGAAGAGTCACTCTACGGCACCGACGCGAGCAAGCGGGACACCTTCAACCATGGCATGACCGACGGTGAGGCGGTGGCGCGCGGGCTTATCGTGCCCAAGGCGCTCACCCAAGTCTCGAGTGTGCTCGCGCCCGCTGGTAGCGAAGGGAGTCTCGGGCTCCCGCCCCCACCGCAAGAGGGTACACTAACGGCCGCCTTTGCACAGAACTTCTTCTCGCTCTACATGGCAGCCTTGCAGAAGAGTGGCGACGGCAACCTCTCTGAAGCGGAGTTGAAGAAGGTCTCTGATGACGCTCTTGCACAGCTTGCGGGCTCCATTGTGCGCTCCCCAGACTTCCGCTCGCTTAAGACCATGAGGGTAGAGGGGTCTGGTCCTGCTACTCTGCGCTCGTTTGCAGCACAGGCAGACGCGATATTTATCGCGAACAAAAACACTGCGACCAAGAGCGAGCTCCTCTACCTGCAAGACCTCGTTGAGCGTAACGATGCGCAGGCCACGCCAAACCTTGTTGCTATAGCCAAGCTGTACCGGGCTACCTCGGCCGGCCTCGCGGTGCTGCCCGTGCCCACCGAGCTCGCGCCCGACTATGTGAGCCTTATCAATGCTATGGCGCGTCTCGGCGATATCACCGAGGACTTTGCAGCTGTCGCGAATGACCCGCTTGTTACTATGCTGGCACTTCAACAGTATCCACAAGAACTGCTCGATATGGGTAACTCTTTCATACGCATTGGTAACGTGTACAAGACTGCGGGGGTAGCCTTTGAGCCAGACGAGCCGGGGGCCATGTTCGCAAACTTCATGAACGCTGTCGCGGCCGAGCAGAAAAGTGCTCTCACAAAGCCATGAGGATAGCCTGTCGCTCCAGAGGGTTCGTAACGGCGCTCGCGCTACTTTTCATAGTCTCGAGTACGCTTATGGCTCCGTCTCCCGTGCGAGCAGGGGGCATGCCGGTATTCGACGGCGCTAATTACAAGAACACGTTCTGGTCTTCACTTAAGAACGCAATAACTGCGGGCTCGACCGTTTCAACTGCCGCATCAAACCTTGCTCTGCAGATCAATAAGTACGTGCTTGAGCCAATAGCCTTTGTTACCTCGGGCAACTTGATACGCTCCATTACGGCTGGTGTGCTCGACTTTGTGAACGGGAAGACCAGCGGCACGGGCCAGTCGCAATTCGTCCAAGACGTTTTAGGGCACACGCAGCGCCTGGGAGACACGCAAGCAAACTCCTTCTTTATTCAATTCGGCAAGAATTCGAACTCCCCGTTTGCCACAGCAATCCGCTCCTCACTGCAGAGAAATTACTATGAGGAGACCAGCCTGGCCGGTTTCTTCGCCTCCAATCGAAATACGCTCCCGCAATTTTCTCGTAACCCAGAAGCGTTTCTCGCGGGCGACTGGTCGCAGGGGGGCGTAGGGGCCTGGCTCGCACTCACTACGCAACCCCAGAACAACCCGTACGTGCTCCACATGCGTGCACAGGCAAAGCTCTCTTCGCTGGTGCAAGAGAAGACCGCGGCACGGCTCCAGGAGCTTGCGTGGGGAGGCGGCTTCCTCTCGTGGTGTGGCAGTGGCGCATCGGCAACAACGCCTGATCTTGAGGGTCAAGGGCCAGCGAGTACTAATAATGATGCCCAAACGCTCGGCGACCTCGAAAGCCAAGGACCCTCTAGTGCCAACACCAGTGCGCCAACCAGTCCTGATCTCAAGAGTCAGGAGCCACTGACTCCTAACGGAACCAATCCTGGTGACCCCTGTGTCAAGAAAGACGGCACCCCAGGCACTATTCAGACGCCCGGCTCCACCATTAAGGCGAGCCTCGACAAGGCGCTTGGTCTCAACTCCGACAAGGTGGTAGAGATGGGTAACGTATCAGCACAGATTAACGGCATCTTGAGCAATATCGGGACGGTGATGAATACCGTAAACTTCGCTTCGCAGATACTCGGGAGCGCGAGTCTCTCCAGTGCGACCGCAGGCCTTGCGGGCGGCTCCTCTGGGCAGGGCAGATACCCGTACCTCGATGCGAGCGGCCCAAGCCCCTATGGCGTATCAACCGAAGACGTTATTGAGACTACGACGAGCAACCCATCGACCAATGGTCAACAGCTCCTTGAGAACGCGGCGGACTACGAAGCAGCCTGGGTCACGATTAAGGGTGCTGCCACTACGGCTGAGGCCGCCGTGCGCTCGCTCAAGGATGCACTCGGCACCAGGACGTGTAAGGAGAAGGACTATCAGGTCGACGCCGCGGTCTTGCAGGGAGTGCTCGACCAGAAGATCGCGCCGGTCTTTGCGCGGGCGGCCGCAGCCTCGGTAACCGCGGCAGAAGCGCGCACCTTTGTGGCCCAGCTGCAGGCAAAGGCTGCTTCGACCGACCCTCTGGTGCGCGAGGCGTACCTCAGAGATATCCAGGCGATACAAACAGTAGCGCCCACCACCGCACAGACTGCAGAGGCGCAGCAAGATGCATTGCTGGGCGGATCAACGACTGCCACGCCAGAGGGCTCGCTTGAGGTGACCGAGGGCCCGCTCGCCGACCGGCTCAAGCTCATTGCGGACAATGCTAAGGCGCTCGAGCGGACCTGCCTCCTGCCGTTTAGAGGATTCTAATCATGAAGAAATTCCTCTACACATTTCTCTTTCTCGGGGTGATAGGTCTCGGTGCAGTGGACCCGCTCGCGCAGCGGGCCCTTGCGGCGTGCGATCCGGCAAATACGTCATGTGTAGACACTCCGGCGAACACGGCCGCGGCAGCAACTTCCGCAACCAAGAGCGACACGACGGCAGAGAACACCCCCACCGCTGCTCCTGCCCCTGCTATACCCTCTGACGGCGTCTTCGTGACGGTGATGAGCTATATACTACAGCTTTTTGCGTGGCTGCTGGGTGTTGCGGCGATTACGCTCGATAATGCGGTCTACTATACGGTGGTAACCATGGGTAGTGTGGTGAACGGTCTTGCCGCGATAGGGGTGACGTGGCGCATTTTGCGCGATATTGGTAACATCGCGCTTATCTTTGGCTTTTTGGCTATTGGCATGTCGATTATTCTCGATACCGAGAAGCTGGGCTACGGCAAGAAGATGTTGCCGACCCTGCTCTTTGTCGCGGTCACGCTCAACTTCTCGCTCTTTGTCGCGGAGGCGGTTATCGACGTGAGCAATCTCTTCGCGACCCAGTTCTACACGCAGATAAACGGCGGCAACATGGCACAGCCGACCGATTACTACCCAGGGACGATTAACAAGGAGGGGATTTCAGGCAAAATTATGAGCCAATTGGGCCTCCAAACAATTTTCAGCAATGTAAGCAAGAATCCTCTCGCGCTTGCAGCACATAATTCTGTCACCATCAGTTTTATGGGCATTATCTTGTTCCTGGTTACGGCTTTTGTATTCTTCTCGCTCGCGTTCGTGTTGATATTCCGCTTTGTTGCCCTCGTATTGCTTATCGTCTCTTCTCCGGTAGGCTTCGCCGGTTTGGCGGTACCCAAGCTTGAGAGCGTTGCGCACAAGTGGTGGAGCGAGCTCCTCAATCAAGCTATTTCGGCTCCCGTTCTCCTCCTTTTGCTCTACGTGGCCCTCGCGGTGATAACCGACAAGAGCTTCATGGGCGGGTTTGGCGCCACAAGTGACGGTTGGCTTGGCTTTGTGGGTGGAGAGAGCCTGCAGAGCTTCGCCGGTACTATCCTCTCGTTTATCATCGCGATGGGTCTGCTCCTTAGTGTCACGGTTGTGGCAAAGAAGATTGGCGCCGCGGGTGCCGACAAGGCAATGAAGTGGGCCGGCAAGGCCTCGTTTGGTGTCGCTGCAACCCTCGGGAGAAATACTTTTGGTCGAACATCACAAGGATTATCGAGGGCATGGAGCAGGAACGAATTGTCCAGGAGTACCTATGTCGGTAGGCTCGCGGCTGGCGCGTTGGATCGAGGGGCGAAAGCGGGTTTTGACGTACGCGGCACCGGTGCGCTGAAACAATTGCCTGGCGGGGTTGATGCCGGCGATGTGCATAAGGGCGGTTACCGCGCTACGGAAGACGCAACCATTAAGGCGAAGGAGACCTATGCAAAGAGTCTTAAGCTTACGAAGCTTCAGGAAGAGGCAAAGGAGCGTGCCGAGGCCGCGCTAAAGGATGCTCAAGCCCGATTGAACGACGCAAAAAAGACGAAGAACGCGGGTAAAATTGTAGACGCAGAGATTGCTCTTGGGGAAGCGCAGAAAGCGCTGACTGCTGCTGAGAATAAGGCACAGATGGATTACGCAGAGAACATTAAGAATTCGTTTACGGGGAGGCTGTATACGAACAGGGCCGCCGTGAAGAATATAGAAAAGGACGCAAAGAAGAGCAAGTCAGATAGAGAGAATGCAAAATTGCAGAAACTCATTGAAAAAGCGAAAGATAACATAGATGCAGGTGCCGCGCCCTCTCCGGCCGCATCGGCGCCTGCTGCGGGCGCCGCCCATTCCTAGCGGAAACTATTATGAATGACACTGAACAACATGATCTCGAGTTACAAGAAAGCGTACAAGCCGTTATGGAAGAGTTGCCACCTTTCCTACGCGAATATCTTGCGCAAGGGCAGTACATAAGAGCGGTGGGTCGACTAGCAACGGAGTATCGATTAACGGATGAACAGAGAAGTATTCTGCAGCGAGAGACCATGCTTCTTTTGATGGGTATAGAGACGCCTTCAGGCGCTGCTGCCTCATTGATGCAGGAGGCAGGAGTCGAAGACAAAATGATCCCCATAATAATGGGAAGACTCAACACCGAGATGTTCGTCCCTCTACGCGGTCAGCTGCAGAAGCAGACCAGTTCACAAAGTGCTGGAGCGGCGGCGGCACAAGATCCGTTACTGCAAACCCAGGCGGCAAGGCAGACAGTGCCACCACCCCAGGTGCAGCTGCCTATCTATAGTGCGCCGCCACTCCAGTCGCCGCGGTATGTGCGCGCCGAGGATGAGGTCATCGCGTTCAAGACTGCCCCACCGCCACCCAAGGCGGCCATGCTAACTGCTGCGCCAACATCGATGCCTCCTGCAGTGCCCGCAATCAACGTAGCGGCGAAATCCCAGAGTGAACCGCTACGCGTAGAGGCCGCGCCCGAAAGGCAGGCGCTCCCGGTAGGGGAGGAGGTGCTACTAGCGGCTGCTCAGCCAGCGCTTGCTGCTCCACAACCGGGAGCGAGCGTGCCTGTACCAGCTGCGGCGCCTGCTCAGCCTAGCCTGGCCCCCGCCGAGCCAAAGCTCCGCCTAGCAGAGCCAGAGGCTCTTGCCCCCCAGCCCAAAGTGTTTGTGACGCCACCCGTACCGGTGCGGCCGCCGAGCGCAGACGACCCCTACCGAGAACCGATTGATCAAATATAGAGTGCTATACTCAGACTATGTTGACTCCTGCAGACAAGAAGTGGATTGAAGAGAAGCTTGTCAAAGAAGTTAAGCCTGTCCGTGATAGTGTAGATCTCTTGCGAGGGAAATTGACAACGGTATACCTTGAGAAATTTAACGACAATACGCGTCTTGATTCGGTCGAGGCATCTCAAATTCGAGTAGAAGAGAAAGTCGATAGGGTACTAACCATGCTCGACGGTTTTGCTGGTAAGGTTGCCGATCTTGAGCAAGAAAACAAGATGGGAGGACAGGCTCTTGTGCGCCATACTGCTCACATTAAACAACTAGCAAAGGCTGGAAAAGTAAGTCTGGCGGGGTAAAGAGTTGCGTTTCCTGCGATATTCCTTTATATTACGTCTGACCCACCTCGGGTCTATTTTTTCTAAATGTCTACCATAAATCAGCTCACCAAGAAGCGTCGCAAGGACAAGAGCCGTAAGACCAAGGTAGTCGCGCTTACGCGCGGCTTCAATGCGCTTACCAACCGTCCGACCTTCTACCCCTCACCCTTTAAGCGTGGGGTGTGTACCAAGGTGACCACCAAGACTCCGAGGAAGCCTAACTCAGCTATTCGTAAGATCGCCCGTGTTCGCCTCACCAACGGTATGGAGGTTACGGCCTACATCCCCGGCGAGGGCCACAACCTGCAAGAGCACTCCGTGGTGCTGCTTCGTGGTGGCCGTGTTAAGGACATTGGTGTGCAGTACACCATCGTGCGCGGTAAGCTCGACACCACTGGCCTCGAGAAGCGCCGCAAGGGCCGTTCTCGCTATGGTGCCAAGCGCCCAACCGCTAAATAGATATGCGACGTCCTCTTAAAAAGAAGCGAGTCTGGCGCGCTGACCTCAAGTACGGCTCTGAGACGTTGACCCGTTTTATCAACGCCGTCATGTGGGATGGCAAGAAGGATACGGCCCGTGCCGTGGTCTACGATGCGCTCGAAATAATCAAGAAGGGAGACGCTGATCCACTTGAGACCTTTGAGTCCGCTCTCCGCAACGTTTCTCCGCTCATGGAGGTGCGCTCTCGCCGCGTGGGTGGTGCCAACTATCAGGTGCCTCGTGAGGTGCCTCAGAACCGCCGTTTGGCTCTCGCGTTCCGCTGGCTCATCAACGCCGCACGTGCCAAGAAGGGTAAGCCTATGGCCGAGAAGCTCGCCAACGAGATTCTCCTTGCTGCCAAGAACGAGGGCGACGCAATCAAGAAGCGCGACGACATGCACCGCATGGCAGAGAGCAACAAAGCCTTTGCTCACTTCGCTTGGTGATTGCGTTGCATTCTGTGCGCGTTCAGCTATTCTTTACGTAACGCCCTGCGGGCTTTTATTTTTACTAAACCCCTATCCACTAATATATGAAACGCGACTATCCGCTAGAAAAGGTACGTAACTTCGGCATCATTGCGCACATCGACGCCGGTAAGACGACCGTCAGCGAGCGCGTTCTCTACTACACTGGCTCTCAGCACAAGATAGGTGAGGTGCACGAGGGTGAGACCACGACCGACTGGATGGAGCAGGAGCGCGAGCGCGGTATCACTATTACGGCTGCGGCTATTACCTGTTTCTGGACCCGTACGAGCGAGGCCGACAAGAAAGACACGGCTAAGAAGTATCGTTTCAATGTTATCGACACTCCTGGGCACATCGACTTTACTGCAGAGGTGAAGCGCTCCATGCGTGTGCTCGACGGTGCGGTAGTGGTCTTCGACGGCGTTGCAGGCGTCGAGCCACAGAGCGAGACCAACTGGCGCTATGCCGACGAGGCCGGCGTGCCACGTATCTGTTTCATCAATAAGCTCGACCGTACGGGCGCCTCGTTTGAGGACTCATACGCAAGTATTCTTGACCGCCTTTCGCCCAAGGCTATTCGCTTGCAGATTCCTATCGGCCTAGAGGCTGCGCACGAGGGAGTCGTCGACCTTCTCTCGATGAAGGCCTACACCTTTACCGGTAATATGGGCGACGTGGTAGTTGAGGGGGAAGTGCCTGCAGACCTCCTCGAGCAGGCCAAGGAGCATCGTGCAGCGCTCATTGAGCGCATTGTTGAGCAAGACGACGAGGCCATGACCGCCTACCTCGATGGCACCGAGCCAACACTCGAGAAGCTCAAGGAGCTCCTCCGCAAGGCGATTCTTAAGAACGACATCTTCCCGGTCTGTTGTGGTTCGGCCCTCAAGAACAAGGGTGTACAGCTCGTGCTCGACGCGGTGGTGGACTATCTGCCCTCGCCGCTCGACTTGAAGCCGGTCATTGGCACCAACCCAAAGACCGGAGAAGAGGTGCAGCGCACGGCCTCAGACGAGGAACCTTTCTGTGCGCTCGCCTTCAAGCTCCAGACCGACCCATTCGTCGGCGCACTGACCTTCTTCCGCGTCTACTCGGGCTCGGTGTCTGCCGGTTCATACATATATAATTCAACCACCGACACCAAAGAGCGTGTGGGGCGTATCGTGCGCCTCCAGGCGGACAAGCGCGAAGAAGTGGAGCAAGTCTTTACGGGTGAAATCGCGGCATTTGTCGGCCTCAAAGACACCAAGACCTCGCACACGCTTTGCGACGAGGCTAACCCTATTATCCTTGAGCAAATCAAGTTCCCTGAGCCAGTGGTGAGCCTGCGCATTGAGCCTAAGACCAAGGCCGATCAGGAGAAGATGGGTGTGGCCCTCCACAAGCTCTCGGACGAAGACCCAACCTTCCGTGTCACCTCAGACGAGGAGACGGGGGAGACCATCATCGCGGGCATGGGCGAGCTCCACTTGGAGATTCTTGTCGACCGCATGAAGCGCGAGTTCAACGTCTCGGCCGACGTGGGTAAGCCACAGGTGGCATACCGCGAGACCATTCTCAGCTCATCGGAGGCCGAAGGTAAGTACATCAAGCAGACGGGCGGCAAGGGTCAGTATGGCCACGTCAAGATCAAGATGAAGAAGATGGAGCCAGTCGACCCAGAGAAGAAACTTGCCAAGAACATCACCCGCGAAGATCACTTCGAATTTATCAACAATATTAAAGGCGGCGTGGTGCCACAGGAGTACATCCCTGCGGTGGAGAAGGGTCTGCGCGAGAGTATGACGCGCGGTTTCCTTGCAGGCTTCCAGATGGTGGATATCTCGGTCGACCTCTACGACGGTTCGTACCACGATGTCGACTCGAGCGAAATCGCCTTTAAGGTCGCAGCCTCAATGGCCTTTAAAGAGGCAGCTTCTAAAGCCAAGCCGGCACTTCTTGAGCCTATTATGAAGGTGGAGGTGGTCGTACCCGAGAAGTTCATGGG
Organism: Minisyncoccota bacterium; assembly: GCA_041674945.1. GTDB lineage: Bacteria > Patescibacteriota > Minisyncoccia > Phycocordibacterales > Phycocordibacteraceae > C7867-001. The sequence goes on along the minus strand of JBAYUT010000009.1, from coordinate 2,275 downwards.
TGACATCACCGGTAACCTCTCCGGTAAGCGCGGGCAGATAGAGGGCATGGAGGAGCGTGGCATGAACAAGGCGGTGCACGCCATGGTGCCGCTCTCTGAGATGTTCGGCTACACCACCACGCTTCGCTCTATGACCGAAGGTCGCGGCAACATGACCATGGAATTCGATCACTACGACGTCGTGCCGGCTAACGTCGCAGCGGACATCATTGCAAGTCGTAAATAATCTCCCGATACGATGCCGTACAGTAGCCACTCGAGAGAGTGGCTACTGTTTTTTTGGGTTATACTCTAGAAATGGAAAAATCAAATGCTCACATTGCGCTCGTGGTTTTGTTTGTGTTGGTGGTACTTGGTGTGGGCGCGTACGCCTTTTATGGGACAGGGGAGGAACTGCCCCTTGTCGACTCTTCGTCAGAGGTCGGACTCCCTGAGGCTGTAACCGACAATGCGTCACCGAAACAATCCGAGGCACAAACACCTCCTGAGGCGCAAGAAGCTCAGGCTGTGAGCAGGCCCGTTCTTAGTTATTCTGCGGGCTGTACGTCAGCTTCTGGTGTGAGCGCTACTACAGGAGCCTCTTGTGACGGTTCGGCGGTCCTCGCTATTGTCACAGAGCCTGAACTTCCTCCAGCGAAGTCAGGGCAGCCGTATACAGTCACGATTAAAACGTCTGGTGGCCCGGGGACACCTGTCGCATATACCTGGAGTGTGAATAGTGATGATGGAACATTCCCAGTCCCAGGCTTAAGACTAGGCGCAAAGTATGGGAATTCGGTGGCAATTGTAGGTGCTCCTGCAGAAATGTACTTTAGCGGAGTAAGAGCAACCCGACCGGTGACCTTTACCATCTCGCTTACGGCAACTGCTGGCGCGCAGTCGGCAACAGAAACATTTAAGTTAAGGGTGGATCCTACAGCGCTCTCAGCAATAGCTCCGTAGCGCACTCGCTATGGATAGAAAAGCGGCGGGACTCATGTCCCACCGCTTGCGCTTTTGGTTCTGGTGGATAGGTTATGCCACAAAAAGCCAGTCTGTGCTATGGTGTGCCCATGATCATCTTTCAGATATTGGCGGTGCTGCTTTTCTGGACCATATGGTGGTTTGTCGCGGCGTTTATCGGGGACCAGATTGCGGAGGACTCCGATTCGAACAAGCGCGCCTCGACGCGCTTTGCGACAGTGTTAGCCACTATTCCACTCATCGCGCTCTTTGGGTATCGCCTTATGCTGGGCGCCCCGCTCCTTTATGGTTCGACTGACGCGTTCCTTATCTTCCTTCCATATCTGGGTGTGTTAACGCTTATATCGAGCCGTTCGTAGCGGTCTTGCATTTGCCACGGTGCTCTCGTATAGTGCTTGTAACGCATCTTGGCGTCGCTCTTTGGCTTGTCTGCTTATTGTGAGTCGGCAAGCTTTTGAGTTTGGTCCGACTTGCGTCGGAATAATTAATTCGTGATTTAACAACAATTAACCGATTCACTATGGCAGCAGCAGAATTCAATCGTGCAAAGCCGCACATGAACGTAGGCACCATTGGTCACGTCGACCATGGAAAGACTACGCTCACCGCGGGTATCCTACATGTGCTCTCAATGCTCACGGCAGACGGCTACTCAGCCCGCGTCGAGAACGTTGATAAAATTGACAGCGCTCCTGAGGAAAAGGCGCGTGGTATTACCATTGCCCTCCACCACTCAGAGTACGAGTCACCAAACCGTCACTACGCACACATCGATGCGCCAGGACACGCTGACTACATTAAGAACATGATCACCGGTGCCGCCCAGATGGACGGTGCAGTGCTCGTGGTTGCTGCGACTGACGGCGTGATGCCTCAGACTCGTGAGCACATTCTTCTTGCAAAGCAGGTGGGTCTTAAGAAGCTCATCATCTTCTTGAACAAGGTAGACATGGTCGCAGAGGCTGACCTTATCGACCTCGTGGAGGAAGAGATTCGTGAGCTCCTCACGGCACAGGGCTACGATGGCGCAAATACGCCAATCATCCGCGGTTCAGGCTTGAAGGCTCTCGACTCAGCTGACGTTTCTGATGAGTGGGCACAGAAGGTTAAGACCCTCGTTGATACGATGGACACGTACTTCGACATGCCAGAACGCGATGTTGCAAAGCCATTCCTCATGCCTATCGAGGACATCTTCTCAATTGAAGGTCGCGGTACCGTGGTTACGGGCCGTATCGAGCGCGGTGTGGTGAAGGTGGGTGAAGAAGTCGAGATCGTCGGTATCAAGGCTACAGCCAAGACAACCGTTACC
>JBAYUT010000008.1:0-30959 GCA_041674945.1 Minisyncoccota bacterium | reverse complement strand
CTCAACCGAGCGTTGCCCGAGTATCTTGAGCGATACAACACCACGCGACACCACTTCGGTCTGAACCTTTCCACGCCGCTTAAATACCTAAAGTGTTTCCAAGGTATTGATTAGATTACGGTACTACATACATCGGATTGAGCAGTTATCGAATAGCGTATAGTAAGCACATGCATTTCACGATCCACGGCGACGGCGGCTCGAGAGGGAACCCGGGCCCTGCGGGCGCGGGCGCAATCATTCGCGACGAGCACGGGAGCGCTGTGGGTAGCGTGTCTGAGTTCCTCGGTGTTCGCACCAACAACTATGCCGAGTACGAAGCGGTTATACTCGCGCTCGAGACCCTCTCGACTATCGTACCTAAAGGGAAGTGGGGCGAGGTAGAAGTGGAAGTAAAGATGGACAGTGAACTCGTCGTGAAGCAGATGAAAAAAATATACAAAGTGAAACACCCTGTACTCAAAGAACAAAACGCACGCCTCACACAAGCCATGACCCCGTTTGGGAAAGTCTCATTCACCCATGTCTACCGAGAGGAGAATAGTGACGCCGACGCCCTCGCCAACGCCGCAATGGACCGGGGTACAAACTGACACGTCATCAATCTAGGTTGTCGGGACTGTTCTCAGTGTCGTGCAATTCTCATTCTCACTATCTTCGAGTAGCGCTCCCTCTGATACGATTCGCGTATGCGCGTGCTCGTCGCTGTCGCTGCGGGCTTTTCTGTCGGTGTCTTTCTCCGTTCGCTTTTTTCGTTTGGGTGGCAACTGGTAGTGTTTTTATTTTTGATCGCTGCACTTCTTGCGAGCACAACTTTCCTTAAGTCGCGCCTTGGGTACACCCTTGGCGCAGTTTTCTGTTTGTTGTGTGCGCTCGGCATGGTGCGCGCACACCTAGCCGACACACCTCTCCCACAAGCATTTACACCAGACCTGCGTAAGCGGGTCACTTACGAGGGCGTTGTCGTACGCGACCCAGATATCCGCGAGACAACCCAGCGCGTGTACGTGCAGGTAGAGAAGGGTGGGGAAGAGACCATTGTGTTGGTCGTTGCGAAGCCGTACCCCGAAGTCGGCGTGGGCGACCAGGTGAAAATGAGCGGGACACTCTTTAAGCCAGAGCCCTTTGACACCGACGGCGGACGCATCTTTCGGTACGATAAATATCTCCAAAGAGACGGGGTGCGTTTCCTGCTGAGCTTTGCAACGATGCGCGTACAAGAAGAAGCTCCGTGGCACTCAATACCTGCCGCGCTCGCGCGCATCAAGCATTTCTTTTTGCACGGCCTCGATACCACCCTGCCCGAACAACAGGCTGCGCTTGCTGGCGGCATTGTTATAGGTGGGAAGACCGGTCTCGACAAAGACCTGCAAGATGCGTTTATACGCAGCGGGCTCGTGCACGTCATTGTGCTCTCAGGCTATAACGTGATGATCGTCGCTGAGTGGATGATGGCACTCCTCGCACTCATGACTACGTCGCGACGCGTGCGAGCGATCGCAGGCGCTCTCGCGCTCCTGCTCTTTGTCGGTATCGCCGGCTTCTCGGCGACCGCCATACGCGCCACCCTTATGGCACTCATCGCACTCTATGCACGCGCGACGGGCCGCACCTACGTCGCAAGCCGTACACTCTTTGTGGTGGTGCTACTCATGCTTATTTGGAACCCACTCTACCTCGTCTTCGATCCAGGCTTCGGCCTTTCAGTCACCGCCACGGCCGGGCTTATATGGCTCTCGCCAATTTTTGAGGGATTGTTTTTACGCGCTCGCACACGCTTAGGTAAGCGTGAGCCGAATCGCGTGCAGCGGTTTTGGATAGAGGCAGTCTCAGCCACTCTTGCCGCACAGACGGGCGTGCTCCCGCTCCTGCTCTACAACACGGGCAACCTCTCTATTGTCGCCCTCCCGGCCAACCTGCTCGTCGTCGCGGTTATGCCGCTCGCCATGGCCTTTGCTGCTCTTGCGGGTACTGCCGGGGCGTTCTTTGCCTCCTCTCTACCACTACTTACGCAAGGGCTCGCCCTACCGGCAGACATGGTCACTCGCTACGTTATCTTTGTTGCAAAAGAAAGCGCGGCCCTGCCGTGGGCCGCGCTTACTATTCCTGCATTCAGTTTTGTTTGGGTACTTCTCGCTTATGCCACAATCATCTTCTTCGCATCGTCGAAACGCTTCTCGACCACCGCCCAGTTAACATTGGCGAAAAAAGCGTCGACATAACTTTTCTTCTCGGCTGGTATGTAGTCCACCATGTGCGCATGCTCCCAGAGATCGAGCGCAAGCACGACAGGGAGGCCGGCGAGCTGACCAACCTCATGATCGCCCACAAAGACCGTATGGAGAGCGCCGCCTGCATGCGGGTCTGCGTACACCACGGCCCAGCCTATGCCACGCGATCCAGCCACTTCTTTAATGTGCGCCACGAAACCCTCTGCGGCTCCGTACTTCTCGCTCGCCGCCTTCGCAAGCGAGCTCTCGGTGCTGAGTGGGGCAGGGGCACCCTCAAGCTGTTCGAAATAGTACTCGTGCATGCGCATACCGTCGAACTCAAATGCGAATCGACGGCGCAGTTCAGCGACAATATACGGGTCAAGCTCAAGTTGGCCGGCGCGTACGGCCCCCAGCTTCTCTGCAATCAGATTCAGGTGCTTTACATAGCCCTCGTACAGGGCGAGATGCACTTTAACTTGCTTTTCTGAAATACCAGTAAGGGTTGGCAGAGCGAATGTTTTTGCGGTGTAGGTCATGCCCCCAGTATAGCAAAACGGGGCCTTGGGGCCCCGTTTTCAGCTCCTTGTTGCTTGTGCTAGATAACAGATGCCTTCGAAAGTGCTGCAAATGCGCCGTTTTTCTTGATAGTTTTGAGCCCTTTTACGGAAACGTCCACAATAACAGTCTTGCCGAGCTCGGCCACGTAAATGCGGCGGCGCTGGAGGTTGGCCTTACGGCGGACCTTACCCGTAGGGTTAAACTGGGTTGCACGAACACGGTTGGAGTACTTGCCCCCAATTTGCGTGCTTTTACCGGTGATTTCGCAGGCGCGTGCCATATCTATATATCGTTCTGCGCATGGTACCATAAGATACTAAACGAGCAAATAGTATGGTCCCCGACGTCATTTTAGGCTTTATTATCCTGATCATCTCGATAATTCTCCACGAGGTAGCCCACGGCTACGCCGCAAACGCGCTTGGCGACCCCACCGCGCGCCTCGCGGGCCGCCTCACGCTTAACCCCATTCCTCATATAGATCCTCTAGGGTCTGTTGTATTGCCCGCATTGCTTGTGTTTACTGGCTCTCCCGTCTTTTTTGGCTGGGCCAAGCCCGTGCCGTACAATCCCTACAACTTGACCCATCGGAGGTGGGGAGAGACCCTGGTCGCATTGGCTGGCAGCGCTACCAACATACTTCTGGCCCTCGTTTTCAGCCTCCTGATACGTCTCGACCTTGGCTTACCCACAGCGGCAGTGTCATTCGCCGCAACGGTCGCCTTTGTAAACCTCTTTTTGGGCCTCTTCAATCTCATACCGTTCCCGCCACTCGACGGTTTTACCGCTTTACGCGCCGCCCTGCCGTGGCACCTTTCAGGAGTATTGACTCGCTTTGAGCACCAGCTGCGCGGTGCGGGGGTCCTCTCCCTGGTGCTGTTTCTCGTACTCTTCTCCTACATCTTTGCGCGACCGTTCTCGACGCTCGTGCTGTGGATCTTTGCACAGCTCATGGGCATCTCGTAGGCGCTGTATTTCACACTTTCTCCCACGTACGGCTGCTATACTGGTAAGTGATGGAGTATCAAGTACCACAGTTTATCGAAGTAGAGGACAAAATTATTGGGCCACTGACTCTCAAGCAGTTCATCTATATTGCCGGTACCGGCGGTTTGAGTGTCGTGTTTTTCTTCTATCTCCCAACGCTCGCTGCCATATTGCTGATCATCCCCACCGTCGCGCTCGGCGTGTCGCTCGCGTTCTACAAGATAAACGGCAAACCGTTCATTGAAGTGCTTGAGGCAGGCTTCAACTACTACACCGGTGCAAAATTCTTCCTGTGGAAGCACAAGGAGCCCTCAGCAAAGGAGGTCACCAACGCTGCGGTCGCGGCACGTGCCGCCGAGGCAGCCGCCAAGCCTGCGGTCGGCAGCACCAAGCTCACGCGCGGCAAGCTCTCGGAGCTTGCGTGGTCGCTCGACGTGCAGCAACAGCGGCCCTCTGATGCTCCGTCTACAACATAGTCATGGCAACAAAACCCTCCGGAGCTACCCAGCAGTTTGTCTCGGTAAAAGAGATAAAAAACGGTATTGTCATACTCAAAGACGGCTCGTTCCGTGGCATACTCATCTGCTCATCTATCAACTTCGGCCTTAAGTCGGCAGACGAGCAGCACGCCATTACGCTCGGCTTCCAGAACTTTCTCAACACGCTCGACTTCTCGATTCAAATTGTCGTGAACTCTCGCAAGATGGACTTGCGCCCGTACCTGGCTCTCTTGGCAGGGAAGGCCGACGAGCAAAAGACTGACCTCATGAAAATCCAGCTCCGCGAGTATATCGAGTTTGTACGCTCCTTTGCCGACCAGGCAAATATTATGACCAAATCTTTCTACGTCGTCGTGCCTTACGCGCCACGCACCACCGCGTCGAGCGCCCTTGGCTTTCTGCATCGTGGCGGGGCAGGGGACACCGCCGCCGCGCAAGCCTCGTTTGAAGAAGATCGTATCCAGCTTGAGCAACGTCTCACGCTGGTAGCGAGCGGGCTCGCGGGCACCGGCGTACGCGCGGTGCCTCTTGGCACCGAGGAAGTCATCGAGCTCTTGTACCGCTCCTTTAACCCTGGCGAGCTTGAGAACCCTATCCGCCTCGACCAATAACCTATGGCACTACTCGACTTCCTCAACCGCAAGAATAAAAAAGACGCTGACACTGCAACGCCTGTGCTCCCCAAGGACCTGTACGCCGAGAGCACGCTCGACCTCGTCGACACCATCGCACCGACCGCACTCAAGATTGGCTCACGCGAGATCGAGCTCGGCGAGAAGCTGGTCCGCACGTTCTACACCATATCGTACCCCCGCTATCTCTCTGACAGCTGGTTCGCGCCTATTATCAACCTCGACAAGGTACTCGATGTTTCTATATTTATCCACCCAATCGAGACCGAACAGGCGCTCCGCGGATTCCAGAAGAAGGTCGCTGAGGTGCAGAGTCAGATTAACGAGCGCGAGGCAAAAGGACTGGTGCGTGACCCGCTTCTCGACACCGCGTACCAAGACATAGAGAGTCTCCGTGACAGCCTGCAGCAGGCTCAGGAGAAACTCTTTGATGTAGGTCTGTATCTTGCCCTCTATGGCGACTCCAAGGACGAAATAGACAAAACTGAGGGCTCCATTCATAGCACGCTCGACGCGAAGCTTGTGTACACCAAGCCGGCTCTCTTCCAACAAGAGCAGGGCTTCCGCTCGTGCTTGCCGCTCGGCACCGACGAGCTCCTGGTGAATTCGAAGCTCAATTCGGCACCATTGTCCTCAATCTTTCCGTTTGTCTCCTTCGACCTCACGAGCGACCGAGGCATCCTCTACGGCATCAACCGCCACAATTCGTCGCTCATAATCTTCGACCGTTTCTCACTTGAGAACTACAACTCCGTCGTCTTCGCCAAGTCGGGCTCTGGTAAGAGCTACACGACCAAGCTCGAGATCTTGCGTTCGCTCATGTTTGGGACGAATGTCATCGTTATCGACCCCGAGCGCGAGTACGAGCAGCTCGCTGAGGCCACCGGGGGACGCTCCTTCCACATCTCACTCTCTTCGGAGCACCACATCAACCCCTTTGATCTGCCGCCAGTGAAGGAGGACGAGGACCCACGCGACGTATTGCGCTCCAACATCATCAGCCTCGTCGGGCTCTTCCGCCTCATGCTCTCTGGCCTTACCCCCGAGGAAGACGCCATTGTCGACCGCGCCATCAGCGAAACCTACGCACTTAAAGATATTACCGGTGACGCCGACTTTACCGGCGCCGAGCCCCCACTACTCTCTGACTTCGAACAGGTGCTCTCGGGCATGGAGGGGAGCGAAAAACTTATTGAGCGCCTCTCCAAATACACCAAGGGCACGTGGTCAGGCTTCTTAAACCAGCCAACCAACATTGATATCAACCAGCAGTTCGTCGTCTTCTCGGTGCGAGACATGGAAGACGAGCTCAAGCCGGTGGCGATGTATATCGTGACGCACTATATCTGGAACGCGGTACGACACGACATAAAGAAGCGCCTCCTGATAATCGATGAGGCTTGGTGGATGATGAAGAGCGATGACACGGCCTCGTTCCTCTACTCCATGGCCAAGCGCGGTCGCAAGTATTATCTCGGCGTGTGCACCATCACCCAAGACGTCGAGGACTTCTTGAAGAGCCCGTACGGCAGGCCTATCCTCACCAACTCTTCGCTCCAGCTGCTCTTGAAACAGTCGCCGACCACGATCAACGTGCTCCAAGAAACGTTCAACCTTACCGACGAAGAGAAGTTTTTGCTCCTCGAGGCGGGGGTAGGGGAGGGGCTCTTCTTCGCGGGTCTTAAGCACGTGGCTATTAAGGTGGTAGCGAGCTATACGGAGGACCAGATTATCACGTCTGACCCTTCGCAACTCCTCGCGATAAAGCAAGAAAAAGAGCGTCATGTCGCGGAACAGAAGTAGCCAGACCCCCCCTGAGGCCATGACCTGGCCCAAGGCCGTGCGCGTGCTCACCGTCTGTCTCGGTATCGATCTCGCGCGCGCCTTTTTCACGCTGCTGTGGTTTTTTGGTCCGGCGCTAGGTGCGGCCTACTGTAGCGCCTCCGTAAACGATACCTTGCAGACCGAAGGGGCGATCGCTGGAGGCATTACCACGGCATGCGTGTCCTTAGCTGCCGCGGCGGGGTCGGCGCTCAGCGCACCTCTTATGCTGCTCGGGTCGATACTCGCGATGGCCGTGGGGCTCCTTGGGTGGCTCGCGGTGTACACCTATCTGCTCATGCAAAACAGCCGCATATTTATGGTCGGTGGAGGCTCTGTACTGACCATGCTGTCGGGCCTCCTTCTCAGTGAAATACCTTTTTTAAGCGCGCTTCCCAATCTTACCGTTAGCACCGGGCGACTCTACCGCGCCCAGATAAAGAGGGAACGCGCGGCTCTACACGCATGGGAAATGGAGCATCGGCAGGCCCTTCTGCAAGAGAAGGCGGACGCGATCTTAGAACTGCGCGCAATGCGCCAGGCACAGAGAGATGCCGAAGAGCGCGCGCTCGCTGCCGAACAAGAAGAAATCCCCGAAGCAGAGCCGTCACCCGCATAATTTTTCCTACAGGCTATATACTAGAGTAGATGGCTTTACGCATACTCACGCTCGGCATACTGGTTTTGCTCACACTACCTTTCTCTACCTCTGCGCAAACCCTCGGCGAGACCAACCCTTTCTCACTCTCAATTAGCCCTCAGTACCCGACCCCTTTTGGCAAAGCCACTCTTACACCCGTCTCAGGTGAGGTAGATATCGCCAACGCCACCATGACGGTGCGTGTAGACAACAAGCAGCTCTACCAGGGCAACGCCCAGGCGCTCGCCATACCGCTCGGCGCGGCAGGCACAATTACCACGGTGTCAGTGACCCTTACCGCCAATGACAAGTCTTTTGCAAAAAGCATCACCGTGAGCCCGCAGGACGTGGTTCTCGTCGCTGAGCCCGTATCTTCTGCGCCGCCACTCTACCCAGGCAAATCGCTCGTGCCCCTCGAGGGGAGCGTGCGCATGGTGGCGATCGCCAACATTAGGGACGCAAAAGGGCGTGCGCTCGACCCCGCGAAGCTCTCCTACAGCTGGACCGTCGACGCCGTGCGCATTGCGAGCGCATCGGGATTAGGCCGAGACACCCTCGTTGTCGCGTCGCCGCTCCAGTATCGCTCGCGTGACGTATCGGTCGCGATACAGAGCCAAGACGGAAGCATGGTCGGCGGAGCCTCGCTCTCGCTCTCTGCTCAGCAACCCATTCTGCGCTTGTACGAGCATGATCCTCTGCTTGGTATCCGTTTTGACCGCGCCGTCACGAACCCGTTCGCTATTCCTGGCACAGAGAAGACGCTGTACGCTGTGCCGTACTCATTTCCCACAACCAAGGGCACGCTGGCGCTGCGCTGGTTCTTGAATGGCACTTCCGCCCAGACAGGACATTCGATCACCCTACGCCCGACCGGCACCGGAGCAGGCACGGCCTCACTTTCGGCCACCGCCTCCGCGGGGGATACCGTGACGGCCGTGAGCGCTCTCACCCTTAATTTTGGTGCGGCGAAGGGCGGGCTTGGTATATTTGGTCTATGAAAAAGCACTTCTCATTCCTCAGCGCCCTGATATTCGCTGCAGTAGCACTCTCTTTTGTCTCGACCCCTACGGTGCGCGCCGCAGATGAAATGCCCGCACCCTGTCCAGAAGGGTCGGCGTTCTGCCCCCTCGCGCCTATCCCGGGCCTCACTGAGGCTGGTGGCGCAACGACGGTAATAGAGTCGCAAAACTTGGCATCTTTCTTCAACCAACTCTACATCTACCTTATTGGGCTCGCGGCGGCAGCAGCGGTAGTACAGATAATCTGGGGCGGGCTCGAGATCTCTACCAAAGACAGCGTGAGCAAGCAGAGCGACGGCAAGGCGCGCATCCAACAGGCACTCTTCGGCCTTGTCCTTGTCCTTTCTCCGGTACTGGTCTTCTCGATTATCAATCCGAGCATTCTTAATCTTTCTTTGAACCTTCAGCCGCTTGATACGGCAACCAAAGCTCCTGATAAGACACCCCGGGCGGACGGCAGTTCTTGTCAAGAAAACTCCGACTGCAGCTCTAGAGTGTGTCGTCCTAATAGTGCACTATCGTCCGATCTCGGGAAAACCTGTGTTCACTACGAACGCGGACAAGAGTGCACATATGATTACCAATGCGCATCTAACGAATGCGACACTAGTACTATCCCCGGCACGTGCAGAGACCGCAGCGTCGAGGACAGTCTCGTACTTGACGGTGGTGCCTGTACTAAGAATTTGGAGTGTACATCGACTGTGTGCGACGCATCAACAAACAAGTGTTCTGCTTTAGGCGATTTTCCGCCAGAAACGGTTTGCACACGAAACGCTCAATGCCGATCACAAAAATGTTCGTTGCACGCAGACGGCAAGTTTAGGTGCAATAAATGAATCTTTACAATCGACACATCACTTAATTTATGCGACGCTCAATATTCATTCTGGCAACACTCATCGTCCTCGCCGGCGTTGCGGTGGCCGTGTACTTCTACTTCTTCGCGTCCAAAGCGGCGCTCATCGTGGCTCCCGAGAGCACCACACTCCCGATTGCCGGTGACACGACCAGTGGGGGAGGTGACGCGAGCGCCACAACAACCTCTGTAGTAGGGCAGGCAGGCACACCTGCGCGCCTGGTGCAGATAAGCAAAGGGCCCGTGGTGCCTGGCGTCGTGGCCACCGACGTGCGCGCCACCGCTTCAACCTCTGCCGACGTGCTCGTCTCATACATCGAGCGACAGAGCGGGAACGTATTCCGCTATTCGACTCGTGCAGGGAGTATTACGCGCACTAGCAACCGCACCGTGCCCGGCATCCAATCTGCCGCGTGGCTGCCTAGTGGCGCCACGGCCTTTGTGCAGTATCTGTCTGGCACGGACTCAAAGACTATCAATTCATACGCCCTCCACGCAAACGGCGCGAGCGGCTTCTTCTTGCCACAAAACCTCTCTGGTATCGCCGTGGCTTCGACTAGCCTCCTTGTCCTCGCCACGGGAGTCAACGGCTCTGTGGCGTCTATCGAGCGCACCGACGGCACCAACACGCTCACACTCTTTACAACGGCCCTCTCTGCACTGCGAGTGTCGTTTGCAGGCCCCTCACGCTATCTAGCCTTTACCAAACCCACAGCAACGCTTCCGGGCACCGCCTTTCTGGTCGACAAGAAGGGCTCTTTTTCACGCCTTATCGGCCCGCTGCCGGGCTTGGTGGCCCTTGCGAGCCCCTTGGGGAAGTGGGTCCTTGTGAGCTTTGTCCAAAACGGCTCTATGCAGCTGCGGCTGGTAGACACTGCCACCAACCAGGCCTTACCGCTACCTATTGCGACCATCGCTGACAAGTGCGTGTGGGCCTCTGACGATTCAGCTATCTACTGTGGCGTGCCCGTAGGCCCATCTAGCTCATACGCCTACCCTGACGATTGGTACCAGGGGGCTGTACGCTTCTCTGATCGCATGTGGAAGGTTGACGTCGCTGGCCGCTTCGCGCAGCTTGTGCTCGACTTCAACACAGAGACCAAGAGCTCGCTCGATGCCACAGCCCTCTCCCTAAACCCGTCGGGGTCAACCCTTATTTTTCTGAACAAGAACGACGCATCGCTCTGGTCGTACCGCCTTTAGCTCAGCCCCTCCTGCTCCTCGCGTAGCTCCGCAACAGCCTCATCCACATTGGTAATCGTCTTGCTCACATACAGCTCTTGGAAGGCGCCTGCTAGGTTGGTAGTAATAAAGTAGAGCGCGATTGCACCAGATGTCGTGTACGAGATGGCAGCAATGACAAAAGGGAAGACAAACTTGAGCTGCATTGCCATTACTTTCTGGAAGTCTCCCTGCATGCCTGCCGGCGCCTTAGAAGGCTTCATGGTGCCCGAGAGCGCTAAGTGCGCCTGAAGAAACTGTGACATGCCTGCAATAACCGCAAGGACGATGCTCTTACCCATGACTGACACGAAGCCGAGGAAATAGAGCGATATATCGCCTGGCACGGGCGTACCCGCGTAGAGACGTGCCGTATTGATAGTCGTGAATGGCTCATACAGAAAGACGAAGTAGAGGGCCAACAGGACAGGAATCTGAATCAAGACCGTGAGAATGCTTGCGAAGGGGTTAACCTTTGCCTCACGATAGAGTGCCAAAGTTTCAAGCGCCTCTTTCTCTTTATCACCCTTATGCTTCTCTTTGAGTTCTTTGATCTTCGGCTCCAGAATCTTCATAGACCGCTGAGTGCGTGCGGCCGACAAAGAAAAGGGAAGGAGTATGAGCCGGATAGCTACCGTGAGCAAAATGATGGCGACGCCCACATCGGAACCAGGCACAAGAGCAACCAGCGCAACAAGCGCATTATAAATAGGATTATAAAAAAAGGTGTGGAAGAGGGACGAAATCACCTACTCAATTCTACGCTACTTCAAAATTTTAGAAAGGAGGGTTGCCAACTCCTCCTTGGTAGCGGCAAAGTCGAGACCGGTCGCCGAGGCCCGCGGGAACACAATGAGCGATTTGGGGAGTTGCGGGAGCGCTCGCAAGGCCGCCAAGACCCTCCGCTTAAGCCTGTGCCGACTAACCGAGAGCCGAGCAACCTTTTTTGAGATCACCACCGCATACCCGGACCCTTCGTAGGGGCTGGTTATTAGGAAATGGGCCGAAGAGGCTCTGTGTGCCCGGGAGTCCTGGGCAGGGAAGACACTCCTGGTAATCCGCTGGGCGCGCGGAAACACGGCGTTTAAACAGAGGTCGAGAGGCTGGTACGCCCTGCCCGACGGCGACCCTGCAAGATCTTCCGGCCAGCGCTCGTCTTGGAGCGCACACGAAAGCCATGGGCTTTTGCGCGCTTACGTTTCTTTGGCTGATAGGTTCTTTTCGTCGACATGATACCGAAATTAGGTTATGCACATGATACTAACAGGTTTTTGGAGAAACGCCAACATGCGCGCTTTCTCGAAGAGGCGTATAATTCGACCTATCTATGGATAAAGGGAATCCGCGTGAACTCTGGGAATACGTGCTGACACAGGTTGAGCTCTCCATCTCTCCGGCAAACTTCAATACCTGGTTTACAAACAGCTTTATCGTGAAAATTGCCGATGATGGCGTGGTATATATCGGGGTACCGAGCCAGTTTTTTAAGGATTGGTACCTAAAAAAGTTCCACACACTGCTATTAAAGATAGTGCGCGATATCTCCTACGAATTCCGCAATATTGAATATTTGATTGTGAAAGATGAGCGAAGGAAAGCACCAAAGGAAGTAAAGGCGCCCGCCCGTGGCGCACTTGAGCTGCCCTTGAACGAGTTTTATATCAATAAGAGCGATAATTTGAACCCCCGCTATACGTTCGACACGTTTGTGGTGGGCGCCTTTAACAGCCTTGCGTATTCTGCAGCCCAAGTGGCCATACAGCGCCCCGGGATAACCTATAACCCGCTGTTTATCTATGGCGACACCGGCCGCGGGAAGACGCACCTCGTACAGGCAATAGGCAATCAGTACAAGAAGCAGTACCCCGGACGCAAGGTCTTTTATCTCACCTCTGAGAAGTTTGTCGTCGACTACACTGATTCCGTACAAGCGGGCACCGCAAATCGCTTCAAAGACAAATACCGTCAGTATGACCTGTTGATTATGGACGATGTGCAGTTCCTCTCAAAAAAAGACAAAACCCAAGAGGAGCTGTTCCACCTGTTTAATGCGCTGCACGACACGAACAAGCAAATTGTGTTTTCCTCTGACCGGGCTCCCGTCGCCATACCCGACATTGCCGACCGTCTCAAGGGGCGCTTTGCCAGCGGCATGGCCGTCGATATCAGCGAGCCCGATCCTGAAAGCCGGATGGTTATCGTAAGAAAGAAGGCCGCATCTCACGGTGTTCTGCTCTCAGACGAGGTAATCGAGTATATTGCAACCACTCTTTCTGGGTCTATTCGTGAACTGGAGGGAATGGTCAACAATATCGTGTGTCACGCGCAGGTAAAAGGCTTTGCGCCCGACATTTTAGAGGTACGGCAGTCGCTGCGCTCATTTACTCGCCCGCAAAAAACCATTTCTGTAAAAAATGTCGTGGATCGAGTGGCTGAGTTCTACAGCATTAGCGAGGACAGTATTTATGAAAAAACTCGTCGGCGGGAGGTGGTGCGGCCGCGCCAGGTGATTATGTATCTCCTTCGTGAGGACTTCCGCATCTCCTACCCGTCCATTGGTACGAAATTGGGTGGACGCGATCACACGACCGTTATCCACTCATGTGAAAAGATTAAACGTGAATTAGCTGTGGACAGCACGTTAGCAAAAGAGATTCAAAGTATTCGTGCACTGTTAGTGTAGCGATCTTCCTGTATGTATCAACACCTTGTCCTCAAAAAAAATTCCATGAAAGCCTGTCCGCGACAGGGTATTATTGCGTTCTCCCCACTATCAACACCCCTAATAAGTCAGGTATGAATATTTCAATAGAAAAAAAATTATTCTCTGAGTCTGTGTACAAAGTCGCTCGCTTCGCCGAACGCAGAAGCAGCACCCTGCCCGCGTTATCGACAATACTTATCTTGGCGAGTGAGGGGGCTATTAAAATGCGGGCAACCAATCTCGAAACAGGGATTGATTTGAAGATTAACGGACGCATCGTGTCTGATGGGGTGGTTGCGGTTCCGGCCAGCATTCTGCAACAAATTGCAGGCTCTCTTACTGGGGAAGGTGAGGTTGTTCTTGAACACGACGGCGACGCAATTTCTCTCACTAGCGGTACAAGCAAAAGTACGATAAAGACCGTGCCGTACGAAGATTTCCCCTCAATCCCTTCTCCTGAAGGTTCTGCCAGCACGATCGTTCTCTCTGGGGCACTGCTGCAAGGGCTCTTTTCGTCAATCGCTGCGTGCGCGTCCGCTTCGACCGTCCGCCCAGAGCTTGCAAGTCTGTACCTACAAATAGAGGGAGGGATCCTTACGGTCGTTGCTACCGACTCGTTCCGTCTTGCAGAGAAGAAGATCCCGCTTGGTAACAAGGGTGTGCAGGGCAAGCTACTGATACCAGCAAAAAATGCTCTTGATATAGCACAAGCAATGCACGATGACGAGATAACGATGGTATTTGATGAGCATCAATGCGCGTTTGTGAGCGCCTCAGGGGTTATTGTGTCTCGACTTACCAGCGCAACGTATCCCGACTACCGCCAAATCATACCTAAAGAAAGCGTTGCTGAGGCTACAGTCCTCAGGAAAGAGCTCGAGACGGCACTTAAGAGGACAACAATCTTTTCAGACTCGTTTCAGAAAATAGCGATCAGTATGGATCCAAAAAAGAGCACTCTTGCGCTCTATGCGAAGAATGCTGACGTGGGGGAGTCAACCGAAGTGTTGGCGGCAAAGGTTTCTGGAGAGCCACTGACGCTCTCCTTTAATCATCGGTTTCTTGCGGCGGCGTGTAGCCTCACTACCTCAGAGAGTGTCACGATTACGGCTGCGGGTATTGGCCGACCACTGCTTATACGCGGCGTGGGCGATAACTCGCTCCTCTACCTTATATCGCCAATGAATCAGTAGCAGTCGGTGCTGGAGCGGTGACAGTCGGTGCTGCGTTGCTTGAAAAGAAGTTGGGATGACTTGCGTACCAGGCCTGAATGCCATATTCCCATCGTGAGAACTGTGCGTCCTGCGCTGGGTTTGAGGGAGGAGGGCCAAGCGGATTGTTTTTATCGGTCCAGTACAGCAAGCTGTGTGGAATAACGGCGCCGCTCTGGTCGGGGATTCTCCAATTGCCTTGAAGCATCTGTGGAGCAGAGGCGGAGATGGTGCTCGGCTCGTCGAAATACGTCTTGGGGTACTTAGCGAGCGCATAGGACATCACCTCGTGCCACATAGGGGCAGCGATGAGTCCGGCAACAGACTTGACCATCTTTGAGTTGTCGTTGTTCCCGGTCCATACTCCGAGGGCTACCGACGGTGTGTAGCCAACAACCCAGGCGTCACGAGTATCGTTGGTCGTACCCGTTTTGGCAGCGACATCGTAGCCAGGGAATGAGAGGGGAGAGTTCAGTGGGTATGCGGGATAGCGTGCAGACGCGCTCGAGAGCATTGCGGACATGTCCCGAGCGATAGTGGCTGGAACGACTTGTGTAGGGGAAGGGGTAAATTGCTTAAGGATGGCGCCCGACGAATCCTTAATTTCGAGAATGCCTGTTGGAGTGTTGTGAGCGCCGTCATTAGCAAAAGTGCTATAGGCCCCCACAAGGTCGAGCAAGCGCACCTCGCCGCCACCGAGCACAAGTGTGAGGCCGTACTGGCCCGCATCGCCGAGTGTTGTCAGCCCCAAGGATTTCGCAAACGTAATAGCACTCTGTATTCCCACGAGATACAACGCTTTGACCGCAGGAATGTTAATCGACTGCGCGAGGGCGGACTGAAAGGTCATGGGCCCGCGGAAGACACCGTCGTAGTTTTCTGGCGCGTAACAAGGAGCGGCGCTGTTGGTGACGTCGCTCGGACTACATGCCGTGGAGAACTGAGTCGGCACATCAAACACCACAGTGTTGCGCGTGTACCCGCGCATAAGCGCGAGCGCATAGATAAAGGGCTTCATGGTTGAGCCTGGTTGTCGTGAGGCGAGGGCGGCGTTGTACTGGCCGTCAATCGCGGTATCGAAGAAGTCTCGGGAGCCAACCATCGCGAGGATCTGCCCGGTTGCCGGGTCGAGAGCAACAAGGGATGCGTTGGACGCTCTGAATTTAGCTGTGTTTTCGAGAGCGTAGCGGTTAACAGTTGCCTCGGCCTTAACTTGAAGGTCTGCGTCGAGGGTGGTGGTGATTTTCAACCCTTCAGTCAGGGCTGCAGAGCCGTACAAGGACTCGATTTGATTGAGCACATAGAATACGAAGTGAGGAGCGCCGATGGAGTTTTGCCCAGTGGAGGAGAATGAGATAAGTTCTTTTCTGGCAGTGTCGTATGCGGCATCGTCGATAAAACCAAGGGTGCGCATGCGCTCGAGCACGAGGTTCTTTCGAGTGTCGAGCTCGCCCCGGTTGGGGCCGTAGGGTGAGTAGTGGGTGGGGGCCTGAATCATGGCGGCAAGATACGCGGCTTGCAGAACGGAAAGGTCTCTTGCAGGAATGCCAAAGTACGCCTCGGACGCGGCCTCAATGCCGTACAGCGTACCTCCGTACGGGATACTGTTCAGATACGCCTCAAGAATTTGGTCTTTTGAGTAGGTGTCCTCGAGCTTCATGGCGAGGACCCATTCATGTATTTTTCGGGTGATACTCTTTTTGTTGGTAAGAAGGGTGTTCTTGACCACTTGCTGGGTTATAGTCGACCCTCCCTGAGAGAGCGAGCGCCCCGCAATGTCGGCAAAAACGGCGCGCAAAATCGAGGTCACGCGGATGCCGCCGTGATCGTAGAAGCTCGAGTCCTCAATGGCGAGCGTGGCCTTAATTGCGTTCGGAGAAACCTGAGCGAGCGTAATGAGGCTGCGCTTAGCGTCGCGGTTATAGTCGTAGAGGAGCACTTGTCCGGTACGGTCATATATCTTTGTCGATTGGTCTACCTGACGATTAGCAAACGAGCTAATGCTCGGTGTGGGGACCAGCGCGATGGCCAGAATGAGCCCTCCTGCGCCCACGAGTGCAGTGCCGCAAATAATATAGAAAGCGAACAAAAACCTGTTCCGCATTAATACGCGTAAGCCAGCCTTGCGGGCTGGCTTACGGGGAGTACCTAAAGAGGACGCCATGCTGTTATGCTACCACGCACCAACGGAAGCCTTAGAATGCCTCCTCCTCGTCCTTGTCGTCCGAAAGGTCCTCGTCTTCTGGCTCTTCGGGCTCGAGGACATCCTCGTTTTCGTCATCCATGATAGTAGGGATAATAAATAGTAGTCCCCACAGAGGGACCGATATATTTAAGCGAAAATAGATTTTTGCGCAAGGGCTTTTCCCGAGGTGTGTGGATTAATGCTTACGGACACCTACCGCAAGGGCGGTTACTCCAACCGCAATAGCGTCAAGTTCGTCGTCCAGGCGCTTCCTAACAGGCAGGGCAAGAAGCCGAGGGAGCATGGCGGCAACTGCCTTTTTGTCGGCGCCACCATGGCCGGTGATGGCGACCTTCACCTGCTGGGGGGTACACTCGATAACGGGCACGGATAGTAGCCCGGCAGCGGCAAGGATTGCTCCGCGAGCCTCAGCGACGCCCATGGCCGTCTTTTTGTTTACCCCAAAAAAAAGCGTCTCTATGGCGAGCGCGTCGGGCGCGTAGAGAGTGATAGCTTCGGTTATGGCTCGCGAAACGGCGGCAAGACGTTCAACGGGCTCTCCTTTGGGGGGCTGGACACAGGTGCTCATGGTAAGCGTTGGGCGCGAGGGGTTGCCCTCAACAACAGCTATCCCGAGGCGATCGAAGCCCGGATCAATCCCCAATATTCTCATAACCTCGTGCGTTGGTGTAGACGCTCTGTACGTCGTCGTGCTCGTCGAGCGTGTTCAAAATACCGCCCAATTTTTCCTCGTCAGCTCCCGAGACATCCATGAGCGGCTCGTTTGGCGCGAGCGTGCCGTCAGGAGTCTTGGTGAAGGCCCAACTCGCAGCACCAGGAGTCGAGAGCTCGACGCCCTGCTTCACCAGCAGGTGCTTTATTTCTTGGGTGGTGCGGTTCTTGTTATCAGTGAGGGCGTTCACAATGATGGCTGTACCGCCCGGCCCATACGCCTCGTACTGTACGGCGTCCATTGCCCCAGAGTCTTTTGATGCTCCTTTCGCGACTGCGCGCTCGATATTATCCTTGGGCATATTCTCGGCCTTGGCGCGCGAAATAGCTGCAGCCAAGCTTGGCGCGGTGATGTTGCCGTTGGCTTTTTTAGATTCGACCATAATCATGCGTGCGTATCGAGCAAAAACACGGGAGCGCGCGGCGTCACTGACACCCTTTTGTCGTTTTATTTGTGACCATTTGCTGTGTCCAGACATACACAAGGTAAGTTAAAACAGTTGAGCGTTACCTTCAAGGTACTCTCGGCCAGTCTTCGTGAGGATGCGTCCGCGGGGAGAGCGTTCGATAAAACCGATACGAAGTAGGTACGGCTCATACACGTGCTCCACCGTGTCGAGATCCTCGTGCAGTGAGGCCACAAGAGCGCGCACGCCAGCGGGCCCGCCGTGGAAGCCCTTTAACAGAGTCTCAAGGTAGCGACGGTCGTCTTTGGTAATCCCCAGAGGGTCGACGCCAAACATTTTGCAGGCTTCTTCGCAGAGCTCGCCAGTGAGTGGGCGCCCCTTCACCTCAGAATAGTCACGCACGCGCTTCAAAAGCGCGTTTGCAACACGAGGAGTTGCGCGGCTCCGTGCAGCAATCTTCGCGATGACCGTATCGGGGGCGTCGAGACCGAGCACCTCTGCCGAGCGTCGGATAATGTCGCGCAAATCCTCGTTGGTATAAAAATCGAGTTGGTAGACGCCACCACCAAAGCGGGAACGAAGTGGGCCAGAAAGGTCGGCCATCCGCGTCGTTGCGCCCACCAGAGTGAAAGAGGGGAGCGAGAGCTCGACCGTGCGCGCCGAGGGTCCTTTACCAAGCACAATGTCGAGATGCCCGCCCTCCAGAGCGGGGTACAAAAGCTCTTCTATCTTGTGAGAGAGGCGATGAATCTCGTCGATAAAGAGGACTGTGCCGTCCTCAAGATTGGTAAGAATCGCCGCGAGGTCGGCCGCACGTTCTATGGCGACCCCAGACGTGGTCTTGAGCGGTGCGTCGAGAGTCGCGGCGACCAGGTGGGCAAGAGTGGTTTTGCCGACACCTGGTGGGCCGTAGAAAAGAAAGTGTTCGGGCATGTCTCCACGCTGTTTTGCGGCGTCGATAGCGATGCGCACGTTTGCCTTGACCTGTTTTTGCCCCACGTACTGGTCCCAATGTGAAGGGCGGAGCGCTGCGTCAAGCACTGGTGGCGCCTTGCTGGATGGCTCGGGAGGGGTTGACATAAAAGGAGTGTATGTGCTAGCATTCTACCATACCTGCATACCGAAGGTATGGCTCATTTAATCTTGTGCGTATTCCTCTAGGCAAGGCTTGACGGCTTCGAGCGTCTCCCCAAGGACTTTTTGGTCCAGTACTTCGGTATTGGCACTGCGGATATCCTCAGGTGCTTCGCTCTCCCCACTTAATTTGTGGGTTTTTGCCTGGAGGAATATTTACACGATTACCTGAGCTATAGGGGCAGGCCTACGGTTTCGGCGACCTCAGAGAGGGTGGTGGTACCTGCGAGTGCTTTGATAATGCCGTCTTGCGCCATAGTGAGGTAGCCTTGTTTCGCGGCCATCTTCGCAACCTCGTTTGCTGGTGGATTATCACGCAGGAAATTGGCGAGTTCGTCGTCCATAAAGATAGCTTCGTAGAGACCAATGCGACCTTTGTATCCTGTTTCGCCACTCCCTTCTTCTCCCGCAACGGGCTCCCACACGGTCTCTATTTTTGAAGGTATGAGCGACTTGTCCGCGAGCGGTTCAAATACTTTTACGATCATAGCTTTCTCAGCGTCTGTTAAAGGGCGCTCTTTCTTCTTTTCAGGATCAAGGGTGCGCACGAGGCGTTGGGCCATGGCGACCGTTACCGCCGAGCCAAACGACTTAGGGTCAACGCCGAGGTCTGCAAGGCGGGGGAAGGTGCCTGCGGCGTCATTGGTGTGAATCGTCGAGAAGACGAAGTGGCCGGTGAGCGACGCTTGAATGGCGATGCCAGCCGTTTCGCTGTCGCGGATTTCGCCGACCATGATGATGTCGGGGTCCTGACGCACGATAGACTTGAGGCCCTCCGCAAAGGTGTATTTAGTACCCTCAACCTGCGTCTGTACAATTCCCCCGAGGTGGTACTCCACCGGGTCCTCGATAGTAATAATCTTAATGTCGGGGGAGTGGATACCACGCAAAAAGGAGTACAGCGTGGTCGTTTTGCCGCTGCCGGTTGGGCCGGTCGTGAGAAGCATGCCGTTGGGGCGCCGGATCTCCGTCTCGAGACGGGCAAGGAGCTTCGCGTCGATGCCGAGATCTCTATACGACACCATGGTCGCCTTAGGGTCGAGAATACGCATCACGATAGACTCGCCAAAGTTGCCTGGGATAAATGACACGCGCATCTCGATTCTGCCATCGGCACGCTCGACGCTAAAGCGCCCGTCTTGCGCTCGATTGGTGACATTGAGCTTGATGCCCGCGAGTAGTTTGATACGCGAGCTAATCTGATGGTAGGTCTTCGAGTCGAAGTAGTGAATGTCGGTCAACAGACCATCGATGCGCAGACGCAGGCGGGTCTTCTCTTCCTCTGGCTCAAAATGGATATCAGAAGAGCGTAGCGCAAAGGCTCCCGCGAGAACGATTTCAAAAACATAAGAGATGTGGTCAAGCGACTTAGCGGCTAGCGCCGTCTCGAGCTCGGCAGTGAGCGCTGCCCGGGTGCTTGTTGCCTTCGAGATCTTATCGAGGGTTGCCGGCGCGACGACGAAAACGCCTGGTTTTGATTCGGCGGCAAGCGAAAGGTCTGCATAGCGGGCAAGCGCCTTCTCAAGACTTTTTTTAGACACAAGAAACTCTTTGACACTGTATCCGCGTGCGAGCAGATCCGCGCGAAGCTTGGGGAGGGCGGGGTTGTTGGGATTGTGCACCGCAAGAGAGAGCGCATGCGCAACGTGAGCAAAGGCGGCGGCCTCAGCCTCTCGCGCGTCCTTCTCGACAATGATGCGAAGTGCGTCGGCATCGACCTCTCTCAGATCGAGATCGGCATAGGGTATGCCGTACTTATGCGAAAGTATTTCAACGACATCCTCCTCCTCTTTTTCGTGTAGGGCGGCGAGGTTGGCATTTTCTTTCGTCGTGTCAAATAGCGGGTCCATTGCTGCAAATGGTACCATGTCCTTATGGGCCAGACCGTCGAAACGCTTGAAGCTTTTGAAGCCGAGGCCGCTCGTTTTGCCGCGACGCTCCGGCCAAGACCGAATGTCGCGACCCTGGTAACCTTGTCGGGCGATTTGGGCGCGGGCAAGACAGCGTTTACGAAAGCCCTTGCGCGGGAGTTAGGCGTTAACGAGGTGGTAAGCAGCCCAACGTTCGTTCTTGAGAAGGTCTATCAGCTCGCTCCAGGGAAGCTGTTTAAGCGGCTAATTCATATTGACGCCTATCGACTTGAGCGGGGAAGCGACCTTGCGCCACTCGGTTTCGATGAAAGCATGAAGGATGCAGACAATCTTGTTGTATTGGAGTGGCCTGAAAAGGTTGCCGACGTACTACCTGCTCCCGCAGCAAAGATTTCTATAGAAGCGCTTGCAGACGGCGCGCGCAAGATCGTGTATGGCTAAAAAGGCTGCAAACAAGCGCATTGTCCTGCTCGATACTCACGCGATTATTCACCGCGCGTACCATGCGCTGCCAGAATTTACTGGCCCCGACGGGTCTCCGACGGGCGCGCTCTATGGACTTGTTGCGATGTTGCTCAAGATTATTGCCGATCTCAAGCCAGATTATATTGCGGCCTGCTACGATTTGCCGAAGCCGACCGTCCGCCATGAGGCCTATGCAGACTATAAAGGAACGCGCGCAAAGACCGACGATGCCCTGGCGCTACAGCTCAATGAGTCACACAAAGTATTTGAGGCCTTTGGTATTCCTCAGTACGCCCGCGAAGGGTTTGAGGCAGACGACTTGCTTGGCACTATTGCCCACGAACTGCGGGGCAAAAAGAGCGTTGACGTGATTATTGCGTCGGGAGACATGGATACCTTGCAGTTGGTTGTGGATGAAAAAGTGAGAGTGTATACCCTCAAGAAGGGCATCAATGACACGATCCTGTACGACGAGAAAGCGGTGCTCGAACGGTTTGGCTTCCTTCCGCACCTTATTCCAGATTACAAGGGATTACGAGGGGACCCATCGGACAACATCAAGGGCGTGCCCGGCATTGGCGAGAAGACAGCCACCGACCTTATTACGACCTTTGGCAGCCTTGAAAAAATATATCTCGCGCTAAAAAAGGGCGACGACGCCCTTCTCGAAAAAGGGATCAAGGCGCGCGCGATAGCGCTTTTGCGACAATATGAGGAGGACGCACGATTTTCGAAATCGCTCGCCACCATCCGGCTCGATGCGCCCATTGCCTTTGCGCTACCGGACGAACTCTGGTTTCAGAGCGTAGATATACACAAAGTGCTTGCGATGTGCGATGAGTTTGGGTTCCGTACGCTCCGTGACCGTGCAAAGAAGGTGCTTATGAAATCGTCAGGACTTACTTCTATGCAGGGCGACCTCGAGCATTTTATGGACCAGACTGAAGCAGGCGCAGGGCCGGTTGACGAGACGTGTCTCGCCGAAGCGACAGTGATGCTTGGCCTCATCTCGTCAGAGTTTACCAACGCATCGCTCGATGATGTGCTCGCCTTTACGAAGCAGAAAACGTTTGACGCTGCCTATGCTGAATTGGAGCGGCAGATGAGCGAGCTCGGGCGCGTACAGGAGGTGTATGAGCGCATAGAGAAACCGCTCGTGCCAATAGTGAAGGCCATGAGCACGCGAGGTGTGTGTGTTGACCAGAGCGTGTTGAAGGCGCTTGCAAAGACATACCGCACAGAACTTGAAAAGATTGAAAAAAACATATACCACCTCGCAGGGCGTGAGTTTAACGTAAGCTCGCCCAAGCAGCTGGGAGAAGTGCTTTTTGATGAGTTAAAGATTATCCCCGAAAAACAAAAAAAGACGGCAGGAGGGCAGCGTTCAACGCGCGAGAGCGAGCTCGAAAAGATCCGCCAGGAACACCCCATTGTGCATGAGATTCTCGAGTACCGAGAACTCAAGAAGCTGTTATCGACGTACATAGACAATCTCCCGCCCCTCCTCGAGGATGGGCGACTACATGCAGAGTTTATTCAGATTGGTGCAGCAACGGGGCGCATGTCTGGACAAAATCCTAATCTGCAGAATATCCCCCTCCACTCTGTGCGAGGGCAAGCGATACGGCATGCGTTTGTTGCGTCGCCAGGGTTTGAGCTGGTCGCGCTCGACTATTCACAGATAGAGTTGCGTATCGCCGCTATTCTCTCAGGGGACGAGAAGCTGTGCGAGATATTTAGAGAGGGAAGAGACGTGCATCGTGAAGTGGCGGCACAGGTGTTTGGAGTGCCTGCCGAGGCGGTCGACGCAGAAATGCGCAGACGGGCCAAAGTGATTAACTTCGGCATCCTCTACGGTATGGGGGTAAACGCGCTCCGGGCGCAGCTCGGGAGCACGACGGCCGAGGCGCACCAGTATCTCGAAGGATATTTCGCCACCTTTAAAACACTGTCTCACTATCTCGAGAGCACAAAGGGATTTGCTCGTACGCACGGGTACACCGAAACGCTTTTCGGGCGTCGCAGGCAATTCCCGGAGATGAAGTCCTCATTACCGTACGTTCGCGCACAGGCCGAGCGCATGGCGATTAATGCACCGATACAAGGGACAAGCGCAGATATATTAAAACTCGCCATGGTGCAGGTAGAGGGGATGCTCAGGGATACTCAAGCCTCCGCCGACGCCTACTTATTGCTGGCCGTCCACGACGAGCTTGTATACGAGATCAAAAAAGAGCGAGTTGCGGACCTCGGAACGAAAATCAAACAGATTATGGAGGCGGTCATTGAGTCGCAAGAACATCATGGGGTGCCCATTACAACGGTGATGAAGTCGGGCCCCGACTGGGGGGCGCTGCACACATGATATATCTCTTTTACGGCTCTGACGTTGAGAAGACGCGCGCAAAGGCTTTTGAGTGGGTTGCAAAGGCGCGAGCAAAAGAGCCAAATCTGGTCTATGTGCGACTTGCGCGGGAGGAGCTCACGCCACGGGTTCTTGAAGATGCGGCGCATTCAGGTGGGCTCTTCGTGAGCCGGCTCTTGGTGCTGCTCGACGAACCATTTGCTCCCGCTCGCGGGGTAAGCGATGAAGAAGATGCCACTGTCGAGGTGGGTGATGCTCACTCTCTTGTGGAGGGCGCGTTGGAAACCCTCGCCGCGTCAGACAATGCGATTATTATCCTCGCGCCCAAACTTGCCACCCCAAAAGCAAAAAGGATCTCAGCAAAGGCGAAGGTGGAGTATAAGTTTGATCTTTCTGTGCGAGCAGGCCAAGCGACGCGCGGGTTTAACTCGGCGCTCGTCGACGCGTTCGGCGCGCGGAGCAGAGAGAAACTCTGGCTCGAAATTAATCGCGCGCTCGCTCTGGGTGATGCGCCGGAGATACTCCATGGGCTTCTTCACTGGAAAGTGCGCGACCTGATGGCTAAAGGCAGCCGAGTCTGGAAAGAGCAAGACGCGCGCAGGGTGTCGCTTGCGCTCATTGAGCTACTCCAGAACTCAAGGAGAGGAGGGCTCGCGCTCGACGTGGCCTTAGAAAAATTTGCACTGTCTCTACGAGCGTAATTATTAGCCGAAGAGGTGAAAAAGTGATAATCTGCGCAAGGAAATGCGCCCATAGCTCAGTCGGTAGAGCAGCTCCCTTTTAAGGAGAAGGTCCCTGGTTCGAGCCCAGGTGGGCGCACCAAAGCAAAAAGACAGCACCTGCGTGCTGTCTTTTTGCTTTGGTGCGTGCCGCAGTGATGTTTGGCTAGTAGGCCAAACCGCGAGGCGGGGTAGCGAAAATTGTCGAGCGGCGGCGAGAGAATTATTCGTGACCACTTGTGTGGGCCAGAGCGCGACCACGATGCAGATTCCTAGTACGTGAATTGGGCGACGGTTTTCCCTTGTGTGTCGAGCAGGCGCACCACTTCATGTTTTGACCTCCACATCGGCACGGTTTTGCCTCTGCTGTTGACGCGGTTAAGGTAGACACGCCAGGTATTGCCAGAAAAGTCAGCGTCATCTCCGTGAGCCGCAAGACATCCGTTGTAGTTAAAATATCGTTGCGCGAACTTTTTACACGAGGGAGATACGGTGTCGGGAGGAAAGTAGGCGGTCTCACATTGACCAATTGTCCTTGTGTAATCTATGCACCCTGGATCATATACAAGGGAGGGCCCATAGAACGCAGAAAGTTCGCTCGAAGCAGCGGGACATCCTCGAGACAAAGGAGGATAAAAATCTTGGAACTCGCTATAGTAGCCAACGCATTTGTTCTCACGAAAGGAAGTTCCTGCCGGTGACGAGCCCGTGCTTATGATTGCGCGGTCGCCCGGTTGCAATACGATGTCTTGGAGGTTGGGTACGGTTCCAGGGCGCAAGACCCCGGCGCCCTTTGGGATTATCGAAGACTTGATCGTGACCTCGCTTTTAAGTATCCACCCGGTAATGTTAACGGATTGGTTCGAGTCCTTAGGTACTCGTATCTCTAGGTACTCATTCGTCGTGCTCGCGCTAGCGACACGATCTCGTATCGAAACAGCGTTCAAATAAGGTGAGGGAGTGCCAAAAAAGGGACTATACGCGGCTGGGCCTTGTTGCTTGGACCAGGCACTAAAGTTGCTTGACCCGTAGTTACTAAGCGTATACGTATCTGCCTGACCATTGGAGGATCCGGGGAGGGAGACGGTGCGTCCGCCGATGGTAAAGGGTGCGCGCGGCAGCGATAGGTAATCGCCTCCGCCAAGCTCTTGCGGCTGAGCAAGCGTTGGGCCCGTAAAGGCGATGGGGTGGAGTGGGCCGCCAGTGGTGACCCAAATAAGAAAGATGAAGAGAAACACGCCCACGAAAAACCACGCATCATGCATTTCACCCATGGCTAGATAATAGCGCGACTTAGGCCTTGTTGGCTAACAGCGTTGACAGCTCTTCGCGGACAACGGCAGCGTCGCTCCATGGTGTTCTAGTGCCGTGTGCGCCCATAATATATGGATCGGTGCCTTTGCCAGAAATAAGAACCACATCGTTGGTCGCTGCCAGCGAGAGCGCGTGACGGATCGCTTCGCGACGGTCGAGAATGATAGTGGGTGGGCGCCGCATGCCTGCGGCCATCGCGTCGATAATCGCACGAGGGTCCTCATCGTAAGGGTCCTCGTTGGTCAAAATTACCTCGGCACAGGCCTCGTCGGCAATGCGCCCCATCTCTGGCCGCTTCCAGGTGTCGCGGCCGCCGCCGGTATTGCCGAGGACGCAGATCCGGCGGTGTCCACCGAACGCCTGATAGAGCGCTGCCAGCGAGTCGGGCGTATGTGCATAATCGACAATCGCAAGGAAATCCTGTCCGGCCTCGATACGCTCGAGACGGCCACCGATTCGAGTAAGTTTAGTGAGAGCTTCGGCGGCGGTAGTGAGAGAAACGCCACAGGCCTCGGCTGCTTTGATGGCGGCAAGCGCGTTGGTGACGGTAAAGTGTCCTGGGAACGAGAGTGTAAAGGGTACATCGCGATAGGTGAAGCAGACGTTATGGTCACTCACGGTTACTTCTTCGACATCGGCAAGCGAGAAAGGCACACGAGCTTCCACCGGTAGCGCAAGAAAGGGGCTCGACCGTGGATCGTCAGCGTACGCGATGATGGTACGCGGCCGTTTTGGCGATGCAACTAGTGCCTTACCGATTTTAAACTTTGCTTGGAAGTAGTTCTCCATCCCACCATGTGTCTCGAGGTGTTCCTTCTGAAGATTCAGAAATATGAGCGTATCGAGCGCGAGGTCGAGATGGCGATGTTGCACTGCCGCCTCGCTCGAAATCTCAACTACAGCGTGCGTGCAGCCTTGGTCGACTGCGCGGCGCAGCAGCTTCTGTATAAACCCTCGCCCGGGCAAGGTCATTTTAAAGAGATTCAGTTCCGACTCCTTACCCACGACAAAACGAATCGTGCCCGCCAGCGCTGTTGAACGGCCGTCCTCAGTGAGGATTGCGTAGAGCATTTCAGCCACGGATGATTTGCCCTTCGTTCCAGTAACGCCAATAACGGTGAGTTTGTGTGCAGGAAAGCCATACCATCGCGCAGAGAGCGTAGCCCACAGATAGTGGTAAGGAGAAAGGAGAAGGAGTCGTAGGCGCGCTTTCATGAGCCAGATGAGAGGGAGGCCTTAAGGCGCGCTTCTTTGCCCACAATGCCATCCGGAATATCTTGCACCGCCTTACGCGCCTCGCGCTCGGTGTAGCCCAGAGCAACCAGCGTGTCAAAAACCTCGCCGTCTTGGTCGCTGTGTGCGCGCGGGCCCACTTTATCGGCAAGCTCCACCAGCATCTTCTCAGCACTTTTCTTTCCCAGGCCCACCACCTTGGTAAGATAGTTCAGGTCGCGCGCGCCAATGGCGCCCTCGAGCGCCTCGCGAGTTGAGCGGCGCAAAACACTGAGCGCTGTCTTAGGGCCGACGCCTGAGACTGAGAGAACGAGTTCAAAAAAGTCGCGATCGGCTGTGTCAGGGAAGCCGTAGAGGTCCATCCCGTCCTGTTTTACCGCAAGAAAGGTGGCTAGAGAGGCTTCAGTGCCTCGGGTAAGCGTTTGTGGCGAGCTCATTCGCACCTCGACACCGAAGCCAGAGACCTCGATAATGGCGCTCGTAAGCCCGACCGAAAGTACTGTCCCGCGGATGTGCCGAATCATGTTCCCATGGTACTACCATTTGCCAGCGAGCGGGAGATAGCGTATATATAAAAGACATATGGCAATAACCAGCTCAGCAAAAAAGGCAATCCGCTCGTCGGCTAAAAAGCACGTCTATAACTTGCGCCGCAAGAATGCGGTATACGGCGCTACCAAGTCGCTTACCCAGGCAGTAGCAGCTAAGGACGTACAGAAGGCAGAGAGCCTCCTCCCTGCAGCGTATGCGGCTATCGACAAGGCTCGCAAGACGGGCGTTATTAAGGCCAACACCGCCTCGCGCAAGAAGTCGCGCCTCGCTGGCCTCATCAAGCGTTCGAGGGCGTAAGCGTTTCAAAACAACAAAAAACTCCTGAATTGATTCAGGAGTTTTTTGTTGTTTTAGTGCTTTCAGCGGGAATCGAACCCACATTTCTTCCTTCGGAGGGAAGTGTCTTATCCATTCGACGATGAAAGCGTGATGGCGCAGGGAGGGCGTGGTCGCACAGCTGGCGCTCGTTGACTATAGCCGCTCTAGAGATTTGAGCTCGTGGTCAGGTAGGTAGAGGATGACGACACCTAAGACTATACCCAGAATGGCAGTAACAATGTGGTTGTTGCCAAACAGCCAGAGATCGAGCAAATCCAAGAGCACCCATATCCCACGCCATACCAAAATGATACCCACGGCGATGGAGAGGTTTCGCACAAGATACGTTAGTTTCTTAGCAGTCACAGACGTTGGTGCTCTCGACAGGAATCGAACCTGTATTGGTAGCTCCGCAAGCTACTGTCCTATCCGTTGAACGACGAGAGCGTTGCATAGACTCTACATTGTTTCTGGCATTTTTCAAAACCCAAGCCAAGCAGCCATCAAATCGGTGACGGTGTGCGGATGAGCTCCCTCGTCTATGTGGTGCAGGAGGTGCTCGTACACGGCATCGGCGTCCACACCGCTAAGGGGGATAGTGAGATGAGGAGAGAGCCAGCTCTCGTTCTTGATTGAAAGCAGGGGAGGGAGTTCGCCCTCTATATCTTCTAGTACGGAGAACGAAATCATGTGCTCAAAAGGATAGAGCTCTTCTCCAATAACAAGGCCATGCTCTACGATGCGAAAACGATGCACCGGCGGGTGCTTTGCGCCGTGAAGCGCGATGGTGACGGCGGCCACAAGGATGAGCACCGCGAAAAGGTAGTTACCAAAAAGAAGCGTTGCAATTGCGGCAGCGATCGCGATGATGCCGAGCGCCCAATACCAATCGGCGCTTTTAGGATTGTGATCGTACTCACGACCCTCCCACTCAAAGATAACCGTGCGGGCCATGCTCGAATAATAGCAGAATACCTGAAGATAACTCGGAAGACCTCCCGCTTTTGTGCACAAATGGAAAGGCTTGTTTCTCGCTTTGCGGGGATGGAGGTCCGATGTTCGAACCGCGTCGCTTCCGGCAGGTTTAACAGCCGGACGTACAAAGGCGAATAGGAAGAAGCCCAAGAAGATTGTTCAGAATCCGGTGAAGAAGCGTGTTGAACAGCTTCACAAGTTCTTCCGCGAGCATCCGGAATACGAAATGCCGTTATTCGCTAAGCAGAATGACGTCTTCGAGGAGGATGCCTAAGGTTGCTATACTCTGTACATGTCTGAAAAGTTGAAAGCGAATCAGGCCTCAAATGCATCTGAAGGGAAACTCATATCGGATCGTTTGAAAGGCGCCTCAAGAGAAGTCTCGTCCGCAGCGCGCTGGGTAGATGAATGGGTCAAGGATCCTGTAGAAGCCGTAGGCGGTATTTTCGACATGGGATCTCAAGATCAGGGAACTGAAGCCGTCACACTTCAAGCCTTGGTCTTCGGGCAAGACCCCGTGATCGATGCGCATGATTTTGCTGCAGCCTGTATGCAGTGGCTCAATGTCGGGCCGCATGAGAAGTACGAGTACGCGACTCTGTTCGACGTCCTGCAGCGGGGAAACACGTTTCTGATCCCCGAGGTCCTGGATTGGTATGTTCAACACATAGGAGAGCTCAAGAGAATCTTTTCATACCCTGAGTCTGGGTACGATCGCTTCATGGAAATGCTCGAATTCCTCGCTACCGGCAAAACGTTGCAGGACTATCGAGCATGGTGGATGGATCGGGTACGCAATGCCAGAAAACAGAGAGGAGAAGTGGAATAGGCTTCGGTTCGAATCCGTCTTTGGTGCCATCGGATGGTGGGTGAAATGTGCCGGAAGTGGCAAACGAAAAACCGCTCAATTAAGCGGCTTCTCGGGCAACGTGCTGCTGTCGGAAAAAATACCAGCCGGGCGGAGGGGGTGAGATTCGAACTCACGGTGGGTTGCCCCACGCCTGTTTTCAAGACAGGTGCGTTAGACCACTCTGCCACCCCTCCGTATCGTGCACAGAAGCAGTTTATACCATACACTTCGGTCATGCGATATCTTGGCATAGACTACGGAAGCAGGCGCGTGGGCGTTGCGTTGTCAGATGAGGCGGGCACCATGGGTTTCCCTCATGCCATCCTCACCAACACGCCACGACTTATTGACGAAGTCTGCGTCCTCGTTGCACGAGAGAATGTTGGTGCAATTGTTGTCGGTGAGTCACGAAACCTCTCCGGCGAAGATAATCCTATCGCCCAACACGCTCGCGCTTTTGGGGAGGCGCTCGGTGAGCGCTCGGGGATGCCGGTATTCTTTGAGTCCGAGGTTTTCACGAGTGAGGAGGCGCGCCAAGCACCCGCAAAGGAGATGAAGACGCGATCGCCCAAATCCCGCGAGGCTATCGACGACTCGGCGGCCGCACTCATCCTTACCAGTTATTTATCACGCAATGATCATGGATAAGCCACGCATTTCGATAGAAGAGTTTTCTAAAATAGAGGTACAGATTGGCACTGTGCGTGCTGCTGAGCGTGTACCCGAGACCGACAAGCTTTTGCGCCTTTCGGTGGACTTCGGAGAGGCTAAAGGGCCACGGCAAATTGTTTCTGGCATAGCGGCTTATGTGAGCGAGCCAGAATCGCTCGTTGGCCGGCAGCTTGCCTTTGTCACTAATCTCGAGCCGCGCACTATACGCGGGCTCGAAAGTGACGGGATGCTTTTTGCGGTGGGCAGCGGCGAGACCTTCGCCTTTGTGACGCCTGATCGAGAGGTGCCTCCAGGCACGGGTGCGCATTAGGCGCTGTAGCGCGCAGACACGCGTTATACTCTGTGCATGAAGGTATCTTTTACCGATCGCGTACGGACTGCATTTGCGCCACCAGAGTACCTCATGCCGCCGCTCGCCGGGATAGATCTCTCATCGAGCGGAGTGAAGGCAGTCCGGCTAGAGCGGGGTCCGTACGGACTCGTGCTTGCGCGCTATGCGGACGTCCCCTTGGCTAACGGAGCGTTTGCAAACGGTGATGTTGTTGATCGGGTCGCGGTGGTCGGCGCGGTTGCTTCTGCGGCACGCATCGCGCGGGTCTCCGCCGTTACCGCAGCGCTCCCTGAGGCAAAATCCTACCTGTTTGAGGCGGTTGCGCTCGGCGAGAAGAAGTCACAGTGGGTAACGAGTGTCGAACAACATGTCGCTGAGCTCGTGCCGCTCCCACCACAGCTCTCTGTGTTCGACATTGTGCCCGTCGGCCGTACAGAAAAGCAAGAAACCAGAGTTGTCGGCGTTGGGTTT
>JBAYUT010000007.1:0-31679 GCA_041674945.1 Minisyncoccota bacterium | reverse complement strand
CCACTCACGCGGGTCAAGCCCGTGCTTGATAGCCGCGCGCTCGGCAGGCAGACCAAAGGCATCGAAGCCTATTGGGTAGAGCACGTTCTTGCCGCGTAGGCGCAGCATGCGCGCGTAGATGTCCGTAACCGCAAAGGCATACCAGTGGCCTATGTGCAGGTCGCCTGATGGGTATGGAAATTCGGTAAGCAGGTAGTACGGCTCTTTTGAGTCGTCGGTAAGGTCGGTCTCGTACAGGCCCAGGCTTGCCCACTTTTCTTGAGCCTTCTTCTCGATCGCTGAATGGTCGTATGCCACGGTAGGACCCGCATTATACCACTTTTCCCTCCCTGCGCCCTCCTGGCTTAGCCGTGCAAGAAGACCATCACCCCAGTAGGACACAGAGCCGCCTACGGGGCAGGCGTCGCCTATCCGTGCAAGAAAACCATCACATCGCCGTCTTGCACCACATACTCCTTTCCTTCTGTCCGTACCTTGGCTTGCTCGCGTGCGGAGGCGTAGGAGCCGGCCGCGAGGAGGTCCTTGGCGGCCACTACCTCAGCACGGATAAACTTCTCGAGAAAGTCATTATGGATAGCGGCGCCCGCAACGGGCGCCGTACTCCCTCGCGTCACGGTCCAAGCACGCGTCTCGTCGGTGCCCGTGGTGAAAAATGAGATGAGGTCGAGCGTCTTGTATGCCTGCTGTATCAAGTCAGTGAGACCATCTACTTGCACGCCGAGCTCTTGGCGAAAAGTTTCGCGGTCCTCGTCGGCAACATCGTTGAGCTCGCGCTCAGTTGCTGCGTCGAGATACACATACTCACTCCCCAGCGTCGTGATAAGCTCGAGCGCACGCTCGGCACGACCGTCCTTAAGCTCGTCGAGGTTGTGCCCGCCACTCTTCTTGTTCAAGCCGTAGAGAATAGGCTTCATGGTGAGGAGATTCAAGTACGCAACCTTCTTCTTCTCATCTGGCGTGAGGCCTGCGTGGAGCGCGAGCTTGCCCGCCGCAAAACCCTGCTCGAGCTTCTTGAGTGCCTCGTCTTCTTCAGCCGCACCCTTCACATTGGTCTGGATATCACGCACCAGCTTGTCACGACGTTTCCGCACTTGCTCCGAGTCGGCGAGCACCAGCTCGAGGTTGATCACCTCGATGTCTTTATACGGCTCAATCTGCTCATCGACATGAGTAATATTGGTATCGTCGAAAAAGCGCACGAGCTGAAGTATCGCGTCGGTCTCGCGAATGTTCGCGAGGAACTGGTTGCCAAGCCCTTCTCCCTGCGCCGCTCCCTTCACAAGGCCGGCAATGTCGACAAACTCGATAGCGGCAGGGATAGTCTTGGCGCTCTTTGAAAACTCGGTGAGCGCCGCGAGCCGCTCGTCGGGCACACCCACCACACCGACCGAGGGGTCGATGGTGCAGAAGGGATAATTCTCAGCCGGTACCGACGCCTTGGTGAGCGCATTAAAAAGCGTGGACTTACCCACGTTTGGTAGACCGACAATACCGATTTTTAACATAGCTATAGTATGGCCTAATTTAGGCGTATTTCAAGTCATGCTTGACATGTATAGACGAATATGCTATCATATAGGCTGATTACCAAGTTCCACCCGTCCACCAACCATGACCCTGAGGAGGGCAAAAACCATGGGATT
The DNA here is from genome assembly GCA_041674945.1 of Minisyncoccota bacterium. Classification (GTDB taxonomy): domain Bacteria; phylum Patescibacteriota; class Minisyncoccia; order Phycocordibacterales; family Phycocordibacteraceae; genus C7867-001. The sequence continues at coordinate 30,036 of JBAYUT010000007.1, read as the reverse complement.
TTCACTCGCAACCGCTCTGGCCGCCAAAGGCATCCCGGTCCGCGCGCCGATCGAGCAAGGAAAGTTGACGCTCGGCGACGTCTGCAGCGGATTCGGCAGCGATGAGCTCGCGCCCATTGCCGCCCTTCCGGAGGACTTCAAGTCCTGCGCCTTTCGCAAGTGGCCCTTCGCCACGTTCTGCAGGACGCTCAAGGAGGTCCTGCTACGACGCCTCGAAAGAGGAAAGAAGGGCGACCGCACATCGCACCTGACAAGGGACAACCTGCAGGGAGTCCTCTCTCTGGTGATCTGGCATCGTCAGAAGGCCTCACCCGCAGAGCGCAAACTGTTCGACAGCCTCTACTCGCGGCTCACCGGCCTCGAGGGACGGTTCGATGACCTGCGGGCGCTCCGGCTGCTGCAGCGCGTCATCGACCTGCTCTAGGAGAGCAGTCGACAGGACGAGCAAGTGCCCGGTTTCTTCTACGGAAGGAACCGGGCGCTCACTTTTTTGTACGGCACCTCGCGCCGAGGCCACCGCCTGGGCGGCGTCTAGGCCGAGTTGACGTAGAGTGTAAAAATGTTAAGATATATATACCGTCGTGCGTATGAGCATGGCAAATCAACCACTCGAGGTGCAAAGTGAGTAGAATAATGTTCTTTATAATCTGGGCTTTCGTGTACTGGCCGGCTCCGGCGATTGCAACCGACACGTGCCCGCAAACGGACATGTGTCCCTACGCAGAGGTCATCCCTGAGACGATCTCAGCTCGCACCTGTCCTGATACAAGTCCTCGTGTGGTTGAAGTCAGCTACTACGGGGCCGCGTTTCAGGGCAAGGACATGGCGAACGGGGAACCATTCGACATGTACGACGCTACCATCGTCGCTCACAAGGAAGGTCTTCCGTTTGGTGCCCGAATGAGTGTGTACTGCCCTGAGAAGGGTATCTACCTCTATCTCACGGTCTCTGATCGAGGGCCGTTCGAGCCGGGCCGCACGCTCGATTTCTCATGGGCTGCCGCTCGAGACTGCGGCATTCTCAAGACCGGCGTCGCAGACGTCGTAATGGAGTTACTGTCATGAACCGAAACCCGAAGGCGCTCACCAACGTGAGCGCCTTCAACTTATACTTGAGGTTGAGACAATTTCTCATCGACGAAAGCATACGTGATACCTCCACCACACATGACATTGAGCACCTCATCAGGAGAGAAGCGTACTAAGATATTGCCCATCTCGGCACGATCTCTGAACAGCATGATATGCGGGTCGAGATCGTAGTGCATAGTGCTGGTGTGCAACGCCTTCGTCCCCGTATCAAATATATTGAATGTCTCTTTAGGAATCTGCACCTTGCGCTGGAGGAGCCACCTCTCTGACATCTCAGAGGCACTCTGAAGCGCTGCGGCCCACACCTCCTCGCTACACGAAGAGCCAATAAGCACACCTTCGCCCTCGGCAAGGTCTGAGGGCTTGAGTACCCAGTCGTTCTTCTCGTGGATAGTGCCCGCAACACCAATCTCACTAAGCTTACGGGTCTCAGGCACAAGGGCGTGCGCAGCTGCAATCTCTTCTTTGCTTAGATATTTCTCAAATCGCTCATCCCAAAGCACAGCAAGGAGCGCCTTGTGCCCCAAGAGCCGCATCTTGAAGTTATTAAAGATTTTCAACGTACCCTCTTTTTGCTGTTGAATGAGCCGGGCCATAAGTGCCTTGTTCTCGCGGAGTTTCGACATCTCTGCGCCTCTACGCATTACGTGCACTGGCTTGCCGTTAAAAGTGAGCGCGCCCTCGACTTGTACTAAGTCCTCCACAGGACCCACAGAGACTGCTGACCAACCCTCCTTCTGCAAAACGTCGCGAGAGAGTGCGAACTCATCAACAAAGGATCTTCCCTTGTCATGGCCGATAAATATATGCTGATCGCTGGCAACTCCCTCCTCCTCAAGCAGTTTTTTAAACAAGGCTGCGTTCGAGTTAATCTCGAGACCTGGCCCTACAAGATCAAGAATCGCGCGAGCAGTCACATCATGCATAAAAAATCCGTCAGGAAAGTCGGTGTTGAGTTCGACGAGCTGTGTCCGCTCTCCATAGAAGAGGTCTGCGCGTACCACGCCCACAAGCGGCTCGTCCTTCGACGCTTCCACAAGCTCCCGCTCCGCTTCGTCGAGACTGAAGACCGCTCGCAGCTCTGTGTCAACAAAGTATTTTTCAACAAGAGATCGAGCCGCCGAGATAACGAGGAGAAGTTGCTTCTGCAAGGCACCGTACTCTTGCTCTGTGAGGCTAAATGGCTCGAGCGAGATTGGTATGCGTACTGCACCCTTAGATACTGGGTACGCCGCATTAGAAAGCTTCTCCCAAAAGCGCTGGGTGATTTCTTTTGTTTGTTCCACTGTCCTTGACGACAGCCAATTGAGTTTCTTCATGTTCTGTCAGTATACGTATCACCCGGATATTCGCACCTGCGTGCTATGCACGCGCAAGCCGCGTGAGGCGGATGGTCTCAAAAGAGTGCCTGCCCTTGAGCGCATGAAATATTGGTGAAAGCTTATCGTCCTTAGCCTCTGAGAGCGCTTCGTGAATCTCGTCGAGCACGTCCGTAGGCACGAGGTGGACGAAGTCGACTCGGGTAAGCTTGCCGAGCTCGGCAAGCTCTTCGAGATGCGTGACCACCGTCGAGACGGCGAGCCCTCGCTCCTTGGCAACACCTTTCAAGGTCTTACCGTCGCGCACGGCTTGTAGAGTCTCGGCGAGCCTGCCTGGTAACCCGACAGAGCCCCCCTTCTCTTTCCCTTTTTTGGGCACCTTGCCTTCAAACCATGCACCGCCCATCGCCTTAACAAATTTCTTTTGCATGGTAACCGCCTCAGCAGGTAGCATTGCAGCAAAGGCATCGCGCGCCGCGTCTGACGCCGCGCGGAAGTCTTTGTCCTTCTCCAGGATTTCGGGGTGCACTTCGAGCGCACGAGCGTTCAACCCTGTAAGGTACACGCCCGAGAGTCGGCGCACGCGAGAGAGCGCCACGTACCCCTGCCCGTATTCAAACGCTTTTGAAAGATCCATAATCGCCGCGTCCATGCTCATACCCTGGCTCTTGTGCACGGTCATCGCATACGCAAGGCGGAGCGGTATCTGCGAGACACTAGCCTTGACCTTGCCCTGCTCCTCGAGCTGCCACTCCATCGGCTCAGTGTTGATACGCAGGCCGTCCTTGGTAGTTACTACCGGCATCGAGTCGGCCCCCCATCCCGCTATCACGCCAAGCGTACCGTTCACAAACTTGCCTTGCGGCGAGTTCTTGGTGAACATCACCGTCGCACCCTCCTTAAGCTCGAGCACTTCTGGCGAGAGGCAACCACGCTTCAGACCGTCTATCATCGTATCCTTGCCTTTCGCCGTCATGCGAAATGCTCGGGACTTGCCGGGCAATTTTTCAAGCTCTGCCATGTTTATGCGGTCGACGTCAGCATTGTGAGAAAAAAGTTTGGGAGCGTCGAGCGGTAGCGCCTCCTGCTCGGTGTGCCTCGCCATCAGACTCTCATGGTGTAGCTCCTCTACCTCGCCGCTGCGTATGGCCGAGAGCACGTCGAGAAACGTCGAGTCGTCTTGGCGGTACTGCTCGGTGAGGTAGCACGTAAGCAGGTGTAAGTCGCGCCAGGTAGGCGACTGGTAGGCAAACTTGACCTCCTTGCCACGAGAGACGGGCGGCAGCTGAAAGAAGTCGCCAACGAGTACAACCGAGAGCCCTCCGAAGGGCTCGTCGACTCTCCGCACCTCTCGGCATACGGCGTCAGCCATCTCGAAAGTAGCAGCAGAGAGCATCGAGATCTCCTCGATTATCAAAACCCTTGCCTTACCTATTCGGCGCGCAATGTGCTCCTTGCTCGCGATACGATCAACGTCTGCCGCTGAGAGCGACTCGGCGATACCGATACCGCTCCATGAGTGGAGCGTCATACCGCTCACATGTGTCGCAGCTATGCCAGTGGCTGCGGTGATAGAAGGCTCGATACCCGAGGCGCGCAGCCACGCCACAAACTCGTTTATCGTGTGCGTCTTACCACTCCCCGGCTCGCCAGTGAGGAAAACGTTTACACCTGTCTTGAGTACGGTGAGCGCCTCGGCCTGTGTCATCCAGGCAGTGTATCAGACTGCCTTTGTTTGCCGGTGGCCACCACCGATATCAGGCACGTGATAAGGAAAAAGATAAGCCCGGTGAAGCAAGGGGTCGCCAGAGGCGAAACACCAGGCGAGCAGGTGACCGAGACGGTACTGGAGTACCAGTGATAGTACTCACCTGCTTCTGAGAGCACGACCGAGCCCGCGAAGGCGACACAAAACACGAGGAAGTTTCGCAGGTAGCGCTCGCTCGTGTACGACGGCGCTACATATACCCGCACCGACCAAAACAGCGCAACAATAAACGCGAGCGAGCCGTACAGGCAGGCGGTCACAAATGGGTTCGGCACCACGCAGTCGCTGACGCGGAAGAACGTCCCATACAGCGCGTAGAAGTTGGTGAGTTGCGGGATAAGCTTCGACCAGGCGAAGACCGTGCCGACAAAGAGAATGGCGACCTGTATACCGAGCAGCACCTTAGTCTGCGGTACTTTCATACCCTTACCATACCACTGGCAATGGACTGACAAGACGTTACGCACCGAGCGCGTTAGACGTCCCAGGTGAAGCCGCGCCCGAAGTGGCCCCACGTACAGGTGTCGGCATACTTGACCGTATCGAGCTTGAGCGCGGTACGTATGCCGAGCGGCGTGAGGTCGTATCCGGTTATCCGCTCCTCCACCCCGTCGACGATAGCCACAGCCATGACCGGCTCAGCCTTGCCAATGGCGTACGCAAGCTTCGTATGCACGGCCTTCGCACCCCGCGCGCGCAATAGGTCTACGGCGATGCGGCGGCACATGTACGCACCCGACCGATCTACCTTGGTGTAGTCCTTGCCTGAGAACGAGCCGCCACCTATTGCTATTTCTGGCCCGTAATTATCGACAATGAGCTTGCGACCAGAGAGACCAGTGTCGGCGTCGAAGCCGCCCTGCTCCCACTCGCCGGCCACGTTGAGCAAGTATTCCTTTGCACTGATTGTCTTCTGTACCAGTGGGAGCAAGTCCACATTCTTGCTGTTCTGGAAGCTCGCGATAGCGACCGTCACCACCCCATCTTCCACCGTGACCTGCGTCTTGCCGTCGAAGGGATACACTTCATAAATTTTCTGACACAGGTTGCGCGCAAGCTCGTACTCGAGCGGCATCAAGGTCTCGGTCTCGCTTGTTGCGTAGCCTTTCATGATGCCTTGGTCTCCCGCCCCACCAGTGTCGACTCCGCGCGCAATCTCGGGGCTCTGGTGCGCAATATTCTCAATCACCTTATAATCCCCGCCGACAATACCCTCCACAATGCCCACGACATCGGGCTTAGCGGCAGAGGTCACCTCGCCGTTGATAGTGATGAGGTTGTGTCCGCCCATGATCTCGATAGCCACGCGGCTCTGCGGGTCGCCGGCGAGATACGCATCGAGAAAACTGTCAGCAATAAAGTCACAACGCTTGTCGGGGTGCCCTGGGCTTACGAACTCTGCGGTCTTGATCATGTTCAATAAATAATTCTTGTTAATCACGTCACAAGAAAAGAGGCATGCAATATATTAGATGCGTATCTTTCCCGAGCGGGTTGGAGTTGGCACACTTGCGAGGAGTCTCCTCAGTGCTGCCGGCAGGTCGTCGAGCCAATTCTCTCACTGCCTCTTGATACAACTTTTTGGGTTGTGCGCCTATCGTATCACAAAACTAGACGAGGTACGCGTCTTGGCCGTAGCCGGCGATACCCACATACTCGGCCTCGCCACGCAGTATGGCCTCGTAGGGCTTGCACCCATAGCACCCGCCCTCCCCTCGCGGGCATTCATACACCTTGGCCACGCGCGCCGCCTGCACCTTGCGCGCAAGCGCGAGCACCTTCTCTCGCGCCTCCGCCGCATCGGGCAGCGGCATTTCCTTTGGTTCGTCGTCTTTGTCTAAGTACCAGTACGCTGCACCGCTCACTCGCCTTTTCTGTAACTCATTGAGTAGCAATAAGTAAATGGGCAACTGGAGCGACTCACCATCCTCTTCATTTTTTCCCGTTTTGAAATCGATAATGCGGATACTGTCGTCGGCCTCTACATACTCGAGCCAGTCCACTACGCCGCAGAGAATCAGATTCGACTTCTCGTCGAGGTAGAAGTTCGGAATCATATCGTTCTTGTGCGGCGGTAGCTTGACGGTCTTCTTAGCGATCGGGCCCGGATGCTTGACCACACGCTCTACCATCGCGCGCCCGCGCGCCTTGGCAGCCTCTTCCTCCTCAGCACTGGTAAAGCCGCCCTTCCTGCCCGAAGCGACCTTCTCCCAGTCGGTTTCAAAGTCGGCGAGCAGGTCGCGGCTCAGCCGCTCCTCCACGGGCAGCGTGCGCAGTGCCTCGAGCGTGGTATGCACCGCGGAGCCGAGCGACATCGCCGGGCTTACTATAGTCATCTTCCTCCCCGTCTTGGGGCTCTTGTATACGTTGTGTAGGTAGTACAGGCGCGGACACTTCAAAAAATCCCCCATCGAGGAGTGCGAGACCCACACGGCGTCGTACTTGCCAGCCATCGGGATATCTTACCTCACCCTGAGCTTTTTTCGGTTTTCGGTATACAAGCCCCAGAGAACCATACAGACGGTTATGAAAGTCAACAAGTACACGGACATGACAACACCCACTTCACGCCCTATTATGACTGGACTAAAAGCAATGGTCGGGATTGAAAATGGAAAAAAGACAAAATCGAGGAGAATTGCCACTGGAATGTAGTACCCACAGAATCTCAACCATTTACTGAAAGTTTGGATATTCGCGAGACACAAGCTGCACGCCAGCACAGCCAGCACTTCTCCGAGAGCAATCAACGTAAGCCCAACTGACTGGTAGGGAGAGGCGCAAACTACTGTCCCATAAACAGAAGCCGCAAAACTGCATACATTTATGGGGAAATTCATAAACCACTCCCCACGAAGATACTGGCCGACTACATAGACACCGCCTGCTAGGAGAAACATTATGAGCTGTTTATGCCAGAGTTTCATATGAGTTCTTTCAGCTCATTAATCATACCAAGAATTATCTCTGCCTGACCGGGCGGCATGTCTAGCTGGGTACTGCGACCGCGGGCGCGTAAGCTGCGCACTACCTCCTTCTTGATATTGTCCTCAAGTCTCTCGACGAGCGTGAATGTAGTCTCAGTCTTCGCAGGATATTTGGTGATTTGCCGCTCGATGGTCGCAAGCCGTCCGAGTATCTCGTTGCTTTGACGCTTTGAGAGTGGCATGGCGCCTATTGCCAGCTTTAGATAGGCCACATACGTGAGCGGGTCCGCGCCTACCGTCGATGAGACGACGGTAAAGTCGGTCACCCCGTCACCCGTAAGATCAATGGCGGGGCCTGTGGGCGTGCCGTTGGTTACGGAGAACTTCGCCGTCGAGCCGTCGTTTGTCGGGATACTCGCATAGGTAGCCACCTCTTCCGCCTCGACACCGTGCATTGACTCTACCTTGAGCGTCGTGGGTCCCTCTGCATGACCGTCAGCAACCACGTCGTAGGTGCCTGTCTGCGGCACTTGTATGTACTGTTCGTCACCAAGCACCAGCACCGAGCTTCCTGGAATATCTCTTTTAACGGCTGAGAAGTCTGTGCCAGGCATCTTGACCACCCCGCTTTGCTTACCGTTCGCGTCGGTCACGTGCAGATTCACCGGGGAATGTGAGCTGATGCGGAGCTTGAGTGCGTTTTCAGAATCTATAGGTTTGGATGTGGTGATATAGGGCGTACCGAGCCAATTTGAGCCGCGCAACAGATTCGCAATGACGTCTTGAATTGGTTTAGTCGAGAACAACTGCAAGTGTGATATTTCTTTGCCGGTGTTCTGCTCATACTGCTGCATATTGAAATACAGATCCTGCTCGCCTCCACCACTAGCGCTCGCGGTGACGACCGTCTCATCACCATCTTTCGTCACGACTGGCTCGTACTTGAGCTGGGGCGCATTCGCGCACGCTGTTGAATAATAGATGTCGTCAGTAACCATGGTATTGCACACCACCTTCGAGCCGGTCGTGTACGCAATCGCCTTGACCGTGTCTTGGCCCCACCCCGCAATGGTGGTGACTACCAGGCCCCACGGCGGCACCCACGTGTCGAGCACCGCATGCGTTGCTGCAGCCTTATTCAACAACGCACTTGAAAGTTTAAGCGGGACATGTAAATCATCACTCGCTCCCACTTGAGCATTCACGTTCGCAGCGTCTTCAAGAAAGTTCTTCAGGGCGGCTGGCGAGTCGATCTCGGCACCATATTTAGCGGCGTACTTAGAAGATAGGGCGCCATGCTCTTCAAAGGTGACCACTGGGTCAGCAACCTTCGAGAAATAATTCCAGCTTGGCACAAAACCATAGAGACCCGGCGTTGCCTGCCCTACGGCACGCGACTCTGATGCGCTTGAGATTATGCCTAACCCACGAGTCTGCCCGTCGCCGTGCAGCATGGCACCAAGATCGCTTGGCGTCCCTAGCTGGGGCGTACCCACCATCACAATCCGATCAATGTATCGTGGTGCGTCGGCTCCGAACGCCATAGCGGCAGCCTTTGCAAGTAGTCCCCCGTTGCTATGCGCAACAATCGTCACGCGCCCTGTGGGAGAGCTAGAGGCCATGTCGACGATGACGTCTCTTAGGTACACCTGCTTAATACTGCCGTCAGGCATTTTGGTCGCCGTGCCGTTGTTCACAATATCTCGCACATCGTAACGCCAGTCGTAAGGGTATGCGCGCCACTGTTTGGGGCCAAAGGTAGTCGACGCTACAAGTGAATTCATATGTGTAGCAAATTCTCCATATACTTCGAGATTCTGTTTGCCAACCTTACTTACAATGGCGCTAAAGAGCGCATGACGTGACTCAAGACTATCTATAATGTCTTTTGTATAGAGTGCGTGCTTGCTCGTGCCATCGGCATTCATTGTGAGTAATGGTATGTCCGTACGGAGGTCTGGTTCCCACACCTGTCGCTCCAGCACAGGGGTCACCGCGTAGTACAGCCTACTTCCCCCAAAGCCCGGCAAGAACAACACATTAGAGGTGCACGCCTTGAACCCGCATCCGGTGGGGACAAAATGCATCATCAGCGCCGGCAACGTCTGTGTCGCATCACTCTTCACTTGAGTGCCACCAATCTGAGGAGAGAGCCCCGCAAAGCCGACTCCCACCGGGCGCGTACCGTCGGCATAAGTATCGCCAAAGAAGGTCGTCTTGGCCACGAAAGTGTGGAACTGGCCGTCCGAAAGCAATTCTCGGTCCGCGTCGGTAAAGGAGTAGTGCTGTCGCACGACCCTGCAGTCATGGCCCTCAGAATCGCCATTTTGAAGACAGAATCGCCACGGCGTCTTGTTGATGTTGCTCGCATTTGGGTCGCGCAGAGTAAAAGTCGCGTACACGCGAGCGCCAAGCAGATTTAAATTGCCCAGATTGCCGGAGTTTATCGTTGGCCCCGGGTTCGTGCTGGAAGCGCTGCTCATCACTCCGCTGGCATCGGGCTGATAGTACAAGGTCACGACGGCTTCAGCCGACTGAGGAATGAGAAAGGATCCGCTCACAAGGAGGAGGAGGCCGAGCACCCGTCGCCCACGATAAGGCATTGCCGGCATACTACGCCCAGCGTGCCTGACACGCAACCGACTGTCCCCACGCAGAGCGCGCAAACGCTTACTGCGCCAGAGATGCGCCCGTGACGAACGCGTCGCGCACCCACGCAATCTGCGCGAACCAGGGACCGAAGATACCGAGCGCGATGGTCGCAATAATCGCCGAGCCCACGAAAAACCCAATACCGTAGATAATACCCACAAGGAAGATGCGTCGGAGGGAGTTTTGCAGTGCCATCTGGCGGTTGAGCGCCTCGAGGTGCTCAACGACAGTGAGCTGGTGATCGGTCGTCATGCAGCAAGTATAGCGTAGTGGCGCCCGCTACTTCCCCAAATCTGCAGCCTGTATAGGGCTCTGTATCTCTGGTGGCGTCATGATAATCGTGCCGAACTGCTGCTCATAGTTTTGTACCTGTGCACTCATCCAGAGCGATATGCTCTTCAGAATCTGTGGTGTGGTGGCAAAGGCGTCGAGGCTGTTGCCCGAGGTGAGGATTAAGGTGAACACTTCCTTGTTGTACGCGCCTATGGCGCCGTCACAAAACTTCTTTGGCAATTGGTCGAGGTTTACGTTTGTTGGGTCAATCATGAGAAGAGTGTACCGCATCGAGCGTTTTTAGTGAATCGAGACGCTATACTGTACGCATGACCATGCTTGAATTGCAGCGATCGCTCGCTAAGGTGATCCGTGGCGAAGTAAGCGACGACATCTCGGCGCTCAAGGCACTCTCCCGCGACGCCTCGCTCTTCACCCGCATGCCTGAGCTCGTGGTGTACCCGAAAGATGCTCAAGATATCGCTACCATCGTCGATGAGGTCGCCCGAGCCAAGTCAGAAGGACTCGACGTCTCGCTCACCGCACGTGCGGCAGGTACCTGCATGTCGGGCGGCTCGCTCACCACCAGCGTCGTGCTCTCGCTCACGGAGCACCTCAACACGATGGGCCCCGTACAGCAAACAGAGGGCACAAAGGCCGGGTATGCAGTGACCGAGCCGGGTGTGTACTACCGAGATTTCGAGAAGGCAACCCTGGCAAAGGGCCTCATACTCCCCTCCTACCCTGCCAGCCGCGAGCTCTGTGCCATGGGTGGTATTGTTGCCAACAACTCTGCAGGAGAGCGCACACTCGAGTACGGACAGACGATGCGCTACGTCGAATCGCTCGACGTCGTCCTCTCTGATGGATCCATGGTCACCTTCGGCCCTCTCACCCCAGAAGAGGTCGAGGACAAAAAGAAGCTGCGCACACTCGAGGGCTCTATCTATCGCGAGATGGATGCACTGCTCACCAAGAACGCGCGCCTCATAGAGAGCCACCGCCCCACGGTATCTAAAAACGCTGCGGGCTACGCGCTCTGGCACATACGTGACGAACGTACCGGGGCGACCAATCTCGCCAAGCTCGTCTGTGGTTCACAAGGTACGCTCGCCCTCTGGACCAAGGCCAAGCTAAAGCTCGTCAAACCCAAGGGGCACCGGGCCATGCTGGTTATCTTCCTCAAAGACCTCGCGATACTGCCCACCATTGTCGAGCGCATCCTCCCCTTCAACCCCGAGTCGTTTGAGTCGTACGACAAGCATACCTTTGAGCTGGCCGTGCGGTTCTTGCCGCAGATGCTCTCGCAAATGGGCTGGGCCAAGGCGGCACGACTCGGTATCGACTTTCTGCCCGAGACCGCGATGGTGGCCTTTGGCGGCGTGCCCGAGATGATTCTCATGGCCGAGTTCTCGGCCGACTCGATAGAGGAGGCCGACCGCCGGGTCGAGGAGGCAAAGAGTGCCCTCTTCGACCTCGACGTACACACCAAGGTGGAGAAGGATGAGGTGGAATCTGAGAAGTACTGGATAGTACGTCGCGAGAGTTTCTCCCTCTTGCGCAAGAACATGAAAGATCTCTATCCGGTGCCCTTCATCGACGACTTCGTCGTCCCGCCTGCATGCTATCCAGCATTTTTACCCAAGCTGAACGCTTTGCTCGAGCACTATAAAGAGCACATGGTCTACACCATCGCCGGGCACGTGGGTAACGGTAACTTCCACCTCATCCCACTCATGGACCTCACCAAAGAGGAGAATCGCAAGATAATACTCGAGCTCGCACCCAAGGTGTACGAACTGGTCATTGCTGTAGGCGGCACCACGACCGGCGAACACAACGACGGGATTATACGGACACCGTACCTCACCATGCTCTTCGGCCCCGAGATGGTCGCCCTCTTCGCAGAGACCAAGAAGATCTTCGACCCACAAAACATTTTTAACCCGGGGAAAAAGGTGGGGGGCACCTTTGCCGACATCGAGCGCGACATGATCACCACCAATAGCCACTAGGGCGCGGTTTGCCGTACGATAAATGTTTGCTATCCTACGCAGATGAAACGCGCCCTCGCTATCATCATCGTCGTCTTGCTGGCCGTCAGCATGATTGGCACGTTGATTCCTGCTCTCTTTCTCGGATAACCAGCTACCTTTGGAGCGCCGCAATGAGTGGCTCCGCGAAGAAGACATAGTTGGCAAAGACGAAGAGCCCGGCCATAAGGACGAGCAGCGAGAGCGCTGCTGCAACATGGCGTAGGTGGCGCTGATGGAACTCGAGCTCGGTCACGTAGGCAAGCACGACGAGGATAATGAGTCCGAGCACATAGTAGGCATACTGGAGTACGGTCTTGGGCGACGTGAGTAGATACTGCCACCACGAGGCATTTCGCTCAACGGGAGCCGAGAGACCGGTCGCCTCAGTACCGAGCACAAGCGTCGCTGAGGTTGTGGCGGACACCAGCGCAGGCTCCTCTTCGGTCGAAGTGGCTGCGGCAAGCACAGGCTCCGTGGCCGGTACTGTAGAGGCAGAGAGCGTTATCACCCTCGTGCGCGCGGGCGTCTCTGCGGGCGTGCCAAACATTTGCGCCACAAATATTGTCGGGCGACCCTGATAGGTGCCTTGAGCTACCGCTATACCAATCTCAGTAAAGTTGCCGTTCAAAAGGTTGGCCCGATGTGTCGGCGATTGCATCCACGCACGCTCAACGTCTGCAGAGTCAGAAAAATCTACCGCGAGATTCTCACCCGCATAGGAGAACTTGTACCCAACCTGCTGAAACCAGTACCACGAGTTCTTGCCGTCTATAGGCGAGACGTGAGCGAAGTAACTCTTGCTCGCCATGTCGTTGGCCTTGGCCTGCGCTGCGGCCGTAAGCACGGGGCTCACCGTCAGACCACCAATCTGGTGTGCACTGCGGTCGCCGTTGGTGAGGTCGACAAGCACTGCAGAGACCACGGAGGCGAGCGAGGAGCTGCCAAGCAATAGACGGTCGGCAACCGTAAGACTAAAAATAGCGAGAATGAGGAAAAAGAGCACCTCCACTACCCCGCCGACAAGATAGGGAACCTGGTCTCCTTCTTTGTGTCCGCGTAGGTAGGCAAATGGCTTCATGAACTCGTATCCTGACTGTATCACAACAACACGGCCTCGCTAAGCGAGGCCGTGTTGTTCGTGTATCACGAGGCGTTTACTGCACGCCGGGGTTGCTCGACCACGGAATGAGCGTCGGCACCGGGATAACCAAGTCTGGGCACTCAATGAGATTGATCTGACGCAGCGTGGTGAGGTAGGCAAGTCCGGTTGGCGCGGGCAGGCCCCATGGCTTCAAGATCTCATCGGCATACTTAGCCTGGAACGCCTTCACTCCTGCCTCAGTAAGCGGACCGAAGAAGCCCGTCGGAGTAAAGGTGCCGAAGCCGTGTTTGACCAAGAATGCCTGAAGCTTAGTGACCTGTTCGGCATCGTTCTTGACGCCACCTCGCTTCACGTAGCGGTCCATGTAGAGACCACACGATGCGCCGAGCACCTCGCCCTGGCCTGCCGTAGAGACGCCGAGCACCTGGCCAACAGGCTCACACGTGAAGGTAGTAGGGTTGAAGACAAAGCCCGGGGCACAGCTGCCGCCACCGCCTCCCCCTCCGCCACCACCTGGAGGAACCACAGGAGGAACCGTCACCGTATTCACCGTCACCGAGGCGCTTGCAGGATCGTTGGCATTGTTATCGAGATCAGGATCAGTAGACTCCTGACCCACTGCGGCCGTCGCCACGTTCTGGATAACCTGACCTGCCTCACCGGTTACGGTAGCCGTAATGTGGAGCGTGGCAGATGCCTCAGCCGCGAGATTCCCTATTGTCCATACGCCCTCGCGGTAGACACCAAGCGTGTCTGCGGTGCTGGTCGCAACAAAGCTGAGCCCCGCAGGAAGCACGTCGGCAACCGTCACTCCCGTCGCATCGTCGAGACCGTCGTTCGTTACGGTAATCGTGTAGACGATGTTCTGCCCGACATCTGGCGTTGCGTCGTCGACCACTTTGGTAAGCACAAGATCAGATCCCGGCTCCGGCTCCTGAATGGCTGAGAAGCTCGCCGTGATAGTGTGATTGGCGGAAATGTTAGAGAACGTATACGAAGCCATCGCACCTTGTGACACACCGTCCACGAACACGTCTGCCAAGACATAGCCGCTCTCTGGAGTCATGGAGAAGGTCTGGCTTCCTCCGCTGGTGACTACGGTCGTACCAGCTGGCGTAATGCTACCGTGGTCGCCCTGCGTCGCAATAATCGTGTAGGTCTGCACCGGTGGCGCAGTACACTCGTCTGCCCTAACGGTGAGACTGTAGATAAGGCCGCCGGGGTTGATGCTGAAGTCTGACGCAGGAAGGCCGAAATTGGTCACCTCGGCCTTGAGCGTATTGGTACCACTCTTCACCAGCGAGGTTACATCGTAGGTCTGAGATGGGTCATAATTTTTCTCAACAGTAGAGTTGTCTATCACCTCCGCATCTGTCATTTCGGCATTTGTCATGGTGACCCTGAGTCCGTTGTCGGCGGCTATCTTGAGCGAGGCCGAGAGCACGGTGCCCACCACATTAAATGCGTGGACGAACGTCTGGGGTGATGACGTGGCGGTCGTATCCTCTCCGGTTCCGTCCGTAGACCATATCCATACTGCAGGCGAAGCAATATCCTTGGTCCACGCATCGATTGGCGAAATCAACGGCACCGCCGCACTATCGCCCACAAGCGTTTGCTCACTACTTACAAACGTGAGCTCCTTGTTGCTGTCACACACAGGCGGCGTCTCTACTGGCTTGTTGTAGAACGTACACGTGACGATGTCCTGCCCAGTAACCGGGACCCCAGTAATAGCATGGTCCTCGGCACTGAATGTGCCGCCTGTAGAGCAGGTAGCGCCAACGAGCGTATAACCCGTCTTCTCAGACTCAGTGACGTCGTAGTTCCCATCCGCTTCAACGACGGCCTCGGTCGTGCCCGTGCTGTCGGTAACCAGCGCCTCGCTTCCCTCTCCCCCAGTGATGCTGAAGTTCCACCCCGCACCACCCGGCGTCTGATCGTTCGTGGTCGAGACGTTGCCGTCCTGATCGAGGACCTTGTGCACCGTGATAGTGCCGCCACATAGATCGGTAGCAATCTGCGCAAAGGTTGCACTCAAGTCAGAGAACTCTGCTGCCGTGTAGTAGGCATCCTCTGAAGAAATGCTGTGCATGTTGTTCGTATTCACGTGCTGCCCAATACCCACGGTAATGATGCGAATGCCGTCTCCCTTTATGTCGTTTGCCGCATCAACCGCGTTTGAGAGGTCATTGCCGGGCGCATTGTGGACGGTAGGTGCACCGTCAGAAGCGAAGACAATCACGTTGGCCGCCGTTGAGCGGGGGTCCGAGGCGAAGGTGCCTGCGGCCTTGAGGAGTCCGTCCTCCCAGTTGGTGCCACGACCCCCTTTTACGCTTACTGCATTAATAGCGGCGTTTGTGGTGTCTGCACTCGACGTGAAGCCCTGCTGCACGTATCCGAGCTTGTTGAAATAGGTCACCGAAAACCAGGTCGGCGTGGCTGGGCTCAGCACATCGACAAAACTGTGCAAGGGCCGTCTTCATCTGCCCTAGCTCTGTGCTATTGATCGAATTCGAATTATCGAGCACGAGCGCAATATCGAGCCCACACGCATTCGAGAGTGTTGGATTAGGCGCTACATCGAGTGCTGCCTGTGCACTCGAGAACCCACCAAACGGGAGCATGGCGCCAACAAGACCAAACATCAAGACCAAGGCGAGACTTTTCACACCCACCTGCGCATTCTGTGCATTATATCTTGCGTACATAGTAAGTATTAATTAAGAACCCCGTTTATAAAGACATACGACTTCCAGGTCATAACGTCGCCAAATGCGCCGACCGGGCTCACTACAAAGTTATTCGCGTCGGTGTACGAGGTCGTCACAAAGGTATTAACCTTACGCCCAATCACATCGGCCTTTTCTATCTGGCCGAGCGCACTAAGGAGCATTGCGTTGGCGCGGATGTTGGCCGCATCGAAGCCCTGTGCCTGCGGAACCGTTATTCTACGGTCCTCACGACCTGCAAACGAGGTTGCGGTCCAGTCGCCATTAGCCCCACGCATAAAGAATGCCGTACGTGCCGCGCGCTGATTACGAGTCACAATAATCGAAGCTGGCTGACCCGTCTTACCAAGATCTACCTCAACCACCTCACCGAGGCGCACCAGCTTGCCATCATGAGCCACGCGTGAATATACGGTGCGACTAGTCCTGTTGGACGTCGATTCGCCTGCAGTGGTGGTAGCCTGGATTGGCTCAAGGGTCTGCATTTTGTTCAGCTTGCGGTCACCGATGTTGAGTGCTGTCTGGATAAAGAAGGTCTCGTCGAGCGAGGCGGGTGCTGCAGACTCTGCCGCCACCGCAGGTAGCGGGAAACTGACTCCCACACTCAAAACAAGGCTGAAAAGGCTCACGGCAAACGCTGACGATATATAAGTGTTCATATCCCCACCTTATAGACCAGACGGCGAGAGAATGCAATAAGAGTTGCGGAGCAAAAGAAAACCGCCCTACCAACGGTTTCTTTGCCGTTGGTGGCGGTTATGCGCCCTTGTGACTAGTACCCGTACATATTCCTGATGAAGTCATTCCACGATTGACTCATCGTCGTGCGAGCAGCCTTGATCCATGCTTCGTAGATCTCGCGCTGTTTCCTCGTCATCGGCAACCCCCTCTCGGCAAGAACACTCATGCTTTTCTCACAAGTTTCTGCCCATGCCCAGATCTCATTCTGCGCTCGCTCCTCGGCGGAAGCAGTCGGCGAAGACGTGTAGCCGTGTGCCGCGTGATCCAACTCGTGAATCATGCTCAATGCGACCGTGTTAGCAACAATCGCATCGGCATGTTGCGGGTCCGTCAGCTGGTGCTGCTTGTGTGAATCGTAGAGCGCTGGCGCGTACAATGTCACCCACACCTGTCCGGCGTCGACATGGTTCGAGGCGAACCCCGTCTTTCGGTGCCCGTACTCGAGACTAATGCCCACATTGAAATGTAGGCTGTACTTGTCACGCGCACGCACCGCGAGCTCGGAGAATCGAGCCCCGAGCTCAGGCACTGGATGCGATCCCTTGAGCAGACCTTCGACAACCGGCGATATCTGTTGATTGTAGAAAGCCTCTACCTGCGCACGTGGGGGTGGCCCCGAGTCGAGCTGCGCCTGCGCGCGGACCGACTGACACAAAACAAACACCGCGGCTGCGCAAACCAGAAATTTCCTGATCATTATGAACTCCCTTTCACGAACGATTGACTACGGTAGATGTTAGAACTCGAAAAACTCTGCAGATAGTATGCATTAATACGCACCATACGTCAATCTTCCCTTCTGACTTCGCCACACTATCCCCACCCTCCTTGCTTTTAGCTCCCATTTCTGTCATAGTAGTGACACTCGCAGAGTAAAAACTCCGTATGGTCGCACAGACCCCAAAGTGTTGTTTTCGGCGAGGTTATTCAGTTAAATCCAACTCATGGACGCATCAACAGGTTCAGTACAGGGGAACAAGCTTTACGTAGGCGGCATCCCCTACCGCTCGACAGAAGACGATATGAAGAAGGCCTTTAGCGAGGCTGGAAACGTTGTCTCTGCCAGCATTATCAGCGATCGTATGACGGGCCGCTCACGCGGTTTCGGTTTCGTCGAGATGGCCTCTGAAGCAGAGGCCCAGGCGGCAATCGACCGTTGGGACGGCAAGGAGATGGACGGCCGCACGCTTTCCGTTTCTTTTGCTCGCCCACAGGGTGATCGCCCTCCTCGCACCGGTGGTGGCTTTGGTGGTGGTGATCGCGGTGGATACGGCGGTGGCCAGGGTGGCTACGGCGGTGGTAATCGCGGCGGGTACTAATCTCTTCGCCGAGAAAAGAAAGCGCCCACTCCTCACGGAGTGGGCGCTTTCTTTATGGTACTGTCGTCACATGAGCAAACCCTCCTCCGCCGAGCCTTCGAAGAACAGGGACGCTCGGTGGCTCCTAGAGGAAAAATACGGCGGCGCCAAGTCGCCCGCCTATGAGGCCGACCTTGCCCGCCTCAAGGCAGGCGAACCGGTGGCGTATGTCATCGGCCATCAGCCTTTTCTAGGTCTAGAGATCTACCTCGACTCGCACCCTCTCATCCCCCGACCAGAAACGGAATGGTGGACAGAGCGCATGCTGAGCGCAGCGGGGGCAGTTTTCTCTGCAACTAGCAGCTCCCACGGAGGTGACATGTCCGCGAGAGAAGGGTTTCGCAGCGCGACGGCGCGAGAAGAGGCGATTCGCCAGCAGGTGAATACGCCGCCCTCCTCGAACGGACTGTCATCGCAGAAACAAGTCTCTTTCTTGGATCTCTGCGCTGGCTCGGGAGCTATTGGCTGCGCGGCACTGAAATATCGACCAGGAGCACAGGTCTACTTCGGCGAGCTAGACGCAGCCCACGAGAAAACTATTTTGAAAAACGTTCGCGAAAACAATCTCGATGGGCAGCGTGCGCACATTCGCATTGGCGACCTCTTTGAGCCCTTTGGCGACATGCAGTTCGACGTAATCGCCAGCAACCCGCCCTATATTGCAGACGACCGCGAGCTCGAGCCGAGTGTTGCCAACTACGAGCCCGCTCTTGCGCTGCGCTCTGGCACCGACGGCCTCGACCTAATACGCCGCATCGCGACAGAGCTACCAAAACACCTAGCTCCCGGTGGCGAAGCGTGGATCGAATGCGACAGCGCGCACGCCGCTGCGGCGTGCGCGCTGTTTACCGCCCAGGGCCTCACCGCCTCAATACGCACCGACCAGTACGATCAGCCGCGACTTATCGTAGTATCATTATCATAATGTCCGAAACGCCGCTCCAGCCCTTTGCACCACCTGCGGGGCTGCCGTTCACTCTCCCCACCACCGCCAGTCCGCAGACGGTGGTCACCATCCTCTTCGCCATGGTCATGGTGTATTGGACCATCTACACCGTCGTTGCCGTCTACCACTGGCTCCACTGCTCGCACCGCTCTGCGATCGCCATCCCCGCCATTGGCACACACCTCCTCATATCGTTCGTGCTTGCTAGCTATGCCCTCTCGGGACTCCTATGAAAGAATTCGAACTTGAGTCAGGAGAGTTCGTCGTGCTCCATACCCGGAAACACTGGTTTCTTTTTGTTGTGGGGCTCGTTCCTTTTTTAATCCTCGCACTACTCCCCATTGTTCTCCCCCTCGTTATCTTACTTACCCCTCCTCTGGCCGCCCTTGCCCCTACTATCGACTACACGCAGCCACTCATGCGCGCGACACTCGGCCTGTGGCTCCTCTTGGTATGGACGGCAGCCTGGGGCTCTTTTACCCGGTACTACCTAAACGCGTGGGTGCTCACGAGTCAGCGCATCGTTGAAATCAAGCAGCGCCGCTACTTTCATCGCGAGGTATCGAGCCTTATGCTCAATCGCGTACAGGACGTGACCACCGAGGTGGCCGGCGTCATCCCCTCACTCCTCGGTATGGGAAGCATCAAGGTACAGAGCGCTGGTGCCGAGAACGAGTTCCACATGCGTGGCATCCCCGAGCCAGAGCTCGTGCGCAATCTGATTCTCAAATACATTCCTGAGGAGCCGCAGACCCCAGGCGTTTAGGACATCTGGTACAATACGGGGCATGCAAGAACCCCTCTCAACCGACCCGTACAAAGGCGTGCGCGACTTCTACCCCGCCGACTGGGCACGCCTCCAGGCAATCTTTACGTCGGTGCGCACCACTCTCTCACTCTGGGGCTACGAGGAGTACAACGCTTCTCCGCTCGAGCTGGCCTCGCTCTACGAGGCCAAAACCTCAGAGGAGATAGTAAATGAGCAGACCTACACCTTCACCGACCGCGGTGACCGCCGCGTGACCCTTCGCCCCGAGATGACACCAACCCTCGCCCGCATGGTCGCCGCCAAGCGCCGCGAGCTCGCACTCCCCCTCCGTTGGTTTTCTATCCCAAATGTCTTCCGCTACGAGCGACCCCAGCGTGGCCGCCTCCGCGAGCACTATCAACTCAACGTCGACATCATCGGCTTGCCCGAAGGTGCTGCTGACACCGAGATGATATCTCTGGTATCTGCAGTCATGAGGTCATTTGGTGCGCAGGATTCCACCTTTGTCATCAAGATAAATTCTCGCCCACTCTTGAACGCTGCCTGCGTCGCCGCCGGCCTCGAGGGCGAGAAGGTGCAAGACTACCTCCGTTTCCTCGATCGTAAGGCTAAGATGACCACTGAGGAGTTTCTCACTGCTACCGGCACGCTCACCAGCCAAGACCCACTGGCAATAATCGAGAACCCTGTAGAAGGTTCGGCGGTAGCGGAAGAGAAACAGAAACTCCTCGACCGCATTGCGCAGCTCCAGCAGGCCGGCGTCACGAACGCCGTCTTTAACCCCCACATCACGCGCGGTTTTGATTACTACACCGGCATGGTGTTTGAAGTGTTTGATACTGACCCAAGTAACGCGCGATCGCTCTTCGGTGGTGGTCGCTATGATGGCTTGGTCGCCCTTTTCGGCGGGGATCCTATTCCTGCAATAGGTTTCGGCATGGGTGACGTCACTCTCGTGGACTTTCTCGAGACACATGACCTCCTGGCCAGGGAGAATGCGGGAGCCGCTCAGCTCTACATAGGCACACCCACGGTGGAGGACATCCCGGCAGCACAGTCTCTTGCAGACACTCTACGCAAAGCGGGTACGCGAGTCTTTGTAAACTTGACTCCACGCTCTCTGGGCGACCAGGTCAAAGACGCCCTCAAACGCGCTGTACCACTCTTTCTTGCCTACGGTAGAGACGAGGTGACGAGCGGGAGTATACGCGTCAAAACTCTCGCCACGAGCACCGAGTCGACCGTATCCCTTGCCGAGCTACAAGCCCTACTGCGCGACGAGCGTTAGCCTATGCGCGCCATCACTTTCGACATTGAGTCCATTTCTGACTCAGCGGTTCGCGGCCGTGTCGACGTAGCGGAGCAGGAGCTCATTGTGGTGGCGATTCACGACTCAGAGACCGGCGAGTACCGTGCGTTTGAGAAGGAAGAGCTGCCGAGCCTGTGGCCGATCATCGAGCGAGCCGACGTGCTCATTGGGTACAACTCCAACACCTTCGACATCCCCCTGCTCGACCGCTACTACCCAGGAGACCTCACGCGCCTCCACAGCCTCGACCTGCTGGTGGAAGTGCAGCAGGTCCTCGGGCGACGGCTCCGCCTCCAGGCACTCGCCGAAGCCACGCTCGGTCGCGGTAAGTCAGGCGACGGCCTC
This sequence comes from Minisyncoccota bacterium, assembly GCA_041674945.1. GTDB lineage: Bacteria > Patescibacteriota > Minisyncoccia > Phycocordibacterales > Phycocordibacteraceae > C7867-001. Next base: position 8,667 of record JBAYUT010000007.1, on the reverse strand, counting down.
AAGGCTGGTGAGTGGTGGCGCGAGGGGAAGAAGGACAAGGTCAAGGAGTACTGCGTCGAGGACGTGCGTCTCACTCGCGAGCTCTACGACTATGCACTCAAGCATGGTGTATTGAAGTACAAAGACCTGCGTACTATTCGCGAGATAAAGCTCGACACTTCGAGCTGGGAGCGCGATACCCGCACGCCCCCTACCATGACTCACGCACTAGCGTTATGATGGCCCCATGACCACTTCACGTACGATACCCCTCGCTATCCTCGTCGGCGGTATCATCATTGCCTTTGCGGTGTACTGGTCGGTCCCACGGAAAGCCCCTTCAACAAGCTCGGGCAGAGGCGACCCCTCGCTCGTACGCCCCGTTGACTCCACCGACCACATCTTTGGCAACCCGATAGCGCCGATTATTATTGTCACGTACTCAGACTTCGACTGTTCGTATTGCAAGACATTCGACGCCACGATGCGCCAGGTACTTGCGGACGCCGGCGTGGACGGGAAGGTCGCCTGGGTGCACCGCCAGTTTCCGCTCACCGAACTGCATCCGAACGCGCCCAAACATGCCGCCGCAGCAGAGTGCGTGGCCAAGACGGCCGGTAACGACGCGTTCTGGAAGTTTGCTGACCTACTCTTCAACAATCAGCCAACAGATCCTTCAAAGTATGGTGCGCTCGCGGCACAGGCAGGTGCCTCGACGGAGGCCTTTGCTACGTGTTACGCGAGCGTGCCTGCAGAAATAACCACTCGCATTGCCACCGACCGGCAGAACGCACTCGACACAGGAGCCGTGGGCACTCCGTACTCGCTCGTTGTGGTACAAGGCAAGGCGCCCTATGTGATGGACGGAGCCTACACCGCCGACGCTATAAAACTCATCATCGAGCAAGCCCCGGTTAAATAGTCTCCTCGTCTACCAACTCGAGCCGGTACAGGTCGAAGGAATTCTCACCCTCGAACATATCCGAAGGGTTGGGCAGAAAGACTTTCCGCGTCATCATCTCTCTTGTCGCATCGTTGATGAGCCGCTGGAATACCTTGAACTCATCTCTCACGGCCGCATAGTCGAGCACGTAGCGCCGCATTTGTGAGGAGCCATCTTTATTTTTTCTCTTTTTGCACTCATACACGATAAATTTGCCGACGGGTAGCCCAAACATTTCGGAAACGGTGTAGTAGTTAAAAATTGCCTGTATCACAAACAAGGGCTTACCCGCCCCGCTCTTACTAAAGGCGTCGACAAACTTGTGATCGACGATGTCGACGTGCCCAGGCTTAGCGCGTGACTCCACCACCAAGTCTGAAATCGCTTTCAAGGGGAGCGCGTGCCCAGGCACGCTAGCAATGCCCGAGACCTCGACCCCAAGCACCTTGTGGCGCGGAGCACGTGCGAGGTAGAAGCCGACAGCCTGTAGCAAGTCTTTCTCCATCAGGAGGCGCTTCGCCTTCTTGGCTCGCGCCGAGGTAGCTTTGCCGAAGTTAATCTCGAAGTCGGCCACCGAGCGCAAGTACTCGAGCCCGAGCCGCTTCGCGGTCTCTTTGTCGGCACCACTGTAAGATTTCTTCAAAAGATAGTCCGAAGAAATCTTCCCTCCGGCGTTCGCTCGATCAAGCGACTCAAGAATGGTCGCTTGATGCTCCCTCACTTGGAGGTAGAAGTGCTCGAGCGCCACATGCCCCGAGCGGCCTATCACTCCTGCAGGGTTACTCGGCGTGTCATAAATCTTCTCCACGTACCTTTTGTGCCACGCAAGCGGGTTACGCAAAAAGCTCATCAGGCTGGAGTGGCTCCAGTGCGCTATGGGAAGCTTCTTCTTTTTTGTCGCCACCTTTTTCTTGCTCTTGGCCATATGTTCTATTGTACGCGAAATTGACAAGCACCGATAAGACCCGTATCGTGCCAACTTGGGCGCAAAGGAGGCGAGCCTATGGATGTACCTAAAAGTCTCGACGAGGCGGTCGAGAGGAGGAAGAGAGCTGCATTACGAGAGGCGGCCAAAAAAGGCCACCGAATCAATAATTGGCAGCTCGACGGACAGGGATGGACGGGAACCTGCGTCAACCGCAAGTGCACCGCACACCTGCTGGCGAGCAACACTGTGAACGGCGGTATCGCGGGCGCAACCGCGTACTCAACAAAATGCCCCCATAAGGGCTGAGGGAGAATCTGGATGCACGTAGGAGGAGTCTTCACGACGACGGCGAATCTCAATGGCGGTTCCACAACTATCGCTGCCGACCTCCGTTTGACGATCAGGTCCTCGATCGAAGGCGGACTCACGAAGAAGACGCGACAAGCGATCGGTGACTTCGTAAAGGGTGCGGCCAAAGAGGCAATGATCGTCGAGGTCGGCTGGCAACGAAGAATCATCGAACTCGACGACGAAGCTACGCATATCCACGTCGAAGTCCGGTTGACCACCACGGGTCCAGGAGACGCCGACGCGCTCGAGACGGGGAAGCTGGCTCTGCTCCAGCTCGTAGATCTGGCCTTGGGCACCCACCTTCGCGGCAGATGAGACGCCGCAGCACACAACGCGCAAGCCGTGTCACCAGATGGGTGGCACGGCTAGTGTTTTTAACGATAGGGTTTGACGCACGAAATTTTTCATACTAAGGTGCCTGTATCCCCAGAGGCTAAGGGGGCGGGTACACCGCGTCTAGCACAGACAAAGGAGTTCATTCATCATGCTAAGTGAAGGAAGAGAGGCTGATCTTGCAATCGACCTCCTCAAGCTTCTCTACACCAAGAACGGTCACGCCCGTTTCGGCGGGACACCGTTTTCGGAAGTCGAGAAGGATGTATTGGAGATCGGTGGCTCTCCCGAGGAAGCTCGAGAGTTTGCAATGATCATTCACAGCAGCTTCAACGCGAGCGACCGCGCCAGGGCCGAGTCGATGGACGAGGCTGCCAAGCAGGCGGACGGCTCGCCCCCGAGAAAGTTCTACGCCGGCGACCCGTGTACACCCGGAGGGCGATGACGGTCGCTCTCGAACGCGGACGGGCGCAGCAACCTCACGGAAGCTGCGCCCGAACTCTTTTTTAATACGACTTCAGGTGGCGCGCTTTGTCGTGTGTCCGGATCTTCTCGAGCGCCTTTGCCTCAATCTGGCGAATACGTTCGCGCGTGACACCGAACTCCTTACCCACCTCTTCGAGCGTGTGGTAGATACCGTCCATAAGGCCGTGACGCATCTCGAGGATCTTACGCTCCTTGCTCGAGAGATCGTCGAGGATTGCGCGCACATGCTCGGTCAAGATGCGCTCCGAGGACTCCTGTATCGGCGAAGGGATCTTGTCGTCGGGGATAAAGTCGCCCAGGGTCGACTTCTCATCGTCATCGCTACCCACGGGGTTCTCAAGCGAGAGTGTGTCCTGATTGATCTTCTCAATCTGGTAAATCTTGTCCGGCTCGACACCCATCTCTACGGCTATCTCCTCTGGCTGTGGGTCGCGGCCGAGTGTCTGCGCGAGGCGGCGCGAGACCTGCTTGTACTTGGCGATGGTCTCCACCATGTGTACCGGAATACGTATCGTACGCGACTGGTCGGCCAAGGCACGGGTAATGGCCTGGCGGATCCACCAGGTAGCGTACGTAGAAAACTTGTACCCCTTCTTCCAATCAAACTTGTCGACCGCGCGGAAGAGGCCGAGGTTGCCCTCTTGAATAAGGTCGAGCAGAGTGAGGTCGGCACTGCGGCCCACATACTTCTTGGCAATAGAGACGACGAGGCGGAGGTTAGAGCGGGCGAGGATGTTACGTGCCTCGGCATCACTCTTCTCAATACGCTTGGCGAGCTCGCGCTCCTCGCTCGCCGTGAGGAGCGGGTACTGACCAATCTCACGAAGGTAGATCTGGATAGAGTCGTAGCCCGTAGAGTGGCGATCCTTGATATTGCGCGTGGCAAGATACTCGTCGGCATTGTCCTCGAGCATGCCTCCCTCGAGCACATCAACGCCCGCGATAGCAAAGCGCTCGTAGAGCGATTCGAGGAAGCTTACATCCTCTTCAACATGAGGGAACGACTTGAGAATCTCAGCATAGGTCACATACCCGCGCTCCTTACCCTTCTCAATCAAAGTCTCCGCTGAAGCGGCCTTCTCGGTCGAGGCTTTTGTTTTGGCCCCAGAGGCAGCCTTCTTTACGATCTTCTTAAGACTCGCGGTCTTGATGCGCGAAGGACCAGCCGCCTTCTTGACGACTTTCTTAACAGGTTTCTTAACGACCTTTTTCGCCGGCTTCTTTACTGCCTTTTTGACTATCTTTTTTACCGTCTTTTTTTTAGGTGAGGCCATGTGGTGCAAGTGAAAAAATAATTAGTTCCCAAACGGTGCGAGCCTTGCGGCGAGTGTGGTGCACAGCTCTTGTGCCGACCTAATAGCGGACGAATCGCCCGATGACTCTGCCCTGCGTAAACGCGTGACTGCTTCTTGATACGCCTCGCGGATCACCGCTTTTTCAAAGGCGTGGAGAAGTTCATCAGCGGCCCTTTCTGCAGGTTGCTCCCCAAAGGCCTTTTCAGCCTCAAACACCGCGTGTTCTGGGAGTGCCTCTACAGCGGGCGTCGCTGCTCCTGTAATGCGAGAATACTCTGTTTCTATGCGACTCGCAAGGGGCGTGCCTGCGTAAGCACGTAGCGCCCCAAGCAATTGCTCTCCCCGCACTTCTATAGACGAACGCGCAGGCACATTCGGTACAAAGGCCACTCCTGCGTCTGTGGTGGCTGCTTGCGCAGGCATACGACCGAGAGACTCGCGCACGGCCTCGGTCGAGAGCGAGAGCGCGCGTGCGGTGGATTGTATGAAATGCTCTCGCTCCATGGGGCTCTGCATCACGGAGATCAAGGGCAGCACCACTGCCTCGGCCGTGCGCAGTAGCCGGTGCGGGTCGGACTCCTTCTCAGCGAGCACCGAGAGGAAAAACTCCACCACGGGTTTGGCACTCTTTACTCGTGTCGCAAAGTCTTGCGCGTCTTCGGAGATGATGTCGGCCGGATCCTTGCCGAGCGGTAGCCGCACGGCCTTGACCCGCAAGCCCTCACGCAAAGCGAGCTGCGCCGACTTGGCTGTGGCCGAGAGGCCCGCTGTGTCGGCGTCGAGCACGAGCATCAAGTTCTCGCTGTAACGCTTCAGAAGAGCAACATGTCGCTCGGTGAGTGCCGTGCCCGAGAGCGCAATAACGTTCTCAAACCCTGCTTGATGTGCAAGCACGGCGTCCATCTGCCCTTCTACCAGTATCGCAAAGCCACGCACGCGTATCGCGTCCTTTGCCTTGTCCATACCGAAGAGCACGTCGCTCTTGTGATAGAGCGCGGTCTCAGGTGAGTTTAAATACTTGGCCGGTTCATCGGCAGAGAGTGCGCGGCCCGTGAAGGCCACCGTGCGCCCTGCAACGTCGTTGATAGGAAACATCAGCCGATCGCGGAAGCGGTCGTAGTACGTACCCGCCTTGCCGTCAGCTTCCTTGATAAGTCCCGCGCCAAGGAGCTCGTCTGTAGTAAAGCCATGTGCCGCGAACTCTTCGAGCAAGCCGCGCCAACCGTTGGGTGCGTAGCCCACGCTCCAGCGCTGTATCGTCTCAGCTGTGAGGCCGCGCTTTTTGGCGTACGCCTCTGCAGGAGTACCAGCGAGCTTACCCGCATACCACTGCCCTGCCTTTTGCATCGCATCGCGCAGGCGCTCCTTGCGCGAGGTGTCTTCGCCGCCGCCTTGCCGCGTTTCAAGTTTGACCCCCGCCTTCTCAGCAAGCATCTTGAGCGCCGTTCTAAAATCGACCCCGTCTACTTTCTCAACAAAAGAAAATATATCGCCCCCCTCGCCACAACCAAAGCAGTGGTACGTGCCACGCTCGGCACTCACGTGGAAGCTCGGTGTCTTCTCTTTGTGGAAGGGGCACAGGCCCGTAAGAGACTTCCCTGCCCGATGCAGCTTTACATGTGGTGCCACCACATCAGCTATCGAGAGCCGCTCCTTAATCTCTCCTACCGCGTCATTACCCTGTCCATTCGCCATTGCCTCAATCTTAGCCTATTCTCAGCATTTTCCGAGCTTGCTTGACGTCTTAATATTTTAATGCTACTAAACAAACAGGAGGTGGCGCGATGGATGTTACGATCGACAAAGATAAGGTGTTCCTGAAATTGGATTCGTCCAACAAGGGCGACGCAAAGCTCATTCAATGGATGAATCGGCACAACTGGCGCCGCGCCACGATCGGCATGCGGTACACCGACGGTAACATCATGGGCCTCACGATCGCTCCCATGACGGAAGAGGAGGCGGCCCGGTTCGACTGAAATCACATGAAAGCGCAGTGCGCGAAACGGCCGGAATCCCACCTGGGATTCCGGCCGTTCAACTTTTTATACGTTAACTGAATACTAGAGAGCGCGAGTCGGGCGTGGCGAGAAGCTACGTGCCTCCCCTACCGGTGCTGGGCGCTCGGCCTGAAGCTTGGCAATGTGTGCGAACTTCTTACTACCTGAGAAGCCGGTACCCGCTGGAATGAGGCGACCCAAGATGACGTTCTCCTTGAGGCCGCGAAGACGGTCCACCGAGCCACGGAGTGCGGCGTTAATGAGGATCTTCGTCGTCTGCTCGAAGGACGCGGCAGAGAGGAACGAGCGGCGAGAGAGCGCCGACTCCTTGATACCGAGGACGATGTCGTCGCTCTTTGGTGGCATCTTGTTGGCCTGCTCCATCTCGCGTACTGCCTTGGTAAACTCCCAGTCCTCGACCACGTCGCCCACTGAGTAGTCTGTGTCGCCCACGTCGGTAATCTTCGCGCGTGAGAACATCTGCTTGACCACGACTTCGAGGTGTTTGCGTGAGACGCTTGCGCCCTGGAGCTCGTAGATCTTAGAAGCCTCTGCAATGATGTACTCCTGTACCGCCGAGCGACCTGCGTACTCGAAGAGATCGTCAAGATCGGCCGAGCCGTCCGAGAGTATCTGGCCACGCACGACTGCCTCACCTGCCTTCACGAGCGGTACGCGGGGATAGGGTGCCAAGTACTCGTACGAAGAGCCGTCCTTCTTGCCCTGCCCTGCCTGCGGTGCCACGACAATAATCTTCTCTCGGCCTGCCTCCTTGATCTCGGTCACCATACCATCAGATTTTGAGATGACGGCTGGGTTCTTAGGCGAACGCTTCTCGAAGATTTCTTCTACGCGAGGGAGACCGTTTGTGATGTCGCCACCCACTGAGGCCACGCCTCCGGCGTGGAAGGTACGCATAGTGAGCTGAGTGCCCGGCTCGCCGATAGCCTGTGCGGCCACGGTACCCACGGCCTCGCCGAGGTCAACAAGTTCTTGTGTCGTGAGGTCCATGCCGTAGCAGGTCTGACACACGCCGTAGCGAGTCTCACAGCTCATTGGCGAACGTGCCATTACCGAGGAGACCGACTTCGCTGCAGAGAGCGCCTCGGCATCGGTCGCGGTAAGGTACTGCCCACGCTTGAAGAGCACAGCACCATCAGCGTCCTTAACGTCTTCTGCAAGAACGCGGCCACGAAGCACCTCTGCATAGTCAATTTGAATACCTGAGAAGCTGGTGCGGTTAATGGTCACGCCACGCTTCGTCTTACAATCTTTCTCCGTCACAATAGAGTCCTGCGCAACGTCGAAGAGACGGCGCGTGAGGTAGCCGGCCTTGGCCGTACCGAGGGCGGTGTCAGTGAGACCCTTACGAGCACCGTGCGTTGACATGAAGTACTCAACCGGGTTCAAGCCCTCAGAGAAGGACGAGGTGATTGGGAGCTCAATAGTGTCGCCGGCCGTATTCTGGATCAAGCCCTTCATACCAGCCATCTGCGTAAGGTTACCCATCGTACCGCGGGCTCCTGAGCGCACCATGTCTGCCACCGAGCCCATAGGGTCGAGCTCAAGCGCGACCTGTTCCTCCACAAGCTGCTTGGAGTTCTGCCAGATCTCAATAGACATGCGGCGCTTCTCTTCTGGTGCAAGGAGACCGTTCTTATAGTCTTCCTCAATCTTAGCCACCTTGTCGTGCGCTTCGTCGACAATGCGCTTCTTCTCCTTAGGCACCGAGACGTCGTCGATAGACCATGAGACACCCGACTTAGTCGCGTACTCAAAGCCGAAGCGCTTCACCTTGTTCACAATCTCAGGCACAGCATCGATGCCGTAGCGTACGATGCAGTCGTTGACGATGCGTGCGAGCACCTTCTTAGTAATCGTATCCTCAACATATGGGTACGCCGATGGGAGCACGGTATTGAAGAGCAGTTTACCAACCGTGGTCTCGAAGACGTGACCTTCGTATGCTGCGTACTTCTCCTTACCCTCTACCGGGAGCACCTTGATCTTGGCACGTACATCGATAGCGCCGTACTCGCTTGCCAGAATCGCTGCGTTTGGTGAAGCGAAGTGCTCGCCCTCACCCTTGGCACCATCTACTGCCTTGGTAAGCCAGTACACACCAAGAATAATGTCGAGCGGCTTACCCGTGAGCACAATAAGGTCGCCGGAACCTGGCTTCAAGATGTTCTTGTTGGCACTCATCACGTTCTTTGCCTCCCACTGTGCCTCTTCAGAAAGTGGCAAGTGCACGGCCATCTGGTCGCCGTCGAAGTCTGCGTTAAAGGCGTTACATACGAGAGGGTGCAGCTGGATAGCGTCACCTTCGATAAGACGTGGGCGGAATGCCTG
>JBAYUT010000006.1:0-31808 GCA_041674945.1 Minisyncoccota bacterium | reverse complement strand
CGAGTCAGTCGATCCAAACGCCAAAGTCATCTTCGGTATTATGCGCGACGAGAAGGTCAAGAAGGGCCACGTGCGCATTATTGTTATCGCTACCGGCTTCCCCGAGAGTGCCGCCCACTCTTCACACACAGGCCCAGAGCGCTCACTCTTCTCTATGCCCGTCGAGAAGCGCGAAGAAGAGCGTGGACATATTTATCATGAGATTTTGCGACGTGAAGAGAAGCCGGTCGCCGAGGAAATGAAGGAGCCGAAGGTTAAGGAGGTAAAGAAGGAGACTCCCGTGGTACCCGTTGAGCGCGAGCTGCCCATAGTCACTGCAACACCACACAAGCGCGACGACATCCTCCCCTCTCCCGACGATGAAGAGGCGTGGGGCGCTATCCCCGCCTTTCTCCGTCGCCACAAGAAGTGATCCCTACGTACCGACGACGCAAAACACGATGCGCTCAGCATCGTGTTTTGTTATACTAGCGACATGCATGATCTCATTATTATTGGCGGAGGCCCCGCTGGGGTGGCCGCTGGCGTGTACGCGGCGCGCAAGCGCCTCAGGACCATTCTCATCGCCGAAGAGATCGGCGGTCAGTCCACCGTCTCCGACGGCATTGAGAACTGGGTCGGCACGCCCACGATACCGGGCACAGACCTGGCAAAGTCATTTAGGGCCCATCTCGATGCGTTGAAGGGCGATATCGTCACACTCGCCCTTGGTGAGCGTGTAGTTGGGCTTGAGAGGGTCGAGGGCGGGTTCAAGGCCAAGACGGGCAGCAATGAGTACACGGCAAAGGCCGTCCTGATTGCGAGTGGCGCAGGCCGCCGCAAACTCGGTATCCCGGGTGCAGATAAGTTTGAGAACAAGGGCGTCACCTACTGCGCCTCATGCGACGGCCCCCTCTTTGGCGGTGCTGACGTTATTGTCGTAGGTGGTGGTAACGCCGGCTTCGAGACCGCCGCACAGCTCCTGGCCTACGCCAAGAGCGTCACCCTCATACACCGCCATAAGGAGTTTAAGGCCGATCCGGTCACGGTTGAGAAAGTTTCCGCATACCCCAACATGCGCGTCATTGCTCACGCAGAGCCTCTAGAGGTGCTTGGCGATACCTTTGTTACCGGTATGACCTACACCGACAAGGACACAGGCGAGGTCAAGACCATCTCTGCCACAGGCATATTCGCCGAAGCGGGCGTTATTCCCAACACGGGCTTTGCCGAGGGCCTCGTTGAGTTTGACGCCGTGAAGCGCATCAAGGCCGACCCGCGCACGCAGCGCACCGCCACCGAGGGCATCTGGGCCGCAGGCGACTGTACCGATGAGTTGTACCACCAGAACAACATCGCTGCGGGCGACGGCGTCAAAGCCCTCGAGGACATCTATCTCTGGATAAAGAAACAATAATGTCGCTCTCCGAGAAACGCTGCGTAGCGTGCGAGGGTGGCGTTGATCCGCTCACTCCTGAGGCGGCAGAGAATCTGCTCGAGCAAGTGCCCGGTTGGGAGCTTGTCGCGAGCGCCACCGGCCTTGCGCGTGAATTCAAATTTAAGGACTTTCTGGCCGCAATTGCTTTTGTCGACCAGGTAGCCGACATTGCCGAGTACGAAGGGCATCACCCCAACATCCACATTTACTACGACCGCGTGCGCATCGAGCTCACCACCAACGCCATAAGCGGCCTCTCCGAGAACGACTTCATCGTCGCAGCGAAGATTAGCACCCTCCCTAGCTAGGCACGCGTAGCGGGCTGCAAAAGGCTCACCCGATTGCCCTCGGCTCAACACCGCGCCGTCGCGTAGTATTGGTCTAGGCACGGCCTCGCTGTCTCGGCCTGCTGGCCGAAACTTGCTCCGGCGCTCGAGTCCTCCCTTACCCTCGCAAAATATAATCTCCACGAGCTTTCGCTCGTTGCCCATTATTTTGCGGAGGCGGGAGGATTCGAACCTCCGATACCCTTTCGAGCATACCAGTTTTCGAAACTGGCGCGTTCAACCACTCTGCCACGCCTCCGTTACTCGCCATCCTAGCATTTTGAGCAAGAAATGATAAGTTTTACGTACGGCCCCATCGTCTAACGGTTAGGACGCCGGCTTTTCAAGCCGTTAATCGGAGTTCGATTCTCCGTGGGGTCAGCGCACAGCATCGAGCCGCCGCAAGGCGGCTTTGTGCGTTGACCCCAAGCAAAGCGTGGGACGCTTTGCTTCGGAGAAGCGAAAACCTTGTGAGCAAATTTTGCGAATACTTGGAGCAAATCTCCACAAGGTGTACTGAAGCTGTAAGCTTCGATACGTGTAATCACAATCTCCGTGGGGTCACAAATTTTGTAAAGCATGCAAACTACCCTTCTGGAGTAGCCACCATTTGAATATGAAAAGGAAAAGGGCGGGAGGATTACCTCCCGCCCCTGCCACGCACAGTGCGTGGCGTTTCGCCTCAGCAGTCCAGGCGGACCTTGTGGATGTCGCCGGCCGTCGTCTGGCCGCTGTCGTCGATGCCGCCGATCTCGCAGGAGTGCCCCAGGCCGGTGGCTTTGTCGCCGGACACGGTCACCCTGGCGCCGCATCTACCACCGGTAGCGAAGGTGATTGCAGAGCGCCCAAAACAAGACTGACACTACCTTAGCACAGGCGCTATTTTATAGCAGCACCGAGCTATGGTATATTCGTGGCACGCGCGGTTAGCTCAGTTGGTAGAGCGCCACATTGACGTTGTGGATGTCATAGGTTCGAATCCTATACCGCGCACCAAACGCAGGAAGACCCGAGCGCGTTGTGCGCTCGGGTCTTGAGGGCCCGACCTTTTTGGGATCAGGCGGAAAGAGCGTCAGGATTGACTACGATTTGATGTTTATCGCTCCAGGGGAACTTGTCGTTGAAGTCGAACGTGATTCCGTACCACCCGCGGGGGGCGCGAGTCATTTCGAAGAGCACCACGCTGCCGGGCGTAGGCCCAAACAGAAAGGTGAAGTTGCCGACCAACTCGTCTGCATTGATTAAGTCCTTTGCTGCAGCCTCCCGCGCACGAAGCAGGATCTTCGCCTCCTGCTCGCGAACCAAGGCCTCGCACTGCGCGAGACTCCTCACGTGTCCCGCGCGGATGAGGGCTCCTTGAAGGTCCTTATGCTGCCCAACCAGAGCTTCCGCCATCGCAAGAGCAGTCCAACTCTCCGTCGCCCGCACAGCCGCCAGACGCGACGCAGGCATCGCCGCCTGCACCGCACCCAATCGGACGTCGATTTGCGGGTGTCGATATGTCCACAAGGGCGCCCGACAACAATCCGCGGTCGCACGTTCGCCGACCGCCACTTGAGAGACACCACTGACCTCTACTATCAACTGCATCTTTGTCACCCAGTCCTTCCTTGTCGGTTTGCGACCTTCTCCTGAAGGTCTTCCCGCGAGAGTATACCCGACCTTGTGCCACGATGCACGGGTCTCGACAATATAGACAACAGGTTAATTTATGATATACTTACCCCTATACAGACTATGCGAGCCAAGCGAAAATCCTTCTCCCCTAACAAGTACGTCACCAAGCACGCCTCACGGCGTGAGCCTCTGCGTGGCAAACCAGGGGGCAAGGAGGGCAAGATCTACATCTATGGTAAGCACGCCCTCACTGAGGCGCTCCAGAACACTCCCCAGGTAATCCGCAAGGTATTCCTCTCTGCCGACCTGAAGGACGCTGAGCTCCGCCAACTGCTCACCAAGCACCAGATCCCTACAGCGCCACTAGTGCCCGGCAAGGGCAAGGAGCTCGTCGGCCGTGACACCGCGCACCAAGGAGTTATTGCCACCATGAATCCCGATTCCCTCCTCGTCTCGCTCGACGATTTTCTAAACACGCTCGACCTAAGCAAGAATCCGGCCCTCGCGGTCCTTGGCGAGGTACAAGACCCGCACAACGTAGGCGCGATTATTCGCTCTGCCGCAGGCTTCGGCCTCGCTGGCGTACTTATCCCCGAGCACAATCAGGCGGGCGTGACTGGTGCCGTGGTGAAGAGCTCTGCGGGCATGACCTTCCGTATTCCCCTCGTCAAGATTGGCAATGTTAACCACACCCTCGACCTCCTCAAAAAGAAGGGCTTCTGGACCTACGGCCTCGCCATGGACGGTAAGACCTCCCTCGGTGCTGACACCTTCGCAGCACCCTGTGCCTTTGTCGTAGGCAACGAAGGTGCGGGCATCCGCGAGAAGACTCTTGCGGCATGCGACGTGACCCTCTCTATCCCTATGCACAAACGCACGGAGTCGCTCAACGCGGCAGTCTCCGCAGCCATCGTCTTCTACGAGTGGTCCCGCAAGCACCCAGAGGCTCTCTAGACCCATGAAGCACGACGCGCATCTCGTGACTCTCCCTTGGAGCGACTACGAGCTTCTCGACTCGGGCGACAACATGAAGCTGGAGCGCTTTGGCGCCGTGATTGTCGCTCGCCCCGAGACTCAGGCTCTGTGGAAGAAGCAGCGGCCCGAGCTCTGGGATACCGCCCAGGCTGTGTTTGCCTTTCGCGACAAGAAAGGTGTGTGGGAGACCAAGAGCCCAGTGCCAGAGGCGTGGCCCGTCTCATGGCACGACGCACGATTTAATGCGCGCCTCACTGGCTTTAAGCACACAGGCATCTTCCCCGAGCAGGCACCGAACTGGGGATGGATACAGGAACAGGTCAGCGCACTGCACGAGCACCAGGAGTCTGCGAGAAAAGAGTCTGGCCGACCAGAGGGAGGAGATCCGAGGACTTTTTCGCAGCAGACTCCTGGAGCGAGTGTCCTCAATCTTTTTGGATATACGGGTATCGCCTCGCTCGCTGCTGCGCAGGCAGGCGCCTTCGTCACGCACGTCGACGCTTCTAAACAGTCGCTCGACTGGGCGCACGAGAATGCGCGCCTCTCAAATATTTCCGAGGACCGCATCCGCTGGATACTCGACGACGCGCTCGCCTTTGTTAAGCGCGAGGCGCGTCGCGGAGCCTCCTACGACGGTATCATCCTCGACCCGCCCGCCTTTGGTCGTGGCGCCAAGGGCGAGGTGTGGAAAATAGAAGAGGACTTTCCTACCCTACTCAGAGAGCTCAAGAGTATTTTCTCAGACAAGCGTGGCTCCTTCTTTCTCCTCAATGGCTATGCGGCTGGCTACGCACCGCGCTCATTCGCACAAGCGGTCGAGAGCATCTTTGGTGAGACAGGCGGCGAAGCCGGCGAGCTCTTCATACAGGAGTCCTTTTCAGGGCGTGTAGTGCCCGCCGGCATCTACGTACGTTTTGTCCGCTAGGGGATGCCAGGGTACACTGTTTCTATGCACGATAAACAAATTGCAGTGCTGTATCACGGTGGCTGCCCCGACGGCTTCGGCGGGGCCTTCGCGGCATGGAAGAAGTTTGGCGACGCGGCCGAATATGTCCCAGTACAATACGGACGCCCGGTACCCAAGCACCTGGAGGGCAAACGACTCTTTTTTATTGATTTTTGCTACGCCAACGACATCATGCAGCCGATTATAGCCTCTGCTGCTTCGGTAACCGTACTCGACCACCACCTGGGCAACAAAGCAAACGTGGAAAGCATGCCTGAGTTCGTTTTCGACGAGAAGCGCTCCGGGGCGACGGTGGCATGGAGCTATTTTCATCCGGAGACCCCCGTCCCAACACTGCTGCGTTACGTACAGGACGGTGACCTGTATACCCATGTACTACCCGATTCGCGTGCAATGCTTGCATACATGTATGCACAACCCTTCCATTTTGAAACATGGGACTCACTTCTAACTCAGCTTGAAGATACGATACAACGAGACGTAATTATCGAGAAGGGAAAAATTTACTCTGAACAATTTAAAATCCTCGTCGAACAAATCGCCAATAAAGCCATCACCGTATCATTCGAGGGACATGAGGTACACATGGTTACTGCAGCCTCCATGTTCACCTCTGACGTAGGCAACCGTCTGGCAAAGCAGAAGCCACCGTTCGCCATGATTGCTAGTTTTCATGGTGACGTACTCAACATTTCGCTTCGTAGCGATCCGTCCGTAGACGTGTCCGCTATCGCACGCAAGTACGGCGGCAACGGACACCCCCAATCATCTGCTTTTCGGCTAACATGGGGCACACCTCTTCCATGGACCGTCATCAATGAAGATCCTAGCAATTGACCCCAGTACCACAACTTCGCTTCGCTCGGTTGGCTACGGGGCAAAGGACCTATGAAAATTTTAGCAATTGAAACTAGCTGTGATGAGACAGCGATAGCTATTCTTGAGTGTGCGGGCAATGAGAAGTCGGCGCAGTTTACAATACTTGGTAACGCCCTCCTCTCGCAGATAGAGATACACCGCGAGTACGGCGGCGTCTTCCCCGCTCTTGCCAAGCGCGAGCACGCTAAGAATCTTGTGCCCATACTTGAAGCTGCGCTCGAAGAGGCAGAGCTCCTACACGAAGATACTCAGGCCCTGCCTGCAGAAACGCACGCAACTCTTACGAAGCTCTTAGAACGCGAGCCGGGCTTGAGCGAGGCTCTTTTTGATTTCATTTCCGAGTGTGAGACACCCGCCATCGACGCAATCGCCGTCACTGCGGGCCCCGGCCTCGAGCCCGCACTCTGGGTGGGGGTGAACTTCGCCAAGGCGCTCGCCCTCGTGTGGAGCAAGCCGCTCGTCGCGGTGAACCACATGGAGGGTCACATCCTCTCTGCGCTTGCAGAGTCGGACGGAAACACTCTTGCGATAAGCAATGTAGAGCTTCCCGTACTCGCACTCCTTATCTCGGGCGGCCACACCGAGCTCGTCTTGATGCGTGAGTGGCTCGAGTACGAGCTCATCGGCCAGACACGCGACGATGCTGTGGGCGAAGCCTTCGACAAGGTAGCACGCATGCTCGAGCTGCCCTACCCAGGAGGACCAGAAATATCTCGCCTTGCGGAAGAGAGTCGATGCCAGGCTACGAGAAAACGGTCTGGCCGACCGGAGGGAGGAGATCCGAGGACTTTTTCGCAGGAGCCTGGCGAGGCGATCGTGCTCCCGCGCCCAATGATCGACCAGCCCACGTGTGACTTCTCTTTTGCCGGGCTCAAGACCGCTGTTCTAAATGTACTGAAAAATCGCGAGAGTTTGAGCGATGAAGACAAAAAACTCATTGCCCACGAGTTTGAAAACGCTGTCGGCGATGTGTTGTGGAAGAAGACTGCGCGGGCGCTTGAAGGGACTGGCGCCGCCACGCTTGTGCTAGGCGGCGGCGTCTCGGCCAACACGCACATCCGCAGAGTTTTTAAAGACGCCATGACTCGAGAGCAGTCACACGTTACTTTGAGAATCCCTGCTGCAGCCCTTACGACCGACAACGCTATTATGATTGCCCTCTCGGGCTACTACCGAGCACTCCGCAGCGACTTCGCCGACCCAGACACGCTCAAAGCAAACGGCAATCAGCCGCTCGCATAAAGCCCCGTATTTGCTATATTTTAGAGCATGGACCCCGTTAGAGAAAAGACATCAGAGATGTCTGCCGACTCAGAAATGAGCCGGTTCTCTAACGGGGTGGACGAGAAGTTTCTAAAGCCGTTTGACTCGGTGGCCACCGAGGCGCGCCTCTATAAGGCGTGGGAGGAGAGCGGCCTATTTAATCCTGACGCGTTGCCTGACGCAACAGAGCGCAAGCCCTTTACGATAATCATGCCGCCGCCCAACGCGACGGGCGTGCTCCATATGGGCCATGCACTCGGCCTCACTATTCAAGATATTCTCATTCGCTATAAGCGTATGCAGGGTTTCGCTACACTCTGGCTCCCCGGTACCGACCACGCCGCCATAGCCACGCAATCAAAGGTAGAAAAGGAGATTTCTAAAAAAGAGGGCAAGAGCCGCCATGACCTTGGGCGTGAGGAGCTGCTCAAGCGCATTGGCGAATTTGTTGCCGACAGTCGCTCGAGCATACAAAAGCAGATCCGCGTCATGGGCGCTTCGTGCGATTGGTCACGTGAGGCATTTACACTCGACGAGGCTCGCAACGCAGCCGTTAACACTCTGTTTAAGCAGATGTACGACGCGGGGCTTATCTACCGCGGCCATCGCATTGTAAACTGGGACCCAAAAGGTCAGACCACCATCTCGGACGATGAAATCGTGTACGAAGAGCGCGCAAGCAAGCTCTACACCTTTCGCTATTCTAAGGACTTCCCTATCCCCGTAGCGACCACCCGCCCCGAGACCAAAGTGGGCGACGTCGCCGTCGCCGTGCACCCCGACGATGCTCGATACGCCGAGTACGTGGGCAAGGAATACGACGCTGTCTTTTGCGACGTGCCGATACATATCAAGGTTGTTGCCGACAAAGAGGTCGACCCAGCCTTTGGGACGGGTGCCGTGGGCGTCACGCCTGCACATAGCCACACCGACTGGGCCATCGCTGAGCGCCACCTCCTCTCGCAAGAGGGTATCGTGATAAACGAGTACGCCAAGATGTCGGTCCCTGGCCGCCTCCTTGGCAAGAAGACCACCGAGGCACGCGAGATGGTAGTGGAGTGGCTGAGTAGTGAAGGGCTTCTCGAGAAAGAGGAGGATACCAAGCAAAACATCGCCACCGCCGAGCGCACGGGTGGCATAGTGGAGCCCCTACCCAAGCTCCAGTGGTTTGTTGATGTAAACAGAAAGATCCCTGGCCGCGACAAGTCGCTCAAAGAGTGCATGCTCGAGCCCGTCCGCGCAGGTGAGATCAAGATCCTCCCGGACTATTCAGAGAAGACCTATTACCACTGGGTCGAGAATCTACGCGACTGGTGCATCAGCCGGCAAATCTGGTATGGGCATCGCGTGCCGGTGTGGTATCGCGGCGAGGAGGTGGCCGTAGGCACTGAGCCTGAGGGCGAGGGGTGGGCACAAGACGAGGACACGCTCGACACATGGTTCTCTTCGGGCGCATGGACCTTCTCCACCCTTGGCTGGCCCGAGAGCACAAGCGACCTTAGGCGTCACCACCCTACCGACGTTATCGAGACTGGCTACGACATTCTCTTTTTCTGGATCGCGCGCATGATACTCATGACTGAGTTCGCGCTCGAGCAGGTCCCCTTTCGCACTATCTACCTGCACGGCCTCATACGCGACTCTCAAGGGCGCAAGATATCAAAGTCTCTCGGCAACAACATCGACCCTGTGGAGGTGGCAGAAAAGTTTGGTACCGACGCAGTACGCATGGCACTTGTCGTGGGCAACACGCCTGGCACCGACACGCGCATGTCGGACGACAAGATTAAGGGCTACAAACATTTCTCAAACAAGCTGTGGAACATCGCGCGGTTTGTACTGGAGCACACAGCGAGCGTACGCGAGCAAGAAAATGGGGATAAGACTTGGGCTAGCGCCCCGGAGCGAGCCCATTTTGTTGCTCGAGATAGTGAGCTTCTCGACCAATTCGAATCGCTTACAAAAGAGGTCACTCGTGACATTGAGGAATATCGCATCTACCTCGCCGCAGAGAAGCTCTACCACTACGTCTGGCACGAGTTTGCCGATGTGATTCTCGAAGATGCTAAGAAAGTTCTCGGCACGGTGCAGCAGCCGTCAGAGGCCTCTGATCAGGATAAACACTCTAAGCGTTCACTTCTTCTTTACATTCTCGACGGCTCGCTCCGCATGCTTCACCCCTTTATGCCTTTTGTCACCGAAGAGATCTATCAGTCCATGCCCACCATGGATTCGAAGTTTCTCATGATTGCCTCGTGGCCGACAAAAAGTACGGTAGAATAATGAGGTGTCTTTTCTAGATCTCAACGCAACCACGCTCGGGTACGCATTTTTGGGAGGTCTCCTTCCCTCTATCCTCTGGCTCTACTTCCTCCTCAAGGAGGACTCCCGCCACCCCGAGCCCAAGCACCTTATTGTCCTCGCCTTTGTGGCCGGCATGCTTGCCGTACCGCTCGCCCTACCACTTGAGCAATGGGTCTGCGGCCGCATGAGCGTACAGCTGGGCGGGGGCTGCTTCTCGCAGCAGTACGACTTCTCCACCCTTCTTTCGTGGGCACTTATTGAAGAGGTGCTCAAGTACATCATGGCCGCCACTTTCATCTTGTGGCGTCGCGCGGTCGACGAGACTCCCGATTACGTGATCTACATGATTACCGTCGCCCTCGGCTTCGCCTCTGCAGAAAACATGCTCTTCTTGCTTGAGTCGCTCTCACAAGGACTCTTCGCGCACGCGGTACTTACCGGCAACCTACGCTTCCTCGGCTCGACACTGCTCCACGTTATCGCCTCGGCCACCATCGGTCTCACCTTCGCGTTCTCTGCTGCGTACCTACCACCCGCACGCACGATAGCCGCCGCGACCGGACTTATCCTCGCCGTCGCGTTGCACACCGGGTTTAATAGCCTTATCATTGCAGGAGGTACTTCCTCTCCGCTCAGCGCCTTCTTTCTCGTATGGGTGGGCGCCGTGGTCGTCTTCGCTGCATTTGAAGTACTAAAATATTTTCAGTACCGCAACTTCCCTAACCCCACACCATAATTATTATGAAAATTTCCATCTTCGATCGTCTGACGGGCGGCCCAGTCGACGCCTTCGACTCTTTTGACGAAGAGCTCTCTGATGCTCCTACGAGCCGCGGCTTGCGCGAGCGTCTTGGCGATACTGCGCGCCCCGCTCCTCTGGAGGACGACACTGTAGAGGCTGAGGGTCAGCTACCGGTAGACGTGCACCAGACTGCAGGCGAGATCGTCATACGTGCTTTTGTCGCTGGCGTACGCCCCGACGAGCTCAACATTTCTATCGGTCGCGACCTCGTCGAGATTGAGGGCTCGCGCAGCGAGCGTACGCAGGTCTCGGGCCCCGACTACTTCACTCGAGAGCTCTTCTGGGGCTCCTTTTCTCGTACCATTACCCTGCCCGAAGAGGTAGACGTCGATGAGTCGACCGCAAGCGCCAAAGACGGCCTCCTTACGCTCGTCCTCCCCAAGCTCGACAAGAAGCGCCAAACCAAACTTAAGGTTAAGGCAGGCTAAAAACGAATACCTCAACGGGTTGAGTTATTGGTGCTACTGAGAGCCTACGCTCTCATCTTACTTGCACGCAGATACGTAATAATTGCTGCCGCACTCCGTGACTCGACTGGGTCTAAATACTTCTTGCTCACGTCGACAATTTTCTCGATGACATCGAGGGCCTCGCTCCAGCCTTCGACTCCGTTATCTCTGCTGTATCGATCGGTGAAGTTCTCAAATACCCGCAATAATTTTCCACCCTTAAAATGCTCGTCGCCCTCTTCATTTGTGCGCTCGCGGGCAACTTCTTTTTCTAGTAACTGACGTAGAGCAATCTCTGATTCTAGGCCTCCTTCTTTTTTGCCGAGCTTTGAAGCATCTATGCCCGCATAGCGAGCCGCATTAAGTACGGTATCGATGATACCTACATGCGACTTCTTTACTCTCGCAAGGATTACGTTCAGCGCCTTTTCTAGCTCGCCGTTGCGGAGCTTCTTTATTTGGTCTTCATCGAGATTATCAACCATTGTTTCTAGTTCTGTCAGTCGCTTCATAGCACTGTCCTCGACTTTCTTTCGCATTTCTTCAGACAGGCGAATACGATCCGCAAGAGACCCTTGTTGGAATCCAGAAAGCATTTGCTCTTGCTCGTCTGAGAGTCCGCGCGGTGTGCCATCGAGCGTAATCACTTGTACCTTTCCGTCGCGCGCCGGCCAAGGTACAAAAGAGAGCGCGTGCGCATCACGTGTCGTCACCGAAGAATCTTGACCAGTCACCGCAAAACCGCCTACAAGCCCAGAGATTATGCCCGCCTCGCGTAGTAACGCAGTTGTTACCTTTGCAAAGTCTGCACATATACCCGCATACTCTTTACCCCCTATCTCCGAGGCTATCTCTGGATTCGTTTTCTTCACTTGGCGCATTCTATTGCGCATAATACTCATGATGTCATCAACATTACGTCCGCGTTTTTCAGCTTGTACTTCAGAGTTATCAAAGTCGTAATAGCCAATTCCTCTCACGTACTGCTCGATAGCACTTAGCCTAGCTCGTGGTGGTAGACTCCGTATCGACTCCACAAAGAGCATCATTTCTTCGGGTAGTACTGCAATCGACTCTGAACTCTCCACGCCAAAGCTCCTCTCGTACTTTGACTTAAATCTCTCGTATTCCTGAGTATTCACGTCCTCTGGTGTTGGGGCGACCTCCTGCACGCTTTGAGAATAAGTAACTATCACAACTCCTTCAGGGATTTTAACTGTTGCTCGGCCCGTAGGGTCGACCTCAGGGCGTATAAAGACCTCTTCTCCGTCCTCTCGTATGCCTTTAACTCGCTCCGGAATAATACTCCCGTTGAGGTATATCGGCAGTGATATTTTCACTTCTCGGCCGATATCAACCTCTGCGGTAACTTCCGTAGTTGGCCCATCCAAGCTCGTCGCGGCTGGGAATACCGCCCGCTCCCAGTCGTCGCCAGCACGACTATATTTATCAAAACAGCCCGTCGAAATAAATCCTGGTATCGCGTGTCGCACTCGCATGACCTCTTTTGGATTTGTGTCCCTCGGGTCGCCGTCAAGAAAGCGGTCATTCCCGTGAGTCTCTAGATGCGCACTGCGCATGTCCTCACCTGCACGGGATGCAAACGATCCGCTACTATCGTAACCGCGCTTAGCTCTCCGTACCTTTTCAAGATTAGGATACACGCTCGGAAACAAACCTCGCACGAGGTGTTCAGTATAATAATCTGAAGCAGGGTCCTTCTTTGATGCAAAGGTCTCGAGGAAGAGCTCTGGCGCAGACCGAATCATGTTATTAAGACTTGAAATCATTGCTCTCGACGTATTGAGAAGCTGCTCGGCTTTCTCTCTCGCCGTTACCGGCTCGGCGGTGTGATAGGTTTTATCATACTCGTGTATTGCTTCTAACGACGGCGTTTCAACGGCGTTCAGTAAGTCGAGTCTACGTTGTTCATCGACAACTAAGGATGCGTTGTCCTCATAACGCAAAACGACATCTTCTTCTCCTTGGGCGCCTTCTCTTATCCCAATTATCGAAAATGATTCCCCGTCAGGGCCCATAATGATTGAAGCCTTGTCTAGGTCCTGATTAATTTTACCGTGATGGATAGTCATTAGTGTCTTACCTACGTCTTCTACTGGAAAGCCCATGGCAGTTTTTAGACGATCTATCTCCTCGCTGTCTCCACTACCACCCAGACTATATAAGGCGTCGCCTCGGAATTGTCCATGCAGCACAATTTTTTCATCTGCTTCAACCCGCTCATTACCAACGTGGAGAACTCTTTTGCCTCTCTGTACAAACTTTCCACTTGCTTGGTCGTACACTTTTTTTCCCTCATCTACGTAGGCAAGCTGCCCATTAATATCCATGCAACTGGAGCTCCTAATACTACCTTTTGCCTTAGCAATCACACGACCTGATTCATCAAGGATCCAACTGCGTGCGGGAGCAGACTGCTTTTCTTCGGTCCCCACAACAATATTGAGACGACCTCCCGACAAAAAAATGCCTTGCAGTTCCTCACGGATCGGAAAAGAAATATCTCTGTCTGCGTCGTGAACAACCATATTGGCATGGCCACTTGCGTCTTTTTCTATTGCACAGAAAACAAGCTTGTCGTTTATTTTGGCACGCCTGATGTCGTCGTAAGGACCGTATTGCAAATTGCCATGTCGCAGGAATGCCCCCTTCCCAGCCTTTCTACTATCGACAATCAATGTCAACTTTCCATCGACAATGCCCTCCATAAACACATCTTCACCCTGTAACTCTTCGAGTATTTCCTCGTCTCTAAATAAGACCTTTCGAGAGGAATCTGGGCTATTACCTATAGCATAGCTATGCCCGTCGGGCGCCATAACAGGACCGCCAGGGTGAAAATCGTAATTGCTGATAACGACATTGCCACGATCGTCTAAAACCTCATGGAACGACTCGTCATCTCGACGGGTTTTTTTATTGCTGAAAAAAAGTAGACCTCCATTATATCCTTTAATGTGGTCCATACGCTCAAATACGGGGCTTCTCGTACCGTCGGGTCGCACAACGAATGTGGCGCTTGAGCCTGCTGATTTGATTTTTCTATAAATCCTTCCGTCTACTACTACCAAACTCGAGTAGCATTTCATATTTCCAGTCAATGGATCTACACCGTCCGTGCTCAACTCCCCGCTAAACGTAGACATCTGTGGGCCCACCTGTGTGTAGTACGGGTCCTCTGGTGTCATCCAGTAAGAACTAGGTGTCGTAGCCAAGGTCCTCAACTTTTCTTGATCGAGCTGACCATTTTCGACTGCGCCACCCTTTTCTTTTATCACCACTTTATACTGACCTGACTTCTCATCCTTCTTAATCTTGAACTCCCCCGGTTTGTATCCTCTACGCTCAAGACTCGTCTCGATCTCGCTGAGCAGGTTTTCTTTGGCGAGACCTTTACCGATTCCGGTGAGGAGCGGTTTGTATTGTGCGCGACGCAGCTTGCCCGAGAGCCATGGGTCGTCAGCGGGCGTGTTGGGGCTTGTCTCATGCAAGATCTCTCGTAAAGTGTCTTCATCGACAAACTGTTGGCCACGAAGTCGTTCTTCTAATTTCTCGAGCACCTCCTGCTTGTTGCCCTTTGCAAGGTTCGCCACTATGTCTCTCACGGCGTCGCGGTAGTAGTGAGGGGTGAGCTCGAGTTCAAGGCGGTGCAGCTGTGTCTCGCCAAGACGTTCTCCTGGCGAACGAGAGTCGACAACAACCATCTCACCAACTCTCCTTTGTTTAAGCAGATGCTCATAATAGTTATCAATCTCTTTTAAGATTGGCTGTGCTCCAGTCGAGACTGAGGGCGGCCTTAACCCCGTTGTCTCAATACTCTCAAGCGTCGCTAGCTTTCCAGCAAGAGTGTCGGTGAGAGTATCTAATCCTTCTTGATCTTCGGGCGAAGCAAACCTTCTGTACCCCTCAAGCTTGTTGCGAAGGGTAAAGGCGAGGTCGGGGTGCTTCACGATAAAAGCGTCGCGAGAGATACCTTGCACCTGCTCGTCTCGAGTGAGCCCCAGAGCGTCTACCATATCCATACCGTCCTCGAGCGAGTGGTCCATGACCCGATACACAAGCTGATTGCGCTCTTCAAGTGGAAGCTCGAGTGCCTGAGTCTTAAGCACCGCAAAAAGGTGCGCCTTGGCGGCACGGAGTTCTTCAGGTGAAATTTGCTGGTCAGCCTCGGCAGGCCTAGATCGAGGTGCTTCGCGTTTCTTCATTGGTTAATTTTAGCAGGAATTTTGCTTATCTATTCTCATTACTGTGCGCCCATTACGACACTGCCCCAAGCTTGATAAGAAGCGCCAGACCAAGCTCAAAGTTAAGGCGGGCTAAACAAAAAACCGCCCCTCGGGCGGTTTTTTGTTCTCGGTGCTTGGACCCAGGCTCGAACTGGGGACCCCTTCCTCTTCAGGGAAGTGCTCTACCAACTGAGCTATCCAAGCTCACTTCTTACGCAGCAAGGCTACTCCTGCCCCGCTTGGTATGAGTTTAACAGCTTTTGCAAATCAGCGGAAGTCGGCAGACCGAAGACCCCAGAGGGGGTCGTGCTCGACACCTGGCTAAATTTTGACG
Source organism: Minisyncoccota bacterium (assembly GCA_041674945.1). Classification (GTDB taxonomy): domain Bacteria; phylum Patescibacteriota; class Minisyncoccia; order Phycocordibacterales; family Phycocordibacteraceae; genus C7867-001. The sequence continues at coordinate 16,228 of JBAYUT010000006.1, read as the reverse complement.
CGATTGGGTAGAGGTATTGCTGATAGAAGTAGAGCGGAAGTGCGAGTACGACGGCCCAGATGATGAGCTTGCCGAAGAAGCTGATCCACTGCGTACGACGAATAGCCCTCAACATGCGGTGATTGTCTTTCGCGAGCGCGTGCGTCTCTTCGAGCAGACGCTCGAGGTCAGGATCCATGTGTATGTAGTATAGCAAGTAAAACGGTGCCCTTGCCAAGAATCGAACTTGGATTACCACGTTAGGAGTGTGGAGTTCTATCCGTTGAACTACAAGGGCGAGGTCAAAATAACGTTAGTAATCTAACATTCTTTTGCGCCGAGCGAGCTCATGTATCGAGTCCGCGAAGCTATAGGAGCCGAACACTACGCGGTTATGCCAAGGGTAGACGCGAGCCTCTCCTTGTCAAAACCGACAATCAATTCGTCACCAACGTAGATAACGGGTACGCCCATCTGGCCAGACTTCTGAATCATCTCCTGGCGCTTCTCGAGGTCGGAAGCAACGTTGTGCTCAGTATACGCGATACCCTTTTCCTTAAGAAAATCCTTAGCCATATTGCAGAAGTGGCAAGTGGGTGTGCTGTAGATAGTGACGGTTTTGTCCATGTTTTTTGGGTTATGAGGCTAGTATATCACGTGGAGTTATCCACACTACTTCGCCCATCGCAGACGTGCGGACTTGAAGCAGGTGCCCTATTGTTTTTTGTGTTTTTATGATGTAATGTGCTGTCGGACGTACCTATACGTCCCAACAACCCATTGGCCCCGTTTGGGTCAGGAGGTAGCACGTGGACAAAATTGCAGTAGATGGAGCCATCATTCAAGCGATGGTGGACTGCGCCATTGAAGAAGAGGACGGCCTCGAGTCAATCGACAACCTCGAGGTGCTGAAGGTGGTCTTTCGGAAGATGGCCCGCAGCATGGGGACCAGGAGTTCTTTGCGACGGATCCCGACGAGTGCCCACCCGGATGCCCTTGCAGGCATCATGCTGATGGAATACATCAGCACCGAAGAGGAGCTGGATCTCTTGGCGGAGATTCTATTCGAATACGACGAGCTCTTCAGCGCGGCTGCGCTCGAGCCCTTCGTCGATGCATACCGTGCCCGCGATCTTCGGGCGCATTTGCGTTACGGCAACTACCGCCACGCGTGGGAGGACCTGGACAAGGCCTACTTCGGTCTCAGTGATGGAGCGCCTGAGGAGGGCGCTCTGCCCTCAGCGGGCATGGTCTTCGAAATGGCAGCCTCAGCTTCTACGGTACGTGCGCTGATTGAAGAGATTCATCAACACATGTGCGGCCGAGGGCTGGTTGCACCGATCACGGAGGACTTTATCGAGAAGCCGGCCTCGGACACGCATTTTCCCCGCGGGGAAAGGGAGGTCCCGGGCTGGAAGTTTGCCGTTGCGATGGGCGCCTCTCAGGCCTCTGGAGTCAACCGTACCGGCCAGATGATTCTGGCCATCAAGCGCCGGCTCTGCGATGAGCGCAACGCAACCCGGTCGGCGCGCGCGTTGCGGAGGAAGGCAGCAAAGAAGTAGGAGGGGCACTGGGCTCGGCGACAACGAATCGCCGAGCCCTCACTTTTTATAGGTATGCAAAATTTCATGCGAGCACCGGGAATCGAACCCTCGGTCTCAACCGAGGGAATGAAAGTCAGTAGGACTTTCATCGGTTTTCAGCAGGAAAACCGGTTCTACCACTGAACTCAGTGCGAGATACGAGAATCGAACTCGTGCCTACTGCTTGGGAAGCAGTCGTCCTGCCACTAAACTAATCTCGCAATTTTAAAACCAGTCTTTCACTTTCTGCCACCAGGTCCGCTCGGGCGTGGTGGTGGCCGGCGCTGGTGGCACTACCACAATAACCTCTTCTCCTGGCCGCGCAACTCCAAATGCCGTGCGTATGGCAGCGTCCTGCCCTAGGGGTGTGTCCAGAGCCTCAAGATTGGCCTCGAGCTTGTGTTTGCGTTCTTCGAGCACTCGATACTGCCGCTCGGCATCGTGAGCCTCCTTCACGGCTATCTGCGCCTTGCCCACGAGACCCCAGATAAGCGACGCGAGCCAGAAGATCACGAGGAGGAGCACCCCCATGAGCACCCCCTGCTTCAACTGCTTTGGACGCATGCGTCCAGTATACGTTACTCCGCCGACGATTGGATCATCTTCATAAAGACGTCCTCAGGTATGTCGACACGGTTCTTGTCGAACTGAGCACGATGCTTCTTCCCTTTCTTCTGCTTCTGCAAGAGCTTGTTCTTGCGCGAGACGTCGCCCCCGTAGAGGTAGCCCGTCACGTCTTTGCGCATCGCAGAAAGCGTTTTCGAAGAAATAATTCGGCCGTGCGCCATTGCCTGTATCTTGGTAACGAAGAGCTGGCGCGGGAGCGTACTTGCAAGCTTGTCGACCATCTTCTCAGCCTCTTCTTGTACGCGACGACGGGCCACCACGCGCGCAAACGCTGGCACCGGCTCCTCGGCAACCAGGATATCGAGGCGAACTACGTCGGCAATGCGTTCGCTCATAATCTCGTACGAGAGCGACGCATAGCCCGAAGAAATGTTCTTAAGCTTGTCGAAGAAACCACGCATAAGCTCGCGCAGCGGCATCTCCACAGTCACCTCGATACGCCCATCGTGATAGGTCTCGGTGCCCTGCGTTATAGCCTCGTGATCGTAGAGCATTTGTATCAGGGGGCTGAGCGACTCGGGCGGGGTGATGATCACTACCTTGGCCCACGGCTCTTCTATCTGCGCGATGTCCCCGTGTGGAGGGAACTTCGACGGCGTGTACACCACCTCGCGCTTGCCGCTGGTCGTGGTGACGACGTACGAGATAGTAGGTATGGTGACCACCAGTCGCAGACCAAACTCTCGCCGCAAACGCTCGGTAATAATCTCGAGGTGCAGGAGCCCAAGAAAGCCACAACGGAAGCCTCTCCCGAGCACACCAGAGGACTCCTCCTCAAAGGAGAGCGATGAGTCGGAGAGGCGTAGGCGCTCGAGCGACTGGCGCAAGAGCGGGAGGTCATCTTGGCTCTCTGGATACACCGATGCCCACACCACCGGGCGCGGCAGCTGGTAGCCCTCAAGCGCTGGCAGCGTGCCTTTGCTCGCGACAATGGTGTCGCCGACTGCCACCACGCCTGGCTCCTTAATGCCCGTGACCACATACCCAATCTCTCCTGCCGAGAGCGTATCGGTGGGTGTTTCAGCCGGTGAGAAGGTGCCTACCTCAAGAGCAACGAACTCTTTCCCCGCAACGCTAAAGGTGAGCGACTGCCCTTTCTTAAATGAACCGTCGAAGACGCGCATAAAGACCGCAACGCCGCGATGCGTCGAATACGAGAAGTCGAAGATGAGCCCGCGCGGCTCGTCACCCTTCCCCTCAGTCGACTCCCGCGGCGGTGGCACGAGCTGTACGATAGCGGCCAGCAATTCGTCGACACCTTCGCCCGACTTGCCTGAGACTGCGTAGACCTCTTCTGGTGAGATGTTGAGGCGCTGTGCGAGCTCTGCCTTGACCTCAGCTACGCGCGCCGCAGGCGAGTCTATCTTTGACACCACCGGGATAATCACGCACTTTTGCGCCTCAGCCGCTGTAAGGGTGGTGAGCGTTTGTGCCTGTATGCCCTGCGTAGAGTCCACGAGCAAGAGCACGCCCTCTACCGCCTTAAGCGCCCGCGACACTTCGTAAGAGAAGTCGATGTGACCGGGAGTATCGATAAGATTCAATATGTAATCAGTCCCTTCGTGCGCATACTTCATGCGTACCGGCTGCATCTTTATCGTGATACCGCGCTCGCGCTCGAGGTCCATCTTGTCGAGCACCTGATCGCGCATCAGACGCTCAGGTATCGTACCCGTGCGCTCAAGCAGGCGGTCGGCCAAGGTAGATTTGCCGTGGTCGATGTGCGCAATAATGGAGAAATTTCTAATATGTTTTGGGTTCATGGTTGGGGTGGTTCTTCTGCCGAGGGCTCGAGTATGCCCGACGCACCCTCTGGGGAGCGGCGCCAAGTACGGAAAAGATCGACAATCATCGCAAACTCTTTATTGCCCAGCGCATGGAGGACAAGCCCAACAACAATCAGGCCTGCGACCCCTGCCGTAAGCCCCTCGGCCAGCACGGTGGCGAGCGTGGTCAGAGGCGCGATGCTGCCCATGAGCGCGAGCGCGCTGTAGGCGGCAGTTGCGCCTGCCACTGCCGCAATAATGCCATCGACACAGGGCCGCAGGAGCGCGCGAGAGAGCCCGGGTGCCACCGTTCGGAGAGCCACGAGAGACAGCATGAGAAGAAAGATTTGTCCAAGAGTCGAGGCGAGCGCAAGGAGGAGGATGGGGAGGCCCGACACGTCACTCACCTTCAGAAGCGCGGCAAGCGGCGTGAGTATAGCTGCGGGCGGCTGGCCGAGAAGCTTGATAGCCAAGAGCACCGTGAGCGCACCTGCCGCAAGCTGATACATGAGCGGGCGCCATGACTGACGCGCCGCATAGAGAGCGCGCGAGAACAGGAGCTTGAGCGCCTCGGCTGCGAGACCTACCGCGAGTACCACGAGGAGTGCGGCCGTGAGGCGCGTCGCTTCCCAGTCGAAGGCACCTGTGCCGAGAATCACTCGCACAAGGTGCGCCCGCAAGACTATAATCATACCGAGCGCAATAATCGACCACAAGATAATATGCCGAGCGCTCGAGGAGAGCACGCGAGTAAACTCGCCCTTGTCCTCAAGAGCTGAGGCCTCAGACAAGGCGGGGAACGCCGCCACCGCATACGAAGACCCTATGAGCGCAAGTGGCACCGCCTGCAAGTTGCCCGCCAGCGTAAAGACCGATACCGACCCCGTGCCAATGCGTGATGCCATGGCAGTAAGGGCGAGCGCGGTAATAGAGTTCATGCCGAGCGCGAGCGAGCGCGGGACAGAATCGCGCACAATGGGAAGCATCAGCGCGAGCCGGGGCATACGCAACGCTGGCAACACGCCCGCCTCAAGTAGCACCGGCACGTTGACCATCAGATACGCCACCGCACCCAAGATAACCCCACCGCCAATACCGGGGAGCCCCCAGAGAGGGTAGAAATAGACCGTACCAACAATAATACCGAGGTTGTAGAGTACGGGCGAAAGAGCAAAAAGCACAAAGCGACGATGTACCTGTGTCACGCTGGAGAAGATACCTGAGAGTCCGAGGAGAAGAGGCTGGACAAGCAAGATGCGCGCCAACAGCACGAACCCTTCTTGCCCCGGAGCTCTCATAAGGTCTGGGTACAGAGCCGTCAAGAAGCTCGGCATAAAGAGGGCGATACCCACACACGCGAGGCCACCGACCACAAAGAGGAAGGTAGCGGTCTCCGATAAGAGACGGCGCGTCTCTGCCCTATCCATGCCCGTAATGCGGGGAATGATGACGTACGCACTCACGAGCGAAGAGACGATAGCAAAGACGAGATCGGGCACACGAAAAGCGGCGTAATAGACATCAAGTACCTGGCCTGCGCCAAAGGTGTGTGCGAAGGTACGGTCGCGGAGTAACGCGAGCGCCTGCGAGGCAAGCGTAAGTGCGGCGAGCAGGTAGGCGGCCTGATGCAGGCCCTGGATGGGCGTTGAGATACGCGAATACGCGGCCTGACGAAGGCCGCGTACCCGTGTTCTGATACTCAGAAGAGTCTTATGCACCATGACTCTACTCTACTCTACAGGGGCGTAGGAGACTAGCTTGCTGGCGGCGTTGCTGCCGAGAGCAGGTTTGCGGGGAACGGGTTCCTTCCTGCCTCGAGCGCAGTGATAAGCGGCGCAACTGCACTCGTGTTCTCTGCAGAGAGCGCCGCAATCTCCTGCAGCTCCTCGATCGCACCTGCAAAATTGCTCTGCTTGGCATACACCGCCGCGAGGAAGTAGCGTGCATTGGCGAACTGCTTGTTCACAGCCACCGCCGCCGAGAGTTCTACGACTGCGCCTGCGTAGTCGCCACTTGCCGCTCGCAAGACACCCACCTGGAAGCGTACATTCGGATCATTAGGCGCGAAGTACGCGGCCGACACTGCGGCATCGAGCGCTTCTTTCACATTGCCACTCTGCACCTCGAGCTGCGAGAGGAGGAAGATTGCGTCGAGGTAGTCTTGCTTGAGTGCAATGGCAGACTTGAGGTCGGCCTTCGCTGCCGCGAAGTCTTTGTGAGCGATATTGAGCTGCGCCACAACGTACAAGATTTCTGGACTGGTCGGGTTGAGCGCCTGCGCCTTATCGTAGGCCGTCTTCGCACTCTCGTACGCCCCCGACACGTTCAGTGGCACCGCCTGCGCATAGAGGTTACCGAGCGCAAGCCACGTCTGATACTCAGAGGGCGCGAGCCGTGTGGCAGTAATAGCCGCATTGATTCCCGTCGAGAGCGTTGCCTGGAATGCCTGCTGCGCGACGGTGGCGGGCATCGTTGTCGAAGCCGCGATTTGTCCCAGGCGCACAATCGCTATGTCGGCCTGTGCCTGGTATGCGGCAGATGACGGCGCGAAGGAAATCGCACTCTGTACGTCTTGCTCTGCCTTGGCTACGTCTCCCTTAGAGAAGGCGACCTGCGCATTGGTGAGCGAGAGCACGGCCAAGTATCGCTCCACGAGTGCGTAGGCAACAACGACTGACGCAAACATGAGCAACGTAAGCGAGAACACCACAACGAAACCGAGGCGTGGGCTCCGTGAGAATATCAACCCGCGCTGACGACCCTGCTCGGCAAAACGCATGGTGGAGGTAAACAACCCTGCACATACAAAGGTCAGCGCAAGAATCACCGCACCGGGTAGGGCAAAGACCGCTATCACAAAGAGATACGCCGTCATCACAAACGACAGCACGGCGGCGTACCGCACAGATGGGTCATGCGGCGTACGGCTGATTAGGGTCCGCAGACCGAGCACCACGAAGAGGCCGAAGAAGAGGATCCAGCAGAGCGCACCGAGCAAGCCCGTAGTGACAAACGAGGTTGGGATAAAACCGATGCCCGCCCTAAAGTCCGTGTTCCAAAAAACGGTCGTGTTGAGCGACGGGTCGCGGTGCTTTAACCACTCCACGCCAAAGGTCCCGGGGCCAGTGCCGAATATGGGTGCGGCACTATAAGTCTTCTGGGCTATCGCCAGCGTCGACTGCCACGAAGGGCTCACCGACACGACATTGACATGGAGCGCATTGGCGAGCGCGCCACTCAGTGCCCCACCCACCAAGAAGAAAATGGCCACCGCGAGCACGGGGAGCGGGAGCGTCACCGAGCGCGCGCCACTGTCGGTGCCAAGAGAGCTCTCGTCCATAAGAGACACATTGTCGAGGTCGTCCTCGTCTACGACACTCTTGCGCATCATTGCCGACTCAATAAAGAGCCCGAGCGACACGAGGGCAACCATGATCCAAACGATGGTCGAGTTTGCGATCGCCAACAAGAAGAGCGCGATTACCGTCGCCACCACGAGTGCGCGACGAGAACGCAGCGACAGTTCAACGAACCGGACCGTCACCAGGACGCCGGTCACGCCGAGGCCGAGGAGGTACGCAAGGTCCTCAAACGATCCCACAAGCGAGAAGGCGGGAGAGATGGTCTGGGGCGCAAGCTGCCCGACAATGACAATGAGGAGCTGTAGCACGGCGACCACCACAAAGGCTCCCGCCCCTGCGCGCAGAAAGGTCTGGTAGTGCTCGACGCGGCGCAACACGAGTGCCGTGAGCGTACCGAGTGTCGCTGCCGCGATCATAAAGCCAAGCGTATCTACCTCGAGCGCAGTCCCCCACAGTGCGGTTGCGAGCGGTACCCCCGAGAACGCAGTCGAGAGCGCGTAGGCAAGCACCGGGAGCCACAGTGCCCCCACAAGCGCGAGTGGCGGGACGATAACACTACCGCGCGAGAAGCGCGCCGCAATGAAGAGCACCAGCGTAATGATGGCACCTTCTGCAAGGAGGAAAGCCTTCGTCGTCATGAGCGGCGCAGAAAGGAAGGGTGTCGCCAACACTGTGCTAGCAAACAAGGTCGCAATGAGAGCCCAGACATTCCACACTTCAAGTGAGCGGCGAGGCACGACGTCTAATGATTGTGGCGGCATAGTAAATAAGGGCTATTCGATAGTAATGCGTGTAGTATACCGCAGCGCTCTCCCTGTCTAGAGACTACTGCCCCGCCAGAAAATGTGGTATAACCATAGCGGACTAGGCAAGACGATCGCTCTCCAAGCTTTACCGCCTGGAGAGAGGAAAGTCCGAGCATGCCCCCGCCCACATGCCCTTGGGCTTTGGGCAGAGAGAAAGGTAGCGGGTAACGCCCGTCGTCCGCGAGGATAGAGGTGCCTACAGTGACGTCCGAGGCGAAAGCCAACGACTCCCTTCGGGGAGAATCCTGTTGCAAGGCAGGGGTGCAACGAGCAAATCCTTACCCGCATGCAAGGCCGTGACTTGTGTGACGTCGCGCAAGCGCTTTCTCACGAGTAGTGCCGCTTGAGGTCTCGAGTAATCGAAATCCTAGATAAATGATCGTCTTTCCCTACCGCAAGGCAGGGAATACAGAACTCGGCTTACTGCCCTAGTCCACCACATGCAAAAACCCACGCTCCTGCGTGGGTTTTTGCTTACCGTGCTCCGCGCCCTAGATCTCGCAGGTACCGCCGGCGCACGCAAGCTCCTTGGCGCCGATAGTCTGGTCGTTCTTCTCGTAGAGCACAAGGCGTGAGAAGTCTATCGCGCCCAACTGGCTCTTACGATGCTCGAACTCCTCCTTCGTAATCTCCTCGTACGGCGCAAGCTGGTACACGTGGTCCTTGCGAGGGAGGAAGGAGAGCCCGCCCACAATATCCCAGTTCTCGTACACGAAGTTCGCCACCGCGAGCCACTCGTTATCGCTCACGTAGATCGTGACCGACGGGTTGTGCTCGGTAAAATGGGTCTTCAATCGCTTCCACTCCTCGAGCATCGCGAGCGCCGTAATGTCCTTACTCACAACCGCTCCCTCAGGAGCCTTCACCGGGAACTCAAGCACCATGGTGGTTGCGTTACTGGTCGAATAGCCCACCTCTGGGCGAATCGGCACTCCCTGATCCTCAGCGAGCTTCAGGAGAGGGTCGTTCGCACTGATGCGCACGCGACGGATGTAGTACGGCGCATACCATGGGTGCATACCGGAGCCCACGCCAAGGAGCTGTCCTGAGTTGCCGTGGGGCTTCACACACGTCACGGCAGTCGAAGGCTTGCGGCCGAAGCGCTTTGCATACTCCTTGTTCACCTTGACCGAGTAGTCACGCAAGTCTTCGAGCACCGCATCATTACGGACCATTTTGTTGTCGTAATAGCCCGTTATCGAGACACCCAAGAGCTGCTCGTTGTCACAATTCTGCTTCCACTCCTTTGAGAGGTACTCAAAGTCGGTGAGCGTTGCCTGGTAGGTACCGAGAATAGTGGCGAGACGCATTTTGCGCTTAAGGCTTGCCGACGTGTCGTCGGGGCGCACCACAATAGAGGTGAGGTTGCAGAACTGCTTCGAGCGCAGATAGATCTCGCCACAAGGGTTCACACCCACCTGTGTCTGGTCCTTCAGCATCTCCCAGCGACGCTTCGGTACCTGCTTCTCAAGCCCACCACGGTTGAATATGCCCCGCTCGCCTGAACCGCTCGTTACGAGCGCGGTCCACTCTTCGAAGAACTCTGCGGCTGAAGGCTTTACCTCGTATACTGCCGAGTTGTTGGCCATCGAACGCTGCCCCTCACTCTGCCAAAAGGCACCCTTCTTAGCATCGCGCATGTCGCGGTCGTCGAGTGCCGAGAGCGAGATAAGTGCCGAGCGGCGCACACCCCCTGCCACGACAATAAGCCCAATCTGGCAGATGATATCGTGCACATCGAGCGTGGAGAGCCGGCGGCCTTGGCGTGCGAGCATCTTGCGACGGGTAAACTGCATGAGCTCCTGGAGGGGGGCTGGCCCTGAGGCGCGGCCACCCATCGTACCAAGACGTGCTCCTGCGGGGCGGATAAGCGAATAATCGATCTCGACATCGTACCCAGAGGACCATGCTTCACAGGCAGCAACGAACGCATTGCACCAGCCGATCTTACTGTCCTCAACCACAATGGCCGGGAGCGTCTTGCCGCTCTGCTTTTGTATCTGGGGGAACTGCTCGACGTTCTCAGGCTCAGCTGAGAAGCCACACCCTGCACCGCACATAGAGACATACATAATCTCGGAAAGGTCACGCCAGTTTGTTGGCGCAATATAGGCACAGTTGTACGCAGTCACGTTCATCTTGCGCGCCGCCTTGCCCGCGGACCACAGAAGCCGCATCGAGGGGCACACTTCGCGATTAAGAATCCCCTCGCGCACCTCCGCGTACTCCTTGGCCGTGAGTTTGGTGCCCAAGCGCTCGCGCATGAAGTCCATAAAGCGGTCGATGGTCTCGACCCAGGTCTCGCGACGGCCAAGCTCATCGCTCCAACGCGAGTAGAATTGGTAGAATATGAACTCTTGATACGGCGTCGCAAAGTACTTGCTGCTTTCAGAAATCTTCTGCCTGACCTCATCGGGGATCATTGCCTCAGCGGCACGGAGCTGCGAACGCTTGTCGCGGTAGAGGATGTACGCCTTGGCCGTCTTCACGTAGTCGTTCAAGATGAGGTACTTCTCCACGAGGTCCTGCGTGCTCTCGACCGTAGGGAGGAAGCCATTGAACTTTTTCGCTATTCTCCCCAACTCGCCTGCCACCTGGTGCGCAATAAGCACCGCATCTTCCTGGCTCCCCTCACCGGTCTCCATCATCGCCTTCCATGCCACCGTGACAATCTTGTCAAAATCGAAGGGCACCAACCGCCCGTCCCGCTTCTGTATCTGTGGCACGAGCTCACGATAGCGGCGGGTCTCTTTGGAGATCGTCGCCTCGACTTTCTGCTCAACTACGGGTGCAGCTACCTTTGCGCGAACGACGGCTTTTGCGGTCTTTGACATGAATGATTGTGGCGGTTGAATGAATAAAATACGAAACGTCTTCGTTATCACAAGTTTACTCCTGCCAATCTAAAAAACACTGTGGATAGTGTTACTGCGTAACGGTTGGAAACTTTTGCAACGTGAGCTGGGTGCCGGTCGCCACCGCATGTGTGCGGGCGAAGCCCGCCATCGTCTCAAGGACATACCGTGCGGGTACGGGTGGATAAAAGACATGCGGGTATGAGGCAGGAGAAACCTCGGCAGCGACATGCACCACCCGTCCTTGAGCGTCGAGCCAGAATATGTCGAGCGGTATGAGCATGCCCTTCATCCAGAAGCCGTACCTGTCGTCTCTGGGAAAGGCGAAGAGCATCGCAGAGGTAGCAGGGAGGTCGGTCCGGCCACTCAGGCCACGCTCACGAGCAGCGCTGGTGGTCGCGAACTCCAGGCTCAAGGACACTCCGCCGAAGAGCGCCCCCTCAGGAGACACCTGTGGGAGAACTGTCTGTGGCAGGGTTGTCCTATACGCATACAGCAGTAGCCCCGCCACCAGCAGCACTCCGAGTACGTACCAATACCTAGACCTCATGCAGGTAGTGTAGCCTACGCCAGTATCGGCCGATCTTGGTGCGCCGTATCGAGAGGGCAAGTGCGCGTGTACCAAGGGCTTCGCCAAGGCGTGGCGCGAGCGAGCGCATGTACGTGCCCGACCCGCACACCACACGCAACGAGAGTACGACGAACTCCCGGTCACGGGCCTCAGAGATGAGCCTTTGCCAGCTGGCACGCACCGCCTCAATGCGAAAGTCTGCGCCCAGAGCCTTTGACGGCTCGTCTGACGTGGGTGCTTTTGCGAGAAACGCATCAACACGCTGTGAAAGTTTTACGGCCGATAGGGAAGTCACGTCCCTCCGTTTAATACGGTAGATATGTTCGGCATGCGTTGGGATCTGAATAGTGCTAAGCGTGCCCTCGAGGGCATACATGAAAAGAGGCTTACCTTGCACCGTCTTAGATGAGAAGTGCGGGTAGGGACGCACGTGACTTCCCTCCTCGGCCCTCAAAATCTCGTCCAGGCGGGAAAAGTTATCCACAGGTGTCGTTTTGCCCGCATACTCGGCCAGGCCGAGGGCGTCGCCCGTGTCGCTGCCAATGTCGAGAAGAACTTCTATTTCATATTCTTTGTCGAGCTTCGTATACTCTTTTTGGCGTCTGCACTCTTCCCCGAGCAAGACGAGCAGCTTCCCGCTCGCCATCGGGTCGAGCCTGCCCGCATATGATGCAGGCACCTCTGCATACTCTGGGTGCTCCCCTTTCCATCTCCCTATTGCCGCAAGGGGCGTCTCCCCCGAGAGCTTCTCCACTACAACGTACTTTCTCATCTATGCGATTACGCTGTCGCAGCCACAAACTCCACCAACACAAAGACGAGCCAGAACGCCAGGAGGAGCAATGCCTCACGTCGTGAGATCGATCTGCCCGACCGCATGAATTGAAAGAGCACGAAGGCCGCCACCACCATGAAGGCGCCTGTGATATACACAATCTGCTGAGGGAACGTGAATGGCTGTATCAATGCGAGAATACCCACCACCACCGTCGCGTCTGCCAAGACGGTGCCAAGCATGTCGCCAACCGCCAATCCATCCTCCTTAGTGCGCACTGATCTGAGTCCAAAAAACAGCTCGGGCATGGTGGTGCCGAGGCCCACCACGAGCAGACCTATAAGTACCGGACTCACGTCGAGCGCACGGGCTATGGCAGTGGCAGACGTAACAGTGAAGTGCGCCCCAACCACCATGAGTGCCGTGCTGCCTACGAGCAGGAACAAGCTCTGGTAGTGTGTGCGCCTCGAAGGGGGTGTGACGCTCGTGAGCGTTTTCGCGTGCTGGAGGGTGCTGTGATAAAACAGCAGACCCATCACAATAAGCGCCGCTCCCTCGACCCGCGTGTACTGCCCGTCGAGCCCCAGAAGGAGCGGAAGAATCAAGATAAAAGGATACAGCGCCTGATTACGGAGCACCTTACTCTCTACCTTGAGGCTGCGGCCTGCGTAGAAGACCATCAGGGCGAACACGAGCGTTAGGTCGGCAATATTGGAGCCGAACAACATGCCCAGCCCAAACGCTGATACGCCGTTGAGCGCTGAATTAATCGCAATAAACGTCTCAGGCAGTATGGAAATAATGGCAACCACCATGAATCCCACGGCGTACTTAGAGATCCCCAGGCTCTCAGCGAATCTGTCCGCGTAGGTCGTCGCCATGGTAGACCCTTTGATAACGAGGCCGAGCGCCGCGACAAAGACAAATAAATTAGTAAGCATACGCTACAGTATACGCTGCGCGTCGTCTGAAGAGATACATTTCAAACGTGAGTGTAGAGAGCGCCATTTTGTCTGTGCAGTATACAAAAGAACGTTGACTTGGCACACTCTGCCTTTGCGCTGACGTGGCCGTGCAGAGGCTTAAACAGAGGACGGTCCGGAATCACTCATTGGCGCCGAGGATCCGGTGACTTCCACAACACATACGCTTATATCATCTCGTTTACTGCGATGCGAACCAGCCCTGCTCGCATCAAGGGCGAGGGCAGCGAGTCTCTCCGAATGCTGTTGCGGAGTAATATCCTGTCGTAGCAATGCCTCAATCTGGAGATCGGTAAGGTTATCATGGAGGCCGTCTGAGCTCACAAGCAATTTGTCACCCGTGCTCAGGTCGACGATATAAGTGCGGGGTTGAGTGTCCTGTCTACCGAGCACTTGAGTAATCATATTTCTGCTCTCAAAATACTCCTTCTCTGACTCTGTGAGCTCACTAGGGTCAATAACATTATTGAATTTCTGTTGCAAAGACCGTGCTTCAGTCTCGATCTCATAATCTCTGCTGACTAAGTTGTCGTCAAGCGTTATTTGCTCCAACTTTTGAGTAGTTGCGCGCCACACGTACACACGACTGTCTCCCACGTTTGCAATTACAGCTTGCTGTACAGTAGCCACACTCTCCACAAACCACACAACTGAGGCAGTTGTCCCCATTTCTGGGTAAGGACCTTCCCTTCTGAGCTGCAGGAGGTTATCGTTTGCTTCTTGCAAGATCCGTACCAATTGGCTAACGACCTCTTGTGCGGAGAGCTTTGGTGAGAGCTCTTGTAAAGCTGCCTTTAAGAAATTCTTTGTTTCTTGGGAAGCCACAGCCCCTCCTTCACGACCGCCCACACCGTCCAGCACGCCTACGAAATTAGTGCCTTGTATTACCGCATCTCCATTACGCTCAGGGCGCGTATCGCTTGCTAAGCTTTCAGTACCGATCTGCAATCTCGGCGTGGACTCGATAGTGGCACCCGTGGTTGCTCTCGGTCGCTCTAAGGTCATGGACAGAAGTATACCTCTGCCCTTACAACTTCTAAAATCACATAAATGGGGCTGACCCTATTATTTCATTATAAAACGATGCGGCGCAGATCCCTGAGGACCTGCGCCGCCTGATGAAACGGAGACCGCCTCATGTGGCCGAGAACTTGAACGAACAGCGGCAGGTGCATCCCTCGCCCGGTTCGAGATACACAGGGTCGGGCTTCCCGTCCCTGTCTCGACCGAGCACCGGTTCGATGCAGAGGTACCGATCGAAGGAGTCGCTCCAGAGGTTGATCCCCGTGTAGCCACCCTCGAAGTTCCGCTCTGCCGCGATAGAGACCATCACCACTCCGCCCGAGCACCTGAGGTCGACCTGCATCCAAAAGCCGTTGCGCGGGATGTAGACGGACTTGCCAGCGGCGAGCTCTGCACAATGCAGGTTACGAATACCATCCTCGTGGGTCACCCCCACTTCGAAGGGCTGCCCTCTCGTCGCGAAGTACGGATGAACGCCCATCGAGAGCGGCATCGGACGCCCGTGCCGATCGAGTCCCGTATCGCCGACAGCCAGCTCGTGGTGAAGCGTGTTACCGAAGTCATCCTCGGACACCTTCACCAGGACCTCGTGACTCCATGGGAAGACCTCGTTCGCGTCGAAAGAGAACACTCTGCACTCAAAGCCGCCGAGACTCGAGAACGCGCGCTGTGTGGCGCTGCTCCCACTGACCCGAACCAACCCGTGCTGGGGCAGGTTGACGCCCTCATAGGGCGACGTCTTGGGTTGCGTCCCGAAGATCGGCGCGCATACGTGGGCGCCACCACGGAGCTTCTGCTGCCCACCGATCGTAATCTGGCCTTGAGGAAAGAGGAGCTCTTCCCCTCGGTCGTTTGTCCAGCTCAGCAACGTGCCAAGCGTATCGAGTGAAAAAGGCATGATGATTCCTCCATGTGAGCACGCATTGTCGCAATGTGCGCGGCGGGTGACTGAGTGAGACTTGTCCTTGATTTTCTGATATTTATAGTAACACGTCTATTAATCGTCGTCAATGGAAGAATGGGGACTGGCTCCATTCTTTGGTCAGGAATCTACTTTTTGTTGGGAGGGACTTGCATAAGCCACAACCGGCCTTTTGTATCAGAAACGCTCTGGAATCTAAAAATTTGCTCTGACGTCCGCGAAAAGAATTTGAAAATACTCACCTTGACCTTAATTTTTACTGCCATATCAACGTATGTTACCTTCCCTGCTATCCGAAACAGATTTTCAGGAAAGTAAATTGTATTCGTTTTGCCCGATTCTAGATTCGTAACTGTTTGGTTAACACTGTCATGAACCACAATTGTGCTTCCGAAATTTTCATCACCATTAATTGTGAGATTTTGGTCGCTACTTAGTTTCTTTATGGAATATGTAAACTCTAGTCGATTGAGTGTCTTTTCACCTTCGTTTTTTATTTCATACAGGCCCGTGAGAATATTGTCTGGATTCAGATATGTTTTCGGAGTTGCTATCGAAATACTTACGTGGAGACTGTTCAGTGACCACTGAATACCTGTCCAAATAAAGCCCAAGGATGTAACAACAACTAATAGCCCTGCTCACACTGGGTTCCTGCCAGCCCAAGCTAGGAACGAAATCATTTGTGCATATATTGTGCTCATAATTGTCTCTTTAACATTTGCGGAAGGGGGGAGATTCGAACTCCCGGTAAGGTTGCCCCTACGCCACCTTTCCAAGGTGGTACATTAGACCGCTCTGCCACCCTTCCGTGTGTTGTTTTTATAGCAGAAAAAATACTAGTTGGCTTGTGGCCCCAGAAGCGCTTTGATACGTGCTTCAACTGGGGGGTGAGTAGCAAAGAGGCTCTCTATCCACGCGGCCTTCCCTTCTTGCTTGCCAAACGGCTCGTCGATAAAGAGATGCGCGGTGGCGT
>JBAYUT010000005.1:0-31862 GCA_041674945.1 Minisyncoccota bacterium | reverse complement strand
GGCATTGGCATGTCGGCCTTGGCGCAGCTGTGTGCCGACCAGGGGGCAGTGGTGAGTGGCTCAGATAGAGAGGCAGGGCCCGTAACCGAGCTGCTCGAACAGAAGGGGGTCGCAGTCTCGATAGGTCATAAGGCTGAGAACGTGCCGACGGACGCAGCGCTGCTGGTGTACAGCGACGCCGTGCCAGAGGACAATGCCGAGCGTGCCCGCGCCACCGAGCTTGGTGTCGAACAGCTCTCAAACTTTGCACTGCTCGGGAAGGTGTCAGAGGGCAAGAAAACAGTGGCAGTTGCAGGTACGCACGGCAAGACCACTACCACTGGCATGCTCGCCAAGATACTTTCAGACCACGGTGCATCGCCCACAGCAGTAATAGGGTCTATTGTGAAAGACTTTGGGAGCAACTATCTGCATGGAGACTCAGACGTCTTTGTTGTAGAAGCTGACGAATGGAAGGGGCATGTGCTGCTGCTCGCGCCCACCGTGCTGGTAATTACAAACTTGGAATGGGACCATACCGACTTTTACCCAACGCTCGCCGCCATGCAGGACGTCTTTCGAAAGGC
Organism: Minisyncoccota bacterium; assembly: GCA_041674945.1. Classification (GTDB taxonomy): domain Bacteria; phylum Patescibacteriota; class Minisyncoccia; order Phycocordibacterales; family Phycocordibacteraceae; genus C7867-001. The sequence goes on along the minus strand of JBAYUT010000005.1, from coordinate 31,296 downwards.
GATAGAGAAGGTGCCGGCAGAAGGGGCGATCATCACCGACGCTCATCATCCAAACATAGCGCCGCTTCTAGCAGGAGCGAAAGCGAAAATTATCGACTACACGCTCGAGACAGGCTATGAGCTGCGCTTGCCGGGCGAGTTCAACCAGCAGAACGCTCGTGCTGCGGCCGTGGCAGCACACTTCCTCGTGGATATTTCTCAGGACGCTATAGGTAAGTCGCTCGGGGCCTTCCATGGTACGTGGCGCCGCTTTGAATACAAGGGCAAATCAGCGAGTGGAGCTGAGGTGTACGACGACTATGCCCACCACCCTACAGCAGTGAAGGCTACCCTCGAGGCACTTCGCGCGAAAGTAGGCGAGGGCAAAATATGGGTAGCATTCCACCCACACCTCTACAGCCGCACCAAAGACTTGCTTAATGAATTTGCCACAGCTTTTGGCGCCGCTGACAAAGTCTTCATCGCGCCCATCTACGCTGCACGAGAGGTGAGCGACGGCACTATCTCAAACGCAATCCTTGCCGAGCGCATTCGTTCTGAGGGAGTCGACGCGACCGCTCTCGATTCTTTCGACGCTATCGAACAAGCGCTGTCTGTTGCGAGTCAGGGCGACTCAGTCATGACCATGGGTGCGGGCGACATCTATAAGGTTGCCGACAAGCTCGTGAGTCATGCTGCATAACATGGGCACTCTCTCAATAGTCGCGACACCAATAGGAAACATGGAGGACATTACCCTCCGTGCGCTGCGCACGTTTAAGGAGTGCGACGTTATCTACGCCGAGGACACACGGGTGATTTCAAAAATACTGGCGAAGTATGAGATAAAAAAGCCGCTGCAAAGACTCGATGCCGCGACAGAGATTAAAAAAGCAGAAGAGGTGGCGGCACGGCTTGAGAAGGGGGAGCGCGTCGTCTTCGTGAGTGACGCGGGCACTCCGGGTATTTCAGACCCAGGAGCGCGGCTCGTGGCCTATATTCGTAGCAATATGCCCGAGGCCACCATAGAGGCTATCCCCGGTGCCTCGGCCCTCACGGCGGCACTCTCTATTGCCGGCCTCGAGGAGGGCAGCTTTACCTTCCTTGGCTTCTTGCCGCACAAGAAGGGTCGCCAGACGGCCCTCAAGGCTCTGGCGGAGAGCGAGGTGCCGGTGGTGCTCTATGAGTCGCCCCACCGCATAGAGAAGCTTCTGGTGGAGCTCGGCGACATTGGGGCTCAGAAGGTTGCTATTGCACGCGAGATTACCAAGATGCACGAGGAATTTGTGGCCGGTACTCCGGTCGAAATGGCTGAATATTTTGCTGCTAACCCCGACCATGTGAGGGGCGAGTTTGTGGTCATAGTCACGCCCTGATACAATCCAATTATGTCCCGCTCAAGCACGCTTGTTCTTCTTGGTGTCCTTACGGTCCTTGCGCCACTCTCGGGCCTGCCAAGCTCTTTTCGGACACTGCTTGCGGCGGTGCTCGGCGCGAGCGTGATGGGCATTGGCCTCGCCATGCGTACGCGCCCTGCCAAGTCTGTTACAGAGTCAGAGAGCGCATCAGAAGAGCCATCCCACTCAGCAGCACCGCCTCCTGGAATGTCACCCATTTAGTTCTGAAAACAAATCCCGCGTGAGCGGGATTTGTTATACTTTAGTCAATGGAGAACAAAGAGCGCGTCACGTATTTTGCCGCGACCGACGCGCGTGGCAAGAACGTGCCCTTCGGCATTAAGTCGAAGGACCGTGATCGCCACATGTATGTTATCGGCAAGACCGGCATGGGCAAGTCGACCCTGCTCGAGAACATGGCGATACAAGATATTCGCAACGGCGAGGGTATTGCGTTCATTGACCCGCACGGAGGCACGGTAGACCATCTCCTCAACTTTATTCCTGAAGAGCGGATGAAAGATGTGGTCTATTTTGCGCCGTTTGATCTCGAGCACCCAATCGCCTTCAACGTGATGGAGGACGTCGGCTACGACAAGCGCCACTTGGTGGTGAGTGGGCTCATGGCTACCTTCAAGAAGATCTGGGAAGACGCTTGGAGCGCCCGCATGGAGTACATCCTCACCAACACGCTCCTCGCTTTGCTCGAGTACCCCGACGCCACCCTGCTAGGCGTGAACCGTATGTATACCGACAAGGCATACCGCAACAAGGTGGTCGATAATGTGAAAGACCCAGTGGTGAAGGACTTCTGGACCAAGGAGTTTGCTAACTACGGCGACCGCTACACGCAGGAGGCTACGCCCGCTATCCAAAACAAGGTGGGCCAGTTTACGGGTAACCCGCTTATCCGCAATATCATTGGGCAGTCGAAGTCTTCGTTTGATATACGTACCATGATGGACCAGAAGAAGATCCTGCTGGTAAACCTCTCCAAGGGCCTGGTGGGCGAGACCAATATGCGCCTTCTGGGCTCCATGCTTACCACACGCATCTTCCTCGCAGCAATGAGCCGCGCTGAGTACTCGGCGGGCGAGCTCGCGCAGCTCGCCAACTGTTACTTCTATGTGGACGAATTCCAAAACTTTGCCAACGAGACGTTTGCTGAGATTCTCTCCGAGGCGCGTAAGTACAAACTGAACCTCACCATTGCGCACCAGTACGTTGAGCAGATGGAAGAGGAGGTGCGCGACGCCGTGTTTGGTAACGTGGGCACGACGGTTGCCTTTCGTGTCGGTCCTTTTGACGCCGAGGTGCTCGAGACGATTTTCATGCCGAAATTTACGAAGGAGGACATTGTGGCGCTCGATAAGCGGCAGATCTACCTTACGCTCATGATCGACGGTGTCGGCTCCGCGCCTTTCTCGGCAGTGACTATTCCGCCGATAGAGGCACCGCCAGTGAATTATCGTGAGCAGGTCATCGCGGCCTCGCGCGCGCAATTTGCCGTGCCTCGCGCCGGGATCGAGCAGAAGATTATCGAAGAGCTGAGCGAGTCGCAGGCTTCTGAGGCCCCGCAAGATGCGCGTATGAAGAAGCCGTATGCGAAGCCCGTAGCGCAGAAGCCAAAGCCGCCAGAGACAAGGAGTGCGCCGACCTCAAACAGTCAGCCGAGATTTTCAGACAGGCCGCGCCCGGTAGCCCCGCAGCAGCGAGCAGAGCCAACGCCTCCTCCGCCACCATCGCAGGCTTCGAAAAGCCCCGAAGATTTGAAGGCTATCTTGCGCGAGATGACCGCGAAGGGTAGTGCAGAGAAGAGGCAGGTCCAGACCCATAAGGAGCAGTCGCTCAAAGGCGCTCTGGCTGGGGTTCTCTCTCAGGCGGCTCCGCGGCAGGCGCCGACCCAGAAGGTGCCGTCTGTGCCACCTCCTGCACCTGCGACTTCTCAATCTTCGCCCGGTAAGGCGAGTGCACCTTATGAAGTCTCTGAAGAGATGCTCCGCAAGGTGCTCAAAGGCGATGCCTAAGTTCCTCATCCTGATTGCGCTCGTCGGGGTGAGTTTCGCCCCAGCTTCTGCGTACGCGGCACTGGTCAATATAAATACGGCAGACGCAGCACTGCTCGATACGCTCCCCGGCATTGGCCCATCAAAGGCGACGGCGATTATTGAATACCGCACGGCGCACGGCCTCTTCGCACGTATCGAGGACCTGCAAAATGTTACCGGCATTGGTGCAGCCACCTTCGCAGACTTGCAGGCGCTGATAACCGTTGGTGCCCATGAAGCGCCGCCCGAGGAGCCCGCGCCAGAGAGCGTCACGGCCCCTGTGGCTACCACATCACCAAAAGCGACGTCCGGAGCGTCGTCCTCGAAGCCGCGTCCGCGCGAACTCGTGGTCACCATTGTTGGCGACGCGCACGCGTCGGTCGACGTGCCACTTGCTCTCTCGGCACTGGTAAAGACGCCTGAGGGCAAGGACGACCCAGACGCGCGCGTGACATGGGGCTTCGGCGACGGATCCTCGGCAGAGGGGCTCCGGGCTGAGAAGACGTACCGCTATGAAGGTACCTATCTGGTGGTAGCTGAGGCTACCGATGGCGCTACGGTCGGTCGCGCAGAACTGGCTGTAACTGCAGAGCCGGCTCGTGTGCGCATCGCGTTGGTGACCAAAGACGGGATCGTCATCGTCAACGATACAAACGAGAAGGTCGACCTGTCTGGATGGGCGTTGTACGCACACCCAAAGTCTTTTCGGATTCCTCGAGGGACCGTTATCCTCCCTGGAGCCCGCGTCGTGTTTACCTACGCGACAACTCGGTTGCCGGCAACCTTTAGCGCACTGCTGACGTACCCAGACGGAGCCTTTGCTGCACAGTACCCAGTGTCGGCACCGCAGCCGGTCGAAGAACCGAAACCTTCTGTCTTTGGCGAGAGTTCTTATACCAAGCAGACCATTATTCATAGCGAACCTCTGCATGCACCACAAGCAGTAATCGCCCCGGAATCAACGAGTAATCTCGGTGGTTTCGGGGCGGTGCCTGCTACTCCAGAGGACGTGGCTCCAGCCGCCGAAGAGATCGAGGGGAATGGCGTGCTCAGCTCCCCATGGTTTCTGGGGTTTCTCGGCGTGGTCATGTTGGCGGGCGGAGCGGTGATGATTCTCTGACGAGATGAAAAAAGTACTCATATTCTCACTTTCCTATTTTCCGCACGTGGGCGGCGCCGAGATAGCGCTCAAGGAAATCACTGAGCGCTTGCGCGATATCGAATTCCACATCGTCACGCTGCGTATGGGTCGCGAGCTGCACGAGGAGCGCGTGGGCAACGTGATGGTCCATCGAGTCGATGGTGGAGCCTCATACTTTGCAAAAATACTGTTCATCCCGCGTGCCGCTGCGCTGGCTGCGCGTCTGCATGCACAGAAGCAGTTCGATGGACTCTGGGCGATGATGAGCTATATGGTGCTCCCTGTGGCGCTCCTGCGTATGCGCGGCGTGTGCGTACCGTACGTACTTACCTTGCAAGACGGCGACCCCTTCAGGCACGTTTTCATGCGGCCACATATATTCCTGTTCTTGCCTCTGCTGCGTTACGGCTTTCACCACGCGAGCGCAGTGACGGTGCTGTCGACGTATCTCGCCGCCTGGGCACGGCGCATGGGGTATCAAGGGGAGCCAGTAGTGATACCGAACGGAGCTGATGTTCGGGCCTTTGCTGGTGCAATGCCGCTAGACATCGGCAAGAAAGAGGGAGAGTTTTGGCTCGTTACCTCCTCAAGATTAGTGCATAAGAACGCCGTCGACGTTGTGGTGCGCTCGCTCGTGCTCTTGCCTGAGTACGTGCACTTCCTCGTACTCGGCGCAGGGCCCGAGGAGTCGAGGCTCAAGGCGCTTGCGCGTGAGCTTGAGCTCGATTCGCGCGTGCGCTTCAAGGGGTACGTCTCGCACGCGGAGCTGCCGGGCTATCTGCATGCATGCGACGCCTTTGTGCGGCCCTCTCGTTCAGAAGGCTTCGGTTCGTCATTTGTGGAGGCAATGGCCGCCGGTCTACCGGTGGTGGCGACGCAGGAGGGAGGTATCGTAGATTTTTTGTTCGACACCAAGCGTAATCCTGGGGCGCCTGCGACCGGCTTTGCGGTCGATCCAGACGTGCCCGAGCAGATCGCGGACGCGGTAAAAGAGATCATGACCAATCCAAAGAAGGTGCAGCAGGTGCGCGAGAACGCCTTTGCCCTCGTGCGCGAGAAATACGACTGGGGCACTGTCGCTGAGCAGACAAGAGCGTTATTCGCTACAATTGGGATATGAGATTGGTAGTGGCCACACCGTTGTACCCGCCGGAAATAGGTGGCCCCGCGACGCACACGGTCTTTCTAGAGCGGCATTTGCCGACCCTTGGATACGAGGTGCAGACGGTGCCGTTTTCTCGTGTACTCTGGCTCCCAAAGATCGTGCGGCACGGGTGGTACGCTGTAATGGTATATCTCGCGGCGCGCCGGGCCGATGTCATTTTTGCACAAGATACCGTAAGCGTCGGGTTCCCGGCAATTCTCGCGGGTCGCGTTGCTGGCGTGCCGGTGGTCGTGCGGGTGCCCGGGGACCACGCGTGGGAACAGGCTCGGGTACGATATGGCGTACAGGATTCGATAGAGGATTTTCAACGGACACAGTACGGTTGGCGCATTGAACTGCTGAAGCGCGTACGAAATTACGTTGTGCGTCACGCAGCGCGCGTTGTGGTGCCGAGTCATTATTTCCGCACGATAGTTAGTAGCTGGTGCACAGACCCGCACGCGGTGCACGTGGTATATAACGGCATCGAGTCCGTTGAGGCGTCGCATTCCGTACTGGCAGATGTGCCACCGCATCCATTTATGCTGTCGGTGGGGCGCTTTGTGCCGTGGAAGGGTTTTGGCGAATTGATTGATCTGCTCGACGCGTTACCGCAGTGGTCGCTCGTGCTTGTAGGCGACGGACCACTCAGAGCTGACCTTGAGCGACGCGCAAAGAAGACAGGAAGAGTGGTGTTCGCTGGCACTCTCTCACGGGCAGAGGTTCTCGCGTGGTATACGCATGCAGACTGCTTCGTGCTCAATACGTCATGGGAGAGTTTTTCGTTTCAAACGGTCGAGGCTATGGCCGCAGGCGTTCCCGTGATAGCAACAAATGTGTGTAGTATTCCTGAGCTAGTCACCGATGGGAAAGAGGGTGTCTTGGTGCAGCCGAATGACGCCGATGCGTTGGTACGTGCGGTGAAAAGTATCACGAGCGATAGTGAGTCGTGGCGTGCACGTGTACATGCGGCCAAGGAAAAGGCGAGAGCATTTTCCGCTTCGAGTACGGCGGCGGCAATTGATGTTGTGGTGCGTGGTAGTGTTCGCCAGCCATGAATGTTCTTTCCATAAGTGGTGACGTGCATGCGGTTACGGAAGGGAGCGAGGCGCACACGCGCATGCATCTCCTGCGATCAATGGTTGATGCTTTTGATGTGTTTGTGTGGCCGCAGAAACATTCGGTGCGCGACTTGGTGCGGGCTGTACGAAAAAAGACGTATCATGTCGTCACAACCCAAGATCCATTCTGGAGAGGGTTAGTGGCGTGGCTACTCGCGCGCACGTATGGGGCACGGCTCAATGTGCAGGTACACGCTGATTTGTCAGGGAGTTCTCGCCTGCGGCGCGTAGTGAGTGGATTCGTGCTTAGGCGCGCAGACTCGATCCGTGTGGTGTCCAGCACGGTGCACGCACAAGTGGAACGCCTGGGGGCTAGCGCGCCGGTACACGTGTTGCCTATGTATCTTGATCTTGCGCGTTTTAGGAACGTGGAGCGCGTTGCGCACACTCGGCCAACCATTTTGTGGATCGGACGATTCGAACTCGAGAAGGACCCGATGCGGGCCATTCAGGTATTGAAGGAGGTGCGCGCAAAGGGCGATGATGTGGTGCTCGTGATGCTCGGTGCAGGACGGCTCGAGTCTGCGCTTCGCAAGGCAGCAAAAAATCTCCCCGTCGAATTCCCCGGGTGGCACCCACCTGAGGCTTATTTAGCAGTAGCAGACGTGGTGCTTTCTACGTCAGAGCATGAAAGCTGGGGCGCAAGCATCATTGAGGCGCTCGCCGCGGGAGTGCCAGTAGTGGCGCCGGACGTGGGGGTAGCGAAAGAGGCTGGCGCGGTTGTGGTGTCGCGCAAGGATCTTGCGCGGGCAGTCCACGACGTTTTGCGTGAGAAAGCGACCGGCACCCTGCGTCTGTCGTTTTTGAGTCGAGAGGACTGGGCACGTCGCTGGAAAGAATCCCTGGGGTAGGAGTACTATGTGACCATGACCGAACGACAAATTGCTCCTGAACGCTACACAAAGGGTGGTTATCAATCCCTAGCCCGATTTATTTCATACTCATATCAACTTGATTTGATTCGCGCGTCGGGAGCGCGCTCGGTTCTTATTGTCGGCGTGGGCGACGGGGTGGTGCCCACGCTTCTCAAGAAGGATCCTCATCTGACGGTCACCACGTGTGACATCGACGCAGAGCTTGCGCCCGACCTTGTCGGCGACATTTGCGCACTGCCATGTGCGGACGGGGCGTTCGATGCGGTGTGTGCGTTCGAAGTGCTTGAGCATATGCCCTGGGAGGAGTCGCGGAAAGCGATCGCTGAGCTTGCTCGGGTGTCTAAGGGCGCGGTGCTTATCTCGGTGCCGCACCGGCGCACGGGCATTGAGCTTGCGATAAGGTTTCCCTTCATGCGAAGTCTGCTGCGTCGCGATGTGGTGCGAGTGGCTTTTCTGGTACCCATTCGATTTCCGAAGGGCGTCTCGAAGCAGCATTATTGGGAAATAGACGGCCGCACGACTACGTTGAGGATGTTTAGAGGGCTGCTCTCGCCGCTGTTCAAAAGGCGACGTGAAGTAACGGCCGTACTCGATCCCTACCGTCGGTTCTTTGTGCTCGGGAAGCAGTAACCTATGCGATTGCTCGTTGTTACTCAGGTTGTCGATACAGAAGACCCGATTCTTGGTTTTTTTGTATCGTGGCTCGTAGCTTTTTCGAGTAGATTCGAGGCGGTGCACGTCATCTGTTTGCGCGCAGGGGAGTACCAGCTTCCGAATAACGTGCACGTGCACTCGCTAGGTAAGGAACGAGCACTATCGCATCGTGTGGTATACGTCGCGCGGTTCCTTCGTTTTACTTGGCGGCTTCGTCACGAGTATGATGCAGTGTTCGTGCACATGAATCAGGAGTATGTACTCGCCGCGGGGTGGTTGTGGCGAGTGCTCGGGAAGCCCGTTTATTTATGGCGAAATCATTATGCCGGCACGTGGCGGACCGACCTTGCGGCGCGATTTTGCACCAAAATTTTTTGCACGTCTCGGTATTCGTATACTGCGAAGTATGGGAAAACGGTGTTCATGCCTGTGGGCATCGACACTATGCGCTTCAGGGTCGATGGCGCCGTCACGCGCAAGCCTCGCTCGGTGATGTACTTGGCGCGCATTGCGCCCAGTAAGCGCGTCGAAATGTTCATTGACGCACTGGGTCGCCTGCACCACGATGGCATTCAATTCACGGCGACCATCGTGGGGTCACCGCAGCCCGCAGACGCAGCGTATTACGATGCGCTACAAATACAGGTTAGGACGCTCGGTATCGACTCGTTCGTGCAGTTCCTGCCAGCCGTTCCGCCCTCGGCTACACCTGACCTGTACCGGGCGCACGAGCTTTTCGTTAACACGTCGCCATCAGGGATGCTCGATAAGACAATTTTTGAGGCTGCAGCCTGTGGTTGTCGAGTGCTAGCTTCGAGTAAGGATTTTGCGATGGCCGCAGGCGACGAGTCGTTTTTCGATTCAGCAGAGACGCTCGCTGAACGGCTCGTGGTGGCGCTTGAAAGTTCTGGAAGTACGTCACTGGCCTTGGTGGAGCAGCAGAGCCTTGGGGAGCTCGTGGAGCAGATTGCAAGGCAGGTGCGCACATCACCATGACACTGTTGAGAAGAGCGGAATACGTGGCGTTGCGAAGGCTTGCGCTTACGGGCAAAATCATCGATCTTGGGGGCGTGAGTGACGCCTCGTATCATGCGTTGTTTCGGGGCGAATTTTCAGTCAACGTTGCAAATAACGAAAAAAAGCCCGACCAGACGTTCTGTGTGATTTTGAAAGGCCGCTGCCTATCGAGACCGAATCTTATGATGGAGCATTGCTCATAAATGTGCTCGAGCACATTTTTGAATACCGGGCGTTTCTCGCAGAGACGGCGCGAATTGTACGGTCGGGGGGTCGTGTAGTCGTTGTTGTGCCATACCTCTTTCCGTATCACGCCTCGCCTGAAGATTATCATCGCTACAGTGCCTCAGCGCTGAGACGAGCGCTTGCGCTTGCGGGATTTGTTGATGTGCAAGTCGCGGCTCTGGGCACGGGCGTGTGCGCTGCGGCGTGGCAACTTTTTGAGCGTCTCTTGCCGGGTCCTGTGCGATTTGTGTCTCTTCTTGCTGTGCCGCTGACGTCGGCGGGGGACTGGCTGCTCCTCCGCTGCGCCCAATTTCTACATAAAAAATATCTGCCTGCAGACTATGCGCTCGGATTCGTCGTTACTGCGTTCAAGCGAATATGAGCACGCTGCACGAGCAAATGCGGGCTGCGTTTGTGAGCAACGACTTTCTCGTAGGTCGTGTGATAACATGATGGGGATCATGTCGATAATATCATCGCTGCGGACGAAAATGATGAGGCAATATGGCGCTGACTGGATGTCAGTGCGACCGCAGCTAGCATTTACAGAGCGGGACAGCAGTGAGCAGTCCTCTATTCTCATCACGGGTGGACTCGGGTTCATTTTTTCCTACGTCACCGAATATTACGTCCAGAAAGGCTGGCGTGTTGTGGTTGTCGACAATTTATCGGAAGGGTCGCATCCTGAGCTAATTGATGGTTCGTTTACGCACCACAACATGCACATGGCTGATCCGCGGGTTGTCGAGACTATCATTAGCGAGCAGCCAGACTATGTTATCCATGCAGCGGCCATTACAGACGTTGATTATTCCGTTCGCGAACCCTATCGAACTTTTAAGAAAAATTTACTCGGAACGTTACATGCGTTTGAGGCTTGCCGGAATCTCACAGGACTTAAAAAGTTCATGTACGTTTCGACGGATGAAATTTATGGTGAATGTGACAGGCCGATGAAAGAAGACGATGTGCTCACCCCAAAGAATCCGTACTCATGTTCAAAGGCGCTCGGGTCGCTCGCGCGAATTGCGTACGATAACACTTACCCAACGATTCGCGGCAAGACTGTCGAAACACGCATGTGTAATGTCTTTGGTGATCGTCAGGATACGCGCAAGATTATGCCCCAGCTTAAAAAAAGCATTGAGGAGGGCTACTCAGTTCCACTGCATGATGAAGGGCGCGGATATCGACAGTATATTTATGCAAAGAATATTCCTTCGGCCATCGACGTCATCCTGCAGCGTGGCGACGGTGCCTATAACATTACCCTTGGTGAGGGGCACACCGTAAGGGAGCTTATTAAGGTTGTGGAGCGTCTGACTGGGAAAAGGGTTACGACGCATACAGGCCATCGGCCTGGCATGGATTTGAAGTATGATGCGGATGGAGGAAAACTTTTCAGTCTTGGGTGGAGGCCGGAGTACTCCTTCGACGAGGGTCTCGCTGAATACCTTGGAGTCACCTAGTGTATGGTGAAGCAAGCCCTCAGAAAGATCAAAGTAGCTATCGTCGTAAATGATCTGGCGCTGGGGGGAGTGCAGCGACTCGTCATTGACCAACTGCAGATACTCGACCGGAGCCTATTTGACATGTCGCTTGTGGTACTTAGGCCGGTCGAGGGCAAAGCAAATTTTTATGGCTCTGTTCCACAGGATATCCCTGTGTTCAAACTAGACTTTAAAAGTCTGCTGGATGCTCGGTCGTGGCTCAGGCTTATCCGCGTATTCGGCACTTTGAGGCCTGACGTGGTGAAGTCTAGTCTTTTTTTTAGCAATACAATTTGTCGCGTGCTGAAACCGCTCTTTGGCTATGTGTGCATCGCCGCGGAGCATAATACAGACCATATAAAATCACGCGCCCAGATGTTCTTGAACAGACTGCTTATGAGGGTGACCTATACCACGGTGGTGGATTCCGAGCGTGTGGCGGAGTATTTATCGACGACAGAGCATATTGGAAGAGACAAATTTACCGTCATCTATAATGGTGTTGATACAGAGATGATCGTGAAAGATGTTCAGTCGCTTGGACCACAGAGAGACGCAATTCGAATGCAGATTGGCGTAAGTCCATCGAGTCGCGTCTTTCTTACGGTCTCTCGCTTAGTGGCACAAAAAAATCACAAGCTTATGCTCGATGCCTTTGCAAAAGTGGCGAGACATGTCGACGAGGTGCGGCTGCTTATTGTCGGCGACGGCGCGCTTATGACCGAGCTCCGTACGCGTGCGCGGGAGCTTGGGATTGCTGGTTCAGTCGTATTTGTGGGCGAGCATAGCGAGACACACCGATTTTATATCGCGGGAGATTATTTCATCCTGACGTCTCGCCATGAAGGTTTTTGTATCGCGGCAATGGAGGGGTTGGCGTTCGGTATGCCGCTCATCTCGACACGAGTGGCGGGCGTGTCTGAATACTTGCGAGACGGCAGGAACGGTTTTTTTGTCGGACCGGACCCAGATGACGTGGCGAAGAAGATGGAACGAGTGCTAGCTCTTTCGCCCGAAGAGCGAAAGGCCTTTGCAACAGAGGCAAGAAAGACAGCGGGTGAGTACAGTCTCGAGCGGTTTAAGGCTGCCTATGAGCACCTGCTTGCTCGGTGTGTACAGTAGCTTCGAGGGCCGCCAGTATCCTTTCAGAGGCACGCCCGTCAGAATATGTGTGATAGAGATCACGGATGCGTGCGCGATCGTGTTGAAATGCGTCGCTAACGAATAGTTGATCTAGCGCACTGATAAGTTCAGGGTATGTGTACGCCTTGGGCCCGGGGGTGTGTGCATCATAGGAGTCATATGCAAGCCCCTCATTTTTCGCGTAGTCGTCGAGGTCGTATGCGTAGAAGACGATCGGCCGATCTAAGAGCAGATAATCAGTGAATATTGATGAATAGTCGGTGATCAATACGTCAAAGCTCGGTAATAATGGATATATGTCTGAATCCTCTGCAAAGTGGATGTTGGGATACGACAGAGTCCGTGCTTGGTCACGATATTTGGGATGTAACTGAAGCACCAGAAGCCCCGCATGCTCCTCGAGCCATCTAGACATGTGGAGCAAATCAAATGCGGCCGTAACCTCGGTACCTGCCTTGCCACGTCTAAACGTCGGTGCATACAAGTATCTTTTTTTATAGCAAGGGTTCGCAAGTGCAGCTCTCGTGGCGTAGTCGACACCAATATCACTTCCAGGATTGTCAGAAAATATAACGTCGTCTCGTGGGTATCCGGCGATAATGATGTGGCTCTGCTCTACAAATGTCGCTGGCAACAGACTGCTCACAAATGGTGATGTAACAACAATATAGTCCTGCGGACGTAATGGTGCTTGCGCGTATCCCCCTTTCTTCATCCCCTTACCATGGAGAAGTTGCACCAGTCGTGTTCCTCCACTCCAGCGGTAGTTCTCTGGTTGGAGATACGCATCTATAACGGTCGTTCCGGCACGCAGTGCGTACCAGATGCCGCGCGCACTCCTTTCGTAGTGGGCAGTGTAGCCGCGAGAGCGTAGCGTTGCTGCAAGTGTGCGATCTTTGGCGAGCCATACGACATGGAAGTCTCTGTGCATGTGAGCCATGTACAAAAAAAGGTACTTTGTGTTGTCAGCGAAAATCTCTGTGTCCGCACCACGATGCCAACCGATGAAAAGCCATGTGTCGCGGGCGCGTGGAATAAAAAAGGATAGCCTAAAGGAAATATGGTTCAGGTATCTGTAGAGCCTGTTCATGTGCTTGTGTTCCACGCAATCTGGGCAGCTGCGTAGTCGTCTGGCGTATCTATTTCCATAGCAAAACCGTCAAAGGCGGAAGACCACGCTTCAACCGTTGGCATGTTTGCAACATCGTTCAACGCATCGATGGTATAGCTGTCGTGCCCCCGCGCGATGCGTTTCTCGAGAGTGGCAACTAAAGCCGTACAAAAGGCGCCATCCAACTTTGCTACCTGCAGGTACTCACCGCTAGCGCGCCCTCGTTCTATGTGCTTGCCCAATTCGCGGACACGACCGCTACGGTCAACGATAATCTTGCCAGCTTCCTCGTCCCACGCATCGTTTCGATATAGCAGTGTCGTCTGGTGTGTGTCTTCGATAAGCTGCTGGATGGCCGAGACGGCAAACAACACATCACAGTGAAAGAAGAGCACCGTCCCGTGAAGGTGTTGCCTCGCATGCCACAGGCTGCGAATAGGATGAGAGGAGTCAAACTCGGGATTTTCGACGTAGATAATGCTGAGTGGATACGACCGCGCAGTCAGGTGGTCGATAATTTTTTCTTTTTGGAAACCGACGACAATCACTAACTCAGTAACGCCAGTTGCGAGGAGTGCGCGAACCTGGTAATCAAGAATCGTCGCGTCTCCAATAGGGAGGAGGCACTTAGGCAGTGTGGACGTGAGTGGGTACAATCTCGAGGATTTCCCTGCCGCAAGGACGAGTGCTTTCATGTTCATTCATTAATCTTGTTCTGTACTGTGCCCTTAAAAAAAGCAATGATGTTGTCGACGGCAGACAGCGAGATGCGGCGCCACGCTTCATGCGTCGAGCCGCCAATGTGCGGGGTGGCGATCACGTTTGGCATACGAACCAAGTCCCAGTTAAGTCCATAAGGCTCATCGTGGAACACGTCGAGCGCTGCCCGCTTGATCTTTCCGTTTTTGAGGGCCGCGATAAAGGCTTTCTCATCCATTACCGCGGCGCGTGCGGTATTGATGATAAAGACACCGTCTTTCATTAATGAGAATTCTCGTTCTCCAAGCATTCCGGCTGTCTCTGACGTTTTGGGGATGTGAATAGTTATGACGTCGGATTGCGTGCAGAGTTTATCGAGCGTTACGAGTTCAACTCCTTCTTGGGCAGCCTGTTCGCGGCTGACGAATCCGTCGTAGGCAATCATCTTCGCATGGAACGGCTTAAGTCGTCGCGCCACAAGTGTTGCAATTCGCCCAAAACCTACAAAACCGACTGTTTTGTGGGCAAGTTCGTGACCGACCAGGTATTTCTTATCCCAGCGCCCCTCCTTCATGCTCTGATGTGCATGGTAGAAATCGCCTAGCGCGGCAAGTATTAAGAGCACCGCATGCTCGGCAGTGGAAACGAAATTACCGTCCCGTTCTGGGTCGATCCCCTTGTTGTGGGAGGGCAGGCCGAGTACGGCTATGTTGCGTCGGGAGGCCTCCTCGATATCAATGCGATCATAGCCTGTTGATGCGATAGCGATGCAAAACAGATTCTTTGCGAGTGCGAGCGTCGACGCGTCCAGTGTCGTACTAGTTCTGCAGATGACTGCGTGATAAGGCCCGATTCGGCCCGGGAGGGTGCTTCTTTCATTGTCGAGCAACTCGGTGACGTCGAAGTCAGCCTCGACTAAGCGGCGAACCGCATCAGGATGGATTGGGTCGGAGATAAGGACTCTTTTTTTTTCGGTGGTCATGTGGAAGTGCGGTAGTGTCATTATACAATATATACAAACATTCACCAATCACGCCCGTTGCGGTTGAGCGCTCTAACATGATTGGATGGTAGGATACTATGTATCCATGCGATTTGCGCGCGCTATGATCGATCAAGCCTGGTACTACGGATTTGTGGTGTTTTGTGAAGTCAAACACCCGCTCACAAGACCGTTAAAGATACTGCAAAGAGCCAGTCGCGCCGGGGTCTCCGGCCGGCCTCCCTTCGAACTGACGAACGCTCATCGGGGACCCGTGCCTAAAAAGATCTGGACGTTCTGGGCTCAAGGATGGGAAGCTGCGCCACCGTTAGTGCAAGTGTGCCGCGACTCGTGGGTTGCGCAGAATCCTGGTTGGGAGGTCATTTCACTCACCGCAGAAGACGTTCCTAAGTACGTGACATTTAATTACCCCCTGGAGGGGAAGCGTCTCACGCACACGAACTACTCCAATCTATTAAGACTGAGCATATTAGCAAAAGAGGGAGGCGTGTGGGTCGACGGGACCACGTTCTGTGGGTCACCCCTTGATACGTGGCTGCCATTGCTTGCGTGGAATGGGTTTTTTGTCTTTTCGAAACCCAAGACGACAGTGGCTGACTGGATTGTCGTAGCAACAAAGGGCCACCCCTTGATTCGGCGGTGGGAGGAGTACGAGTATCGGTACTGGAAGTTTGCAACCAGTGAATGGCGGTATTTCTGGCCTCATTACCTATTTGAATATTTAATATTTAACAACGCGTACTGTCGAGGAGTGTGGCATAACACACCGCGTGTGAGTTCGGACGGGCCTTATGCGGCACAGCGTCAGTTCAAGGCCGATGGTTCTGAGGAGACGCTTATTGATAATCTCTTCGGCTCCCATGCCCCTATACATAAGCTCGACTGGAGAATGAAAGTGTCGCATCAGCTGGTTGATGCACTACGATTGCGATTGAACAAGTCGCATCGAGACGGTATGCTGCATGAACAGGCATGAAGAAGCTGATTAAAAGACACATGCCCTTTGCCGTTTGGGAAGCGTTACGTCGCACGTACTCTCGAGCACGTCGTCTCGTGTTAGACGTCCGTAACACCGCGTCGCCGGCGCACCCTCTAGAGTGGTTTCGAACATTTAGATTAGTGCGGGTGATTTACCCTCGCTATAGCATGGTGCCCGCCACTCGTATGCGGTTACTGCATGACCTTTCGAGGGCTATTGTTCGAGAACAGGTAGCGGGTGCTATTGTAGAATGTGGTGTCTATAACGGTGGAAGCGCCGCGATGATGGTGGCGGCGCAGCCGGATGAGCGCGACGTCTGGCTTTTTGATTCGTTCGAGGGTCTGCCGCCTCCGACAGAGAACGACGGCATGTACGAACGAAACCACTACTATCCTGGGTGGTGTGGCGGCACTGTGGAAATGGTTCAGGAAATATTTCGTACGCTTCGATTGCCGAGCGGGAAGCAGCATGTTGAGCGAGGGTGGTTTCAGGAGACATTCCCGCGGGTAGCCCCCCAGGTGGGTCCCATTGCTCTATTACATATTGACGCAGACTGGTACGACTCGGTTAAGATTTGCCTGGATACATTTTATCCGAAGGTGGCATCGGGAGGATATATCGTGTTCGATGATTATGGCACCTTCTCAGGGTGTCGTAAGGCGGTGAACGAGTATTTTGAAAAGCACAAAATGACGGTCACTCTAGAAACGAGAGATGGCGTCGGTCGGTATTTCAAGAAGCCTTAGGCTGCAGCCCGAACAGGTGTTTCGAGAGTAAAGAAAAGGCATGTCTTGACGATACTCACGATAACAGATGCTGCTAAGATGGCGGCGACGGCGCCCCATAACCCGTAGAGTGGTGTAAATATGAGTAGCAGAATGATGCGCGACGAGGAGTACGTAATAGTAGAGATATACAATTTAGTACGTTCATTAAGAGCTGTAAACGCAGTCGTAAAAAAGCCGGTAGGGAAGAAGGCCATGCGTAGCATAAATAAATCGGACAGGAACACGTAGTCGGTATATTTAGGGTAAAACACCGAGAAGAACCATGGTGCCGTTATAAAGTAGACTGCCAGTATCGGGATAATAACGTAATATGTGTGTAGTGCCTTACGCGGTAGTGTGCTCCTTAGTGTTGTCGCGTCCTGCAGCGCAAATTTGGGCAGCGCGAGCGTATTGAGGTTGGCGAAAGCGCTTGAAATTTGCGCTTCGGGAACCGTTGCTAAATAGTATCCAGCAAGTGCAGCAGCGCCACCGAAGTGGAATATAAGAATTGAATCAAGTGATGCCGACACAGTGTTGAGAATATTCATGAAGCTGAGGTGCTTGCCCAGACTCAGCGCTTCTCCGTGGCCCGATTTGGTCGAGCGTGTCGTGCGTAGCGCTGCGCGCAGACCAACATAACGGGTCAACGTGTAAGAAAGGAAATAGGCGCCAACAAGGACGTAGATACTTTTGGTAAAGAATACGACGCTCACCAGCACAATGGTTGGAATGATCCTAGCAAGAGCTCCGTAATAGGTGCGCAGAGCAAACGCTTGCTTCCCCGTAAAGTAAGCCACAAACAAGTTAAACGGATCCATAAACGGTATGCACGTTGCGGTGATCAGGAAGAGTAGCGCAAGACCCTGGTCCCCTTGGGTGTAGTAATAGGCCGCCAGAATGCCGGCAGCGAGCGCGCCCAAGCTGCCCCAACGCATCTTCATTGCGAGGGCTGGGTGTACCGCTCCATCGTTGCCCTGCGCAATGGTTCGCGTAAGTGCGGCATCGACACCGGTTAGCGTCGGAATAGCCAGAATTGGCACAACTGCTAAAACATAGCGGAACATGCCGTAGGTCTCCTCTGGAAGCAAGTTAGCAAACGCAATTGACGTTGCTACAGAGGTGAGAGTCCCGATGATTTGCGAAAGAGTTAACCAAAAACTACCTTTCATCAAATAGACCATGTCGGTCTTGGTGTACTGTTCGCTGCTGCGGAGCAGGCGCAGGAGCCTTTTATGTACGATGTCGACCATAGGATATATAATGCTACCATGCGCACATTAGGTTACTTGATCAGGAGGTTAGCGCTCGATAGCAAGGAAGTTCTGGACGTGGGATCATCAGAGGGGCGCTTCCTGGCTCGATTTGGGAAGGGTAGTGTGGGGGTCACCATTATTCCGGAACATGTTGCGCTCGCTACTGAAAAAGGACTGACGGTAGTGTTGGGCAATATAGAAGACCCCTCTTTCACGCTTTCTCAAAAGTTTGACGCCGTATGGGCAAACAATATTTTTGAACATCTTAATGCGCCGCACTTATTCCTGATGAACATAAAAAAATTTATAAAGCCTGACGGTATGTTGGTCCTTGGTGTACCGGTGATTCCCGTCCCCGCATTCCTTACGCGGTTCAAGAAGTTTCGCGGTGCGTACGCGGTATCGCACGTGAATTTTTTTACCCGACGAACACTCGTTGACACAGTGCGTTCTGCTGGTTGGGACATTGTGGAAGCAAGATCGTTTCATTCTGAGCGTCCCGTAGTTGACGCGCTTTTCAATACTATTGCGCCGCATATGTACATTGTCGCTCGTCCAGTATGGGGCTTCGTGTATCCGAACAAGCGACTCAGGTCCTTGCAAGGATACGGGACGCAGGAGCATAACTAACCAACGTATGAGCGACACAACATCTGTGAGTAATCGTCGGGCGCCTGACTCAGGGTACGTGCAAAAGATGTACGACGGCTTATTGTCGAAATTGCCCGATGGGTATACCGCATTTCGGTGGCAGCAGACGACAGTGTCGCGGTTTCATTATCGTCAGAGTCGGCGTGTACTGGTGCGGGCGTTGCGTGCGGTCCCGGTACAGGTGAATCGAGCGCTCGAGGTCGGCGGGGGAAGCGGTGCGTGGACAGGATTTTTTGCCGGACGAACAAAGCATCTTGATTTTGTCGATATTTCGGAAAGCATGCTTGCTGAAGCGCGCGTCGCGCTCGAGTCCTTCAAAAACATTACATACATCCATGCGGACATTATGGCGTGGGAACCGCAGGAGAACGTGTATGAGCTTGCAATATCCCTGCGAAATATTGAGTATATGCAGGACAAGCGCCTGGTGCTCCACCGCATTTCGGGAGCGCTGGTTCCCGGGGGTAGACTGATACTTTCCACGAAGAATCCTGAGTTTGATTGGAATGGGTATTTTGCGAACAAGCCACTGCATGGCGGTCAGGTTTCACTCAGGGAGCTTCAGGGTCTCCTGACAGAGAGTGGCTTTGTCATTGAGCGAGTGTACCCAGCAATCATTGGTAAGAAGATTAAGTACGCGGCGATGCGAGCTTTTTGGGACGTGCTTCAGTCCTTGGCACTGAGACTTCCTCCCGCAGCCATGCCTCTTTTTTTGTTGCGGCGGATTTCCGAGAGTTTCCTCGTTGTTGCTCGTCGCTCATGATCGTAGAATTTCTCGGTGCACCTGGGGCAGGGAAGACGTACCTGCTTCGTCAGGTGACGTGCGCGGAGGATGTTGTGGTCAAGGTTGCCTCAAAAAAAGATGCGTTGTACGGACTCAGCTTGTTCGCAGTGCGCCATCCTCTCGCCTTCTGTGTGTGGTGTGTGGTGCTCTGCACGTATGGGCGGTCGCTCTTCCGTTACAAAACAGGCCTTGTCGTGCGCGCCATGGCGGCCCGCATGTTCGCCGAGCGCGAGGACGCTCGCAAGATGATTTACATCGACGAAGGCATATTGCAACGACTGTTGACGGTATTCGACCGGCCTCTTTCACAGCGAGAAGCGGCATTCATGTTGCGCACAATGCCATTGCCGGACGTTGTTGTGCTTGTGCGCGGGGGTGATTTTGAGCGGTTCAGGCTTGCGCAAAACCGCGGCAACAGTCCCCGCGTGCAGCAAGGAGACGTGGCGCTCAGTGTGTGGATGAATGGGGTGCGGGAAAGTCTGCGTGCCATAGGAGCAATACTGCCAGCAATGACACGGGTCATAACCTGTACACGCGGACAGCCAGACGCAGAGCCGGGCGCCCTACGAAGACAGATCGAACAGTGTCGCACTATGCTATTATGACCGCTATCATGCAAGCTGGTGGGGTGGCCAAGCAAGTCGCACGGCTGGTAGCGCTCGGTGCGCTGTTTCTCGTGCCGTTTACGCCCCTTATTGTGGCAGAGGGCTTCTTCTTTCCGTTCATTACGGGCAAGGCATTTTTCTTTCGTACGCTCGTCGAGATTGCGATCGCGGCGTGGGTTGTATTGGCCCTTCTCGACGCGGAGTATCGACCACGCTTCTCGTGGCTCGGCGCTGCGGCCCTCGCCTTTGTAGTGTGGATGTTTGTCGCCGACCTCTTTGCGATAAATGTGGTCAAGGCTTTCTGGAGCAATTTCGAACGTATGGAGGGGTGGGTGTTCTTGGCGCATCTCCTTGGTTTCTTTTTTGCAGCGAGCAACGTATTGCGCGTCGAGAAGAAGTGGCGCGCATGGTTCCTTACCTCGCTTGCAGTGGGCCTCGTTGTTATTGTGTACGCGCTCCTTCAGCTTAGTGGCGCAGCCGCAATCCACCAAGGGTCGACTCGAATCGACGCGTCATTTGGCAATTCCGCCTATCTCGCCATCTACCTGCTCTTTAGTGTCTTTGTCGCGCTGTGGCTGGCCCTGACCGAGAAGCAAGCATGGCTCAAGTGGTCACTTATAGCGCTAGCAGTAGTACAAGGAATACTCGTCGTCTTTACCGAAACACGCGGTACCGTCTTGGGTCTCGCCGCGGCGCTCTTCTTGGCGGCGCTGCTCACCGTGCTTACCACAGGCAAACAAGCTCGCGTGTATGCGGTGGGGGCGGCGATGTTGCTTGTGTTGCTCGCGGGCAGTTTCTATCTTGCGCGTGATTCTGCCTTTGTGCAGGGTCATCACACGCTACAGCGCGTCGCGTCGATATCGCTTGCTGACGGGCAAACACGCTTCACGATATGGAGTATGGCGCTCCAGGGTGTGGCAGAGCGGCCCGTTGTTGGCTGGGGACAAGAAGGGTTTAACTACGTGTTCAACAAGTACTATGATCCGTCACTCTACGGTCAGGAGTCCTGGTTTGATCGTGCGCACAATGTATATATAGACTGGCTCACTGCCGGAGGCGTCCCTGCCTTTCTTCTCTACGTCGCACTCTTCGTGTCAGCGGTCGTGTTGTTGTGGCGCACCGCAGAACTGTCGCGCGCAGAGCGGATAGCGCTCACGGCGGCACTTGTGGGCTATGCGATACACAATCTTTTCGTCTTCGACAATCTGTACTCGTATATCTACTTCTTTGCGATTCTCGCGCTCATTGACTCTCAAGTTTCTCGTCCGACATCGCTTGAGACTCTTCCGGAGCTGTCCGAGTCAGATGGAGCGGTGTTTGCGTTACCCATCGCAGCGGTCGTCGCCCTTGCTCTGGTGTGGTACGTCAATATCGCGAACATGCAAACGGCAAGCCGGTTGATTGTGGCACTGTCGCCTTCGCCGCAAGGAGTGGCGGGGAATATACAGGCGTTTCAAGATTTGCTCGCGACGCCAAGCTTCGCGGCACAAGAGATACGTGAGCAACTCGTGTCATTTGCGTCGGCAGTTGCAGGCGAAGCATCGGTTACCGATGACGAGAAACGGCAGGCGCTGACGCTCGCTATTACCGAGATGCAAAAGCACGCCGAGCAATACCCGGGAGATGCGCGCGTACGGCTCCAGCTTTCCTACGCGTACCGAGCGGCGGGCGATTTGCAAAACGCACTCAGAGAAGTGCTTGTTGCCGCCGAGCTTTCCCCGAACAAGCAGGAGATGTTGACCGAAGCGGGTGCCCTGGCTTGGGATCTTGGCAAGACGGAGGACACGCAGCGGTACTTTGCACGCGCCTACGCGCTCAACCCACAGGCAGTGCGGCTTGCGGCCTACGCCGCCGCGGGTCATTTTGCGGTGGGGGATACGGCTGCTGCGAATAAGATCCTTCTTGATGCGTACGGCACAACCGTGGTCGATGATAATATTTTGGCTATTGCCTACTATCGTACGAAGCAGTGGGAAAGGCTTGCAGGCCTCTGGAAGTTGCGTGCTGAGAAGCCAGGCGCGAGTGCGAAGACCTGGTTCTCGCTCGCAGCAGCGTACTACTTGGCGGGCGACTCAGCGAGCTCCATCGCCACGATACGTAAAACTATGGCGCTCTTTCCTGATACGAAAGCGGCGGGCACTGCGGCAATACAGCAGATTCAAAGTGGGCAGCCGCTCGGACAATGAGCACCCCTACGGGTACAATGACTCTTCGAATACAAGAGAACGTCTCTCTTGCTCCGTTCACGACGTTTAAAATCGGCGGATTGGCGCGCTATTTTGCCACTGCCAGTTCCCTTGACGAGGTGCACCAGGCGATAGCGTTTGCACGTGACCGCGCGCTCCCGCTCTTCGTACTCGGCGGCGGGTCGAATGTCTTGATTGCAGACGAAGGATTCGATGGACTGGTGTTGCGTGTCGATTTGTTGCAGGTCGTGTTCGAGGAGCGAGCGGACCGCGCATTCGTAACGGTGGGGGCGGGGGTTTGGTGGGACGACTTTGTAGCGCAGATGGTAGAGCGAGGATACGCCGGTCTCGAGTGTCTCTCGGGCATCCCTGGTACGGTTGGTGGTGCGGTGGTGGCCAATCTTGGTGCCTACGGTGCCGAGTGCAGCGGCACACTCGTCGAAGTGCGTGTCATAGACCTGCAAGATAGTGAAGGCGCGCTTAAGACATTTAGAAATGAGGAGTGCGACTTTTCATACCACGACAGTTTTTTTGCAAAGCATCCCCATCGGTACATCATCGTGGAAGCGCTGTTCTCGTTTGCGCACGCACAGACTGTGCGCCCCACATATCGCGACAGCCGATTTAATCTTGCTAATTTGGTTGCGGCAATAGGGAGGCCGCCAACGCTAGCTGAAGTGCGCGCGGAGGTGATCAAGGTGCGTGGGGAGAAAGGGGTGCTCAGTACTTCGTACCAGAGTGCGGGCTCTTTCTTCCATATGCCATTTGTGACCGCAGAAGAGTATGCGCATATTCGTGCTGTCGCCCAAGAGCTCGATGCAGAAAAGGAGCAGCGATTGCGCCCGTGGGCGTGGGAGCAGGCTGATGGAAGGTATAAGGTGGCGCCTGGATTTCTGCTCGAGTACACCCCCTTTCAAAAGGGGTACGTCGCTGGCGCCGTGGGCATCTCACCCAAACATACGCTCTCGGTTATCACCAGCGAGGGTGCACGCGCACGCGATGTTGCTGCGCTCGCACAGGCTATGCACGACGCAGTGCAAAATATTTTTTCAATCTCTCTTGAACGCGAAGTAAAGTATATCGGCGCCGTTGAAAAATAAATATTAAAATAAAAAAGTTTTGCAAAGTTATCCACACATAATTTTTTTTTCGTACACAAAATATTTTTTACGCGCAATAATATATTCAGTCAGGTCGACATATCAACCAAATTTTCTAATTCGCAACCACCATGGCAAAAAAGCGTAAGGTCGCAAAGAAGACCACCAAGAAGGCAGTGAAGAAGGTAGTGAAGAAAGCAGCGAAGAAGACAACCAAGCGCAAGGCAACGAAGCGCAAGGCTGCCAAGAAGCGTTAGTTTTCAAATCAATTAACAAAACACTCGCCCCCGGGCGAGTGTTTTGTCTTTTTGGCTCTAACGTGAGAGAAATGCTATAGTGTCAAGTAATGTTTGGACTAAGCAATTTGTTCGCCAAGAACCAGTCCGCCGCCTTCTTAAAGGCGGCGGCGCCCGTGCTCGCTGCCGTCAATGGGCGAGCTGAGGAGATTGCGCTCCTTACCGACGAGGAGATTCGCGCCCGCCTTAAGGAGGTGCGCGTGCGCGCTGAGGAGGCTGGCGTCACCTCTGCGGATGATCTGCCGCTCGTGTTCACTCTTGTGCGCGAGGCCGCACATCGTACCCGCAACGAGCGTCACTTCGATGTGCAGATACTCGGCGGGTATGCTCTTGCGGAAGGGAAGATTGCAGAGATGCGCACCGGAGAAGGGAAGACGCTGGTGGCGACGCTTCCAGCCACCTTCCATGCGCTTGCGGGTAAGGGAGTGCAGGTGGTGACTGTCAACGACTATCTTGCGCGTCGTGACACGACGTCGATGGGGCAGGTGTACGACTATCTGGGGCTTACTGTGGGCGTGGTGACCTCGGTAGGAGCGTTTCGATATGACGCCACGCACGTGTCACAGACCGAGGACGCCGAGCGAGACAGCGAGGGCTTCTTTAAAGTATTTAACGACTACCTACGACCGTGTAGTAAGCAAGAGGCGTACGCCGCGGACATTACCTACGTGACCAACAATGAGCTCGGCTTCGATTACTTGCGTGACAATACAGCGTACGACGCTTCACAGATCGTGCAGCGTGGCCACCACTACGCCATCATAGACGAGGTTGACTCTATTCTTATCGACGAGGCGCGCACACCGCTCATTATCTCTGGACCAGCGGGAGACTCGCAAAACCTGTATGAGCGTTTTGCGGGCATCGTACAAGGTATGCGAGAGGGGGAAGACTATTCTATAGATGAGAAGCAGAAAGCCGTGCAGATTACGGAGGAGGGGATGAAGAAGGCTGAACGAGCGTTGGGCATTGATAATTTGTATACCGAAGGGGGTGTCCGGTACGCGCATCATCTGGAGACAGCCGTGCGTGCTCAGGCGCTTTTTCGTAAAGATAAGGAATATGTCGTCAAAGATGGAGAGATAGTTATCGTCGACGAATTCACCGGGCGCATGCAGCCCGGGCGTCGTTGGTCAGAGGGTTTGCACCAGGCTATTGAGGCAAAGGAGGGTGTGATGGTGAAGGAAGAGACCCGCACCTATGCGAGCGTCACGTTCCAAAATTTGTTCCGCATGTATACGCGTCTCGCGGGCATGACGGGCACGGCGCTCTCGTCAGAGGAGGAGTTCTACACGGTCTATGCGCTCGAGGTGATCGTCGTACCCACCAACAAGCCCGTAGCGCGTAAAGACTACGATGATCTCATATTTCAAACGGCTGCCGGCAAGTATCGGGCTGTGGCCCGTGACGTCGCGCTCCGTCATAAGCAGGGGCAGCCCGTCTTGGTGGGCACGGTCTCTATCGAAGATAACGAGCTCGTAAGCTCGTACCTTGCTGCAGAGGGGGTACCGCACGAGCTATTGAATGCCAAGAATCACGAACGCGAAGGAGAGATTATTGCTGGCGCCGGCGCAGAGGGCCGGGTCACGGTGGCAACAAACCTTGCTGGTCGTGGTGTCGACATTAAGCTCGGGGGCGCCCTCGCGAGCGAAGAAGCTCGCGCAAGCGTGCTCGAGAGAGGTGGCTTGATGGTGATAGGTACCGAGCGTCATGACGCGCGCCGTATCGACAATCAGCTGCGGGGGCGCTCGGCTCGCCAAGGTGACCCAGGCGAGACGCGCTTTTATGTATCGCTCGAAGATAAGCTCATGCGGGTCTTTGCGTCTGAGACGCTTAAAAATGTCATGGGTCGTTTTGGTATTGCCGAGGACGAGCCTATTGAGAGCTCCATGATTACGAAGTCACTTGAGACGGCGCAGAAGCGTATCGAGGGTTTCAACTTTGACTCACGCAAGCAGGTGCTCGCGTACGATGATGTCATGAACACGCAGCGTCTCGCTATCTATGCTCGCCGCCGCGGTGCGCTCACGGGGAGCGACGATGAGGTTGAGGCGCTGATTCGAGAGTTTTTGGGTGAAAACTCGGCAGCACAAGATGTCTTTGAGGCAAAGAAGGCCGAGCTCGGCGCAATATTTATTCCCAACCTTCGCCGCCTGCTACTCCAGGTGACCGACACGTTCTGGCTGGAGCATCTTGAGACGATGGATTATCTTCGTCGATCGGTCTCGCTGCGTGCGTATGGTCAGCGTGACCCGCTCATCGAGTACCGTCGCGAGGGGCTCGGCCGCTTCAGGCAGCTAGAGGAAAGTATCAGAGTGACCGTGGTCGAGGCGTTGCCTCGGATGGCCCCTGCGGATGATGCGCGTATACGTGCAGACGAGGCAAAGACTCGTGCGGCACTGGTAGCTGCCGGTGCCGAAGAAGGGGGTGTGCGCGCTCCGGTCACAAAAAGTTCTGGTTACGGGCGCAATGATGTCGTTACTATTAAGAGGGGAGAGGAGACGAGGGAGCTTAAGTACAAGAAGGCGGAAGAACTGCTCGCTCAAGGCTGGGAGCTGGTGCGCTAAGTTGCTATGGCCTTTGTTGACCAGGTTAACGTACACGTCGCCTCCGGTAAGGGGGGTGATGGTGTGGTGCGGTGGTTGCGTACCAAGGAGACGGCTCGCGGAGGTCCTTCAGGTGGTGATGGGGGGAGGGGGGGTGACGTCGTTATTGTCGGCGTTCGCGATCTTGCTGCTCTGGCGCACTACCGCTACGAGAAGAAATTTCATGCTGAGGAGGGCGAGGCGGGCAAGAATCAGCTTAAACACGGCTCCAATGGTTCTGACGTGGTTTTGAAGGTGCCGGTGGGTACACTCGTGCGGGTTCTGGAGACGGGAGCAGAATACGAGATAACTCGGGAAGACGAGAAGTTGATCCTTTTCAGAGGCGGATACGGCGGTCTCGGCAACGCGCGCTTCAAGAGTTCAACGCACCAGAACCCCTTCGAGAAGACGGTAGGAAAGGCAGGTAAGGCAAGCGATGTCGAGTTTACGCTCAAGATAATCGCGGACGCGGGGCTTATTGGGCTTCCAAACGCGGGCAAATCTTCGCTCCTGAATGCACTGACCCGTGCCAAGTCTAAGGTTGGTGCGTACCCCTTTACAACTCTTGAGCCGAATCTAGGTGAGTTTTATGGCTACGTGCTAGCCGATATTCCGGGCCTCATTGAGGGTGCGTCTTCGGGGAAGGGGCTTGGCATAAAGTTTCTCAAGCACATCGAGCGCACCGGAATCTTGCTGCATCTTGTCTCGGCAACAACAGAGGACCCCCTCTCGGCGTACCGAGAAGTCAGACACGAAATCGAGGCATTTGGGCACGGTCTTGCGGATAAAAGGGAGGTTATTGTGCTCTCCAAGACAGATCTTGTTGAAGCACGCGAAGCAGAGACGAGGCGGAAGGCGCTCGAGAGCGCGACCGGCAAGGAAGTCCTGGCCGTTACAGTCATTGACCAGGCATCACTCAAGGCATTTTCAGATACTCTCTCGGTCATCCTCAAGAAAGACTAGCGCTCTAAGATAGACCGCTCGTAGCTCATGGGGTAAACTACGTTTTATATGTATCGTCCGACGATCGGGCTCGAGATCCATGCTGAGCTTAAGACACAGACCAAAATGTTCTGTGATTCAAGGAATGATCCCGACGAAACCCGACCCAATGTGAACGTCTGCCCAGTCTGTCTCGCTCATCCGGGCACGTTGCCGGTCATTAACCACGAGGCGGTGCGGCACGTCCTGCGTATCGGCACCGCTATCGGTGGGACGCTCGCTGATTTTACAGAGTTCGACCGCAAGAGCTACTTTTATCCTGATATCCCCAAGGGATATCAGATTAGTCAGTACGAGCATCCGCTTGTCGCGGGGGGAGTGCTTGCGGGCGTTGCGATTACTCGCGTGCATCTCGAGGAAGATACGGCGCGTTCTATTCATGGCCAGGGCAAGACCCTCGTCGATTTCAATCGTGCCGGGATCCCACTTATGGAGCTTGTCACCGAGCCGGTCATTCATGACGCTGAAACCGCCGGACGATTTGCGCGCGAGTTGCAGCTTCTGCTCCGGACTCTTGAGGCGGGTGACGCAAATCTTGAAAAGGGGGAGATGCGTCTTGAGGCGAACATCTCTGTCTCTGCTCATGAGGGAGTCTTTGGAACCAAGGTAGAGGTTAAGAACATTAATTCATTTCGCTCGGTAGAGCGGGCTATTGCCTTTGAGATTGCGCGGCAGACCGCACTTATAGAAGGCGGTGGTAAAGTGGTGCAGGAGACGCGTGGCTGGGACGAAGGAAAGCAGGAGACCTTTCACCAGCGCTTCAAGGAGGGTAGCGCGGACTACCGTTATTTCCCTGAGCCCGACTTGCCGAAGCTCGTGTTGTCGGAGATCCCAGATTTTTCTGCGGAGAACCTTGCCGACTCGCTCCCCGAGCTTCCGTGGGAACGTCGTTCGCGCTATGCCCGTATGTATGCACTGAAGGGTACTGATGTTGCGTATCTGACGGCCACGGTAGAGCGAGCAGATTTTTTTGATGCAGTAGCAGTAGCGCTCGATGCTGACGCGGCGCAGATTGCGCTCGCCGCGAACTACATCGTCTCAGATCTTGCGGGCATCTATGCGAAGCAGGGAGAAGAGAAGTTTCGAACCCTCGATCCAATACTGTTTTCGAAGCTGATTCGGCTTGTTGCTGTCGGCACATTGTCGTCGCGCGGAGCCAAAGACACGCTCATGCTTTTTATAGAGACCGGGAGGGATCCAGAAGACCTTGCGCGCGAGAACGAACTGATTCAGATTCATGATGAGGGTGCGCTCGAGGCGGTAGTGGCTGCCGTACTTGGTGAAGAGGTAAAGGCGGTGGGCGAGTACCGCGCGGGTAAGGAGGCAGCCCTTCAGTACCTCGTCGGAAAGACTATGAAGAAGAGTCGTGGAGCAGGGAATCCAGAACTGCTGCGCGCACTCATCATAAAGGCAGTACAGTAGTGCCGTTTATAGAGATTGTTTACACGAGCCGAGATACGGCTATACTGCGTGTATGGAAGAGATTACTCTCGAAGATAAAAAATATGTATCGTCTAAGCAAGCTGCCAAACTGACAGGGTATGCAAAGGACTATGTGGGTCAGCTATGTAGAGAAGGTCGTGTGCAAGCGCGACTGGTCGGCCGCGCTTGGTATGTGCTCGAGTCCTCCATACTAGATCATCGGTTTGGATCTCCTTCTGATGAGGTCGAGAGTCCACGGGTGGCTGCAAATGTTCAGTATGCGTCTTCTCTCGCTGTTCCCATTTGGGAGGCGCCGCGCTATACGCCAAGCGCCGAACAGATGTTTCCGCAGATTAAACAGCCTGAAACGCTAGCGGCGACGGATGATGTCGTTAAGCTGCCTGAGCAGGAGTCGTGGAGTGCGTGGCTGGAGACCGAGGACAGCGGAAATGCAGATGAGAGCCCCGACCAGGTAAGTGGTGAAGCGCGCGCAGCTCTCATGGGTGAACCGGAGAGTTCCTTGGCCCCCGACCTCTTGGCGGACCAGGCCGTCAACCAGGAGAAGGCTTCACCGAGGAAGAAGCGGATGCCGGCCACTGTTGCAACGATCATTCGTGCCGCTAGCATCCTGATAGTGCTCTTCGCTCTGTCACTCGTGGCTATAAATAGCGGATATTTTGACCAGTATATGCACTCGTTTAACCGAGCTTCAATAATCACTGGTATGCATACCTACATAAAACAGCCTATATAAAGGAAATCTCGTCTCGTTTAGTTTGTTACAGCACTACTGTTCTATGGCGTGCAGCTGAGGGCATACTATCCATCGGTGTAGGTGCCCCAGTCGTTGTTATCGATATGTTCACGGTAGTGAAGGTGCGCTGGGCGCCGTCGCTGCACGTTCTCTCGGTTGTTCAGGTGTGTCGATGTTTCGAGCGCCTAGGTGTGAGCGCTGTCGGATTGTATAATGCGCGATCACTTTTGTAGCAGCTTTGCTTGCTCGAGCCCTACTGCCAGGCGTGCATGTGATAGCGGAATTCTTATCCACAGAGTTTTGTAGTGGATGCCTAAATAGTGACGTATTATTTAGAGAATTCGGTTATCCGACATGAATGATCTTTTATCAAAAAACTTAATCTCAACTCGGGATGCTGCTGAGCTCTCAGGGTATAGCGCGGACTATCTCTCACGATTGGTGCGATCGGGCGAGGTCGAAGGTACACGCGTCGGTCGCTCGTGGCTCATCGGTCGCGAATCGCTTCTTACCCTTCTGAAGGAGAAGGGAAAGAATCAGAGACCGCTCATTGGACTTGTTTCGACCAGGGTTGCTTCGAAGCGTTCTGGCTACAGTCCTGATTACCTTGCGCGACTAGTGCGATCGGGTGAGATCGATGGTACGCGCGTTGGGCGTACGTGGCTCATTACCGATGCATCGCTTACGAAGTTTCTTGCTGTGCAGGCGGAGCGAAGAGAGATGCATGCACGAGCGCTGGCGGAGATTCGAGAGAAGGAGTACCGAGCGTATCAGGAGCCAGCGCCGTATGCGCGGTACGTTGAAGCGGTGCCTTTTGTTGCCTCGAGCAGAGTCACCACACTGCGTGCGTTCGTCGTTGCGTTGCTTGTTGCGGGCACAGCTGTTTCGGCGGCAAAAACACTGCCGTCGTCTGGTAGTGCGCACTTGGCCGATTTCGCAAACGAGTTTTCGATTGCGACGCGCAATGGTGGCGGTACGGCGATGCTCCTTTCTGCAGTTGGCCAGACAGTAGTCGCTCAGCCAGCAGCGGTCCCATCGATTGCGCGTGCGTCGCTCATAGATCTGCTGGTGGCGACCGGTGAGCGTACAGCGCTCATCGTATATCATGCCGTCAATCGCGGCGCGGCATCGACCAGTCGGTTCCTTGCAGGTCTCTTTGGTCCACGCCCCGTCATTGTTATACAGCCGTCTTCATTCCAGGGCGGTGCGCGTGTGAGCACGACGACGACCACCAAGACGGTTACGACAATCATTCGGGGTGGGGGCTCAAGCTACAACACCTACGTGCAGGGTGTCACAAAGGATTTTGTGTACCAGTCATTGTCTGCTTTGCGCTTCGACATACTGAATACGGTGCAGAGCACGATGAGCCCGGTTACTCGCTATAGTGATACGTACATATCTAGAACAACGGTCGCTGCCACGCCATCGACTTCCTCGATAGTGCTTACTACCACTGGTACGGGCGGCCCGGCAACGTTTGATGGTACGACACTCAACATCCCCCAGTACGTTGGTGGTAGCGCCAGTTTCTCGACCACCTCTTCTGCGTACTGGCTCTCCACGTACAACAAAGGCTTCTTCTTCTCCACCACGTCAGCTGACCACTGGGGCTCGACTAAAGGGTACCTCACCTCGCTCTCTGGTGCGGCCTCCTCAACCCTGCTCGCGGACAACAACACCTGGAGCGGCACCAATACGTTCCTCAATACGCCGGTTCTAGGTTCGCTCACCGGACTGATCTTCGGCAACAGCGGCACGCTCTCAAGTGTGGCCACCTCAACACCAACGCTTGCGTCAGAGTTCAGCTATTCAGGCACACTCGGCGCACTGGTGGGTGGCGCGAGCGGAACGCTCTCGCTCGC
>JBAYUT010000004.1:0-33232 GCA_041674945.1 Minisyncoccota bacterium | reverse complement strand
TTCAATGCAAAAGCAGCAGCATCTCTGCGTACCTTGGGAGCCCGAGGATCATTGGTATATGCCATGTGGTTCAGAAGCACCTGATTAATGGGTGGGTGTTTCCAAGGTATTGAACCATTACGGAGGGTTTGACACTGGTTAAATAGAACGTAGGATGCCCTCGGGTGCACGGCAGAGCCGGCACAGGGAGAATGAAACAATGATTGGAAACGCAATTGCGAACTATCACTGCATGGCGCGCAACACCTATCCCGGCCGGGGAATCGTGGTCGGCAGGTCTGAAGACGGCAACCACCTGGTCCAGGTCTACTGGATCATGGGGCGCAGTCCCTCGAGCCGCAATCGGCGCTTCGTGCAGGACGATAAGCGCGTCTACACCGACACGCTCGATCCTGCAATCGAACGGGACCCGCTGACGCTCTTCAACGCAATGAACGAGTACCCACAGTTCTTTGCGGTCAGCAATGGTGCGCAGACCGACCGGATGCTGGACTACGGTGTGAACAATCACCTGACCGCAAGCCTCTCTGTGCACGGCCATGAGTTCGAGCCCGATGCGCCGAGCCGAGTGAGTAAAACAAAAGAGCCCTCATCGGGCTTTTTTGTTTTCGAGCGAGGCGACCGCAAGGAAGCTTTGCTTACCGCGGAGCAAATGAAAATGAGAGGCGCCCGAAAGGGCGTTTTTCATTTGCTCCGCGAAGGAAGCGGAGCTTCCGTGTAGGACTCGAAGACCTTGTGAGCAGATTGTGTGAATACATGGAGCACAATCTCCATAAGGTGTACTGGTCATGTAATGACCGAGAAATGTACCCATGGTCCTACTCACGGAGCCAGTGTAAAGCAAAGTAAAGTGTTAATTTCAGGGGTATTTTGGTATTCTATTATAAATGAAAATAATCGGTTTCAATCTAGACCAAACATATTATGGCCTACCGCTTGATAATGGGGGAGCCTGCTTAATTGTTGATGGTGAGGTTAAGATGGTCATCAATGAAGAACGTTTGAATAGGAAACAGTACTCAGCAGGTTATAAAGAAAGCTTCGAATACCTGTTAAAAGAAAATCACTTAAACATAGATGATATTGATATATTTGTTGCCAGTTCTTGTCTAGAGCCGAAGGCTTCCGTTGAAGAGGTGCAAGGAAGTCTCACTAGGAATGGTTTTGATATACCAGCTTCAAAAATAAAAGTGTGTGAGCATCATTTGTCGCACGCATTCAACGGTTATTATTCATCAGGCTTTGATGAAGCAATAATAATGGTTCTTGATGGCGATGGAAATGTTTTGGCTGAAAAAATGGAAGGTGGTACAGATAACGAAAAAAAGTATTGGTTAAATAAGACGGAACATAATAGCTATTATGTCGGCGGGGGAGATGCTATCAATTTTTTAGAAAGAGATGAAGTGAACGTCGGCGAGAATGGCTTTGGCGGTTTATATCGCTATTTTACTTATTTTTGCGGTTTCTACGGGTATAGGTTTGCAGGAAAATTGATGGGTCTTTCTGCGTACGGTAGCGGAAGGAATAGATTTAAAGACTTTAAACTGTTTGATTTATTGCCAGACGGAGTGGTTAAATGTCGTTTGCCAGATGCAGACCGCCTTAACTCACCTAAAGTGGTGGAAGATTGGCTTAGAAGTGAGGGTGTAAACGTTAAGTCACAGAAACCAAATGAACCAATTACTGAGGACACGGAAGATATCGCCTTTCTGGTTCAGCGAGAATTAGACCGAGCCCTAATCCATAAGGTTAATTATCTAGTTACAAAAACGGGTATAAAAAATCTTTGTATTGCAGGAGGTGTGGGATTGAATGCCGTAACTAACAGAGCACTCTTAGATAATACGGAGATTGAAAATATCTTTATTCAACCAGCATCAGGCGATAGTGGAGAGTGTATGGGAAATGCTTACTATGGTGTTGCTATGTATGATAAAGAAAATATAAAAAGAAAGCCTATTTCCGTGTATCAGGGCAAGGAGTATTCTTCTGATGAGATTGAGGAAGCACTTAAAAAAGAAAATGGAAAGCTAACCTACAAGAAACTTGCGTTTCCTGAGTTGGCAAAAATTGCCGCAGAGAAACTAGCTGAGAATAAAATTATAGGGTGGTTTCAGGGACGGTCAGAAATCGGTCCCCGAGCTTTAGGTAATAGAAGCATCCTTGCAAATCCGACAAGTAAAGAAATGAAGGATATTTTGAATGAGAGGGTTAAGCACAGGGAGGTTTTTCGTCCGTTTGCTCCGAGTGTCTTAGAAGACAAAGTTGGCGAATGGTTTGATATATCTGTACCTGCTCCATATATGATTATGAACGCCCAAGTTAAACAACCTAATCAAATACCGTCCGTAACACACAGAGATGGCAGTGCCCGTCTTCAAGCTGTAAGTATTGCTCAGAACGAGAGATACTACGCCCTTATTAGTGAGTTTGAAAAAATAACAGGCGTACCAGTCGTTCTGAATACTTCATTTAATGACAACGAAGCAATTGTTGAAACTCCTTCGGATGCAGTCAATACATTTTTAAGAACCAACATAGACTACCTTTTTATCGCTGATTATATGGTCGAAAAGTCTGCTCAGGTCGTTTAACTCAATTTTAAGCCTAGCCCAATTCAAGGTTCTGAACTCGTCCAAGAGCGGGAACTTTACGCCGCGGATTCAGGGGTACTGCACGCGCGATCGACGATTCAACCGCTGTGTCGCCGGCCTCGGCATCCTGAGGCGGTCGGCCTCGAACGGGAAGTGCGAACGCTCGATGTGGGAGTACGATGAGATTGATCCTGGTCTCGGCTACTGCATCACCACGTACCAGGGCGATGGGAATCCACTGCCGGCGTTCGCGGGGCTGCCGTTTTTCATGCCGATCCGCGGTGTCGACGGCGACATCGAGCGCGTCGCTTACGACTACTGGCAGATGCTCAACGAGGACAACAAGATCGCATTGGCGGTCAAGTTCATACGGGAGGCTGGAACGGAGAGTTCGGAGGTTTTCATCATCAACAAGTACGGCAACTGAACGGGGACTAGGCCTCTCTCGAGTGGGTCGACGCGCACCGCGCGTCGACCCACAACCTTTTGCTGCCTGGGCAGGCTGGGCGTATACTACCTAGAACATGCGGCAATCGAAGCTCTTCACCAAGACCCGCCGAGACGCGCCTTCAGACGAGGTGGCGAAGAACGCGCAGCTGCTCGTACGTGCTGGGTATATCCATAAGGAGATGGCGGGAGTGTACGACTACTTGCCCCTAGGTTTGCGCGTGCTAGAGAAGATTCGTGCAATCATTGCTGAAGAGATGGATGCGATCGGTGGGCAGGAGGTCTCAATGTCGGCACTACAAGACCCAGAAATCTGGAAGGCAACTGACCGCTGGAGCGATGAAAAGGTGGATGTGTGGTTTCGCACGGAGCTGAAGAGTGGCACGCAGCTTGGTCTCGGCTGTACACACGAAGAGCCAATGGTCCGTATGATGAAGGATCACGTTGCGTCATACCGCGATTTGCCACGGGTCACCTACCAGTTCCAGACAAAGTTTCGCAATGAGACGCGTGCAAAATCGGGAATTATGCGAGGACGGGAGTTTCTTATGAAGGACATGTATTCGTTTGATAGAGACCAAGCCGGACTGGACGCGTTTTATGAAAAGGCAATCACTGCGTACAAGAATGTATACAAGCGCACTGGCATAGGAGAGCAAACGTTCCTCACCTTCGCTTCGGGAGGCATGTTTTCCAAGTACAGTCATGAATTCCAGACGATTTGTGATGCCGGAGAGGATCGTATTTACATTGATGACGAGAAAAACATAGCGGTAAATGATGAAGTCATGCAGGACGAAGTGTTGGCCTCGCTGGGCACCAGCCGCGAAAAATTGCGTGAGGCAAAGTCAATTGAGGTGGGCAATATTTTTAAGTACGGAACAAGATACACCAAGGAGCTTGGGCTCACGTACGTTGACGCTGAGGGCAAAACGCATGATGCCGTGCTAGGAGCGTATGGTATTGGCGTCGGACGACTTATGGGAGCTATTGTCGAGCTTCTTTCTGATGAGAAGGGGCTCGTGTGGCCTGAGAGCGTGTCACCCTTTGCCTACCATTTGGTATCACTCGGAAAGGCGGGCGATGACATCAGCGTCGCCGCCGACGAGCTCTACGACGACATGGTGAAGAACGGGGTCGAAGTGCTCTACGACGACCGCGACATGTCCGCGGGGCAGAAGTTTGCCGAGAGCGACCTGCTCGGTATCACAAAGCGTGTCGTGGTGGGTCGTGAGGCTGTGGCAACCGACGTGTTCGAAGTGGTCGACCGCAAGTCGGGTGCGGTGAGCAAGGTGCCACGCGCCGCGCTGCTTCACTAGGTGTATGCCACGCTTTTCCAAGAACTCACTCTTCAGCAGTGATATTGCGATAGACCTTGGCACCTCTCACACGCTTGTGTATGTGCGTGGGCGCGGCATTGTTATTAACGAGCCGTCAGTCGTCGCCATCAACGAGAAGACTAATCAGGTTGTGGCAGTGGGGGCAGTGGCCAAGACCATGCTCGGCAAGACGCCACAGCACATACGCGTGGTGCGTCCGCTCTCGCACGGGGTTATCTCAGACTTTGAGGTGACAGAAGAGTTGCTGACGTATTTTATTAACAAGGCGCAGGGCGGTAAGGCACGACTTTTCGGTCCACGCGTGGTGATAGGCGTCCCGACCGGTGTGACTAACGTGCAAAGCCGAGCAGTGCGCGACGCGGCCAAGAATGCGGGTGCGCGCGAGGCCTTTATTGTGGAGGAACCGGTAGCAGGCGCCGTGGGCGCCAAGCTGCCTGTGGCAGAGGCGGTCGGTACTATGGTGCTCGATATTGGCGGGGGCACAACCGATATTGCCGTGATAGCGCTCAACGGCGCCGTGGCCTCGAAGAGCTCGCAGGTGGCGGGTGACCGCTTCAATGACAACATCATCGACTATGTGCGTAACGAGTTTAAACTGGGTATAGGCGAGCGTACGGCAGAGGATATCAAGATCTCCATTGGGGCAGTGACCCCGCTTGCTGAGGGGCTGTCGAAGACCGTGCGTGGCCGCGATTTCGCCACAGGTCTTCCCCGCGAAATCACTCTCACCGACAGCAATGTGCGCGAGGCGCTGGTCCCCTCGCTCGATGCGCTTATGGACGCAATGAAGGACGTCATCGAGGTTACGCCGCCCGAGCTGCTCTCGGACGTGCTTGAACGTGGGGTCACCGTCTTCGGGGGCGGCGCGCTCCTGCGTGGCCTGCCTGAGGTGCTGGCGAAGATGCTTGGGGTGCCCATACGGGTCGCCCCGGAACCGCTCACGACCGTGGTGCGCGGTGCCGGTATTATCACAGAGAATCCGGGCCCGTACGCGGACTTTTTTATCGATGAAGAAGACATACTTGGCGAGGCGTAATGCGCTCTTTACCCTTACCGAGCTCTCGTGGGGCGCACGAGGGCTCTTGCTCGCGGTCGCATTGCTGGGGGTCCGCTTGGTCACGCCTGATTTCTTCTGGCATATGACCGCGCCGCTTTTCCGCGTGGGCGATGCAGTCGCCGGCGCAAACCACACCTTCCTGAGCTCTTTTGGTCATGCGGCAGGCGTTGCTGCCGAGAATGATGCGCTACGTAAGGAAAACGAGTCTCTCGTGGCGATGAACGCACTGCTAGCTCAGAAAGTTGAACAGCTCTCGCCAGATAACGCTGAAGGGCTCCGAGTGAAAGGCCAGGGTGACTTGCGTGCCGATGTTGTTGCCCGGCCACCCGAAAGCCCGTACGACGTGCTCACACTCGCGCGGGGAAGTCGTGATGGCGTCGCGGTGGGCATGGAGGCGTTTGCCCCGAGTGGCGCCCCGCTCGGCGTCGTGGCGCAGGTGTCCGATGACTTCTCGCGTGTGGTGCTCTTCTCCTCTCCAAACAGGCGCACTGCTGGATGGGTTGGGCGTGAGAGCGTGCCGGTGACAATCATCGGTGCCGGAGGAGGTGCGCTGCACATCTCGCTATCGCGAGCGGCAAATATTGTCGTGGGCGATGTTGTGTACGTACCGGGCCCAGGGATGCTCCCGCTTGGTGTTGTGGGGCGCGTGGACGATGACCCTTCCTCACCTGCCGTAACATTGCGTGTCAGACCTCTGAGCAATCCGTTTTCCGTGGGCTCGGTTGCTCTGCGTGCGACTGGGATACGCGGCTCCGCTGATTTCCTCGTGGCGAGCTCGACTCCGCAATGACACGTCCGGCGGTAACCGTGGTCACGTTTCTTTCAGTCGTGTTCCTGCCTTGGCAGGTAACCGTGCTTTGCGCGCTTGGCGCCGCAGTGGTAGAGCCCTTCGTCCCCTTGGCCGCTGGTCTCCTGTTGGATGTGCTGTACTACGCGCCACAAACAGGGCTCCTGCCGCGTTTCACGATAGGCGGGGCGCTCATCTCTCTTGTGGCGAGCGTCGTGCACAGTCGTGTGCGAGCACGTAGTATGTAGAGTATGTGGTGGCGACGCCGGCGATCGACGAATCAGGAAGTTGATCCTGACGAGATATTTCTCGACGCGTCAAACAATCCGTTGTTTGACCGGGCACGCTTTGAGGGCCGTATTGAGCAGCCACTTGCTCCAACAACCTTCCTCTCCGTCACCGTGGTCCTGGTGGCCATCGTCAGCACCCTCGCGATTCGCGCTGGTTATCTGCAGGTGGTACAGGGAGCGGCGTTTGCGGCGCAGAGTGCACAGAACAGTCTTGAGCCAACGGCTCTTTTTGCGCCACGCGGAATCATTACTGACCGCAATGGGGTCGTGCTCGTCGAGAACGTTGACGCAAAAAAAGGCACCGGCACTGGGCGAAAGTATTTGATGCCCGAGATGGGACAGATCATCGGCTACGTCTCCTACCCAAAAAAGGACAAGAGTGGAAACTATTACGATACGAATATTACAGGTGTCGCTGGCCTTGAGGCTATGTATAACGAACAGCTCAGTGGCGAGAATGGCCGCATTCTCGTTGAGAAAGATGCTCGGGGAGAAGTGCGTTCCTC
Source organism: Minisyncoccota bacterium (assembly GCA_041674945.1). GTDB lineage: Bacteria > Patescibacteriota > Minisyncoccia > Phycocordibacterales > Phycocordibacteraceae > C7867-001. The sequence continues at coordinate 26,208 of JBAYUT010000004.1, read as the reverse complement.
GGGGATGATTGTGCCGGCAAAAGAGGGTCGGACGTTGGTGCTCTCAGTGGACGCGACGCTTGAGCGAAGTCTGGCGAAGGCAATTTCAACCATTGCGGATAAGACGGGTTTTATTGCGGGAGCGGGCGTGATCATGGACGTGCATACGGGAGAAGTGCACGCTATCGTCTCGTACCCGAGCTACGATCCGAACGTTATGAGCAATGGTGCACCGGCGTCTACGATTGCTGGCTACAACACCAGTCAGGGGCATCCGTTCCTCGACCATGCGGTCCAGGGCGTGTACGCTCCCGGCTCGGTGGTCAAGCCCATTGTAGCGGCCGGCGCGCTTACCGATGGTCTCATCACGCCACAGACGCTTATCAATGACCCAGGAAGGCTCGTCGTCCCTGACCCCTACAAGCCAGGCAAGAATTATTACTACAATGGCTGGAAACCGCTTGGCATTGTGGATGTGGAGAAGGCAATTGCGTGGTCATCTGACATTTTCTTCTACACGGTAGGAGGTGGATTCGGCGACCGGAAAGGTCTCGGCATTGAGCGCCTCGACTACTGGTACTACCAGTTTGGTCTTGGGAGTCCGACGGGCATTGATCTGCCATCCGAGGCGCGTGGTGTTGTGCCCTCTCCTGAGTGGAAGCGGGCGACATTTAAAGAGGCCTGGTATCTCGGAGATACCTACTTTACCTCTATCGGCCAATACGGGACGCAAGTGACGCCGATGCAAATGGCACGTGCGACGGCGGCTATTGCAAATGGTGGCACACTCCTGACCCCGACCATTCGTGCGGGTATCCCACCGGTGTCGACGTCCGTCCCGGTGAGCACAGATGCGCTGGTGACCGTGCGTGCCGGCATGCGACAGACTGTCACCAGCGCGCTCGCACAGGCGTTGAACGTGCCGTATCTCACCGTTGCCGCTAAGACGGGCACAGCGCAGACGGGTACCCGCAACCAGTACGATAACTCATGGGTGGTGGGGTTCTTTCCGTACGAGGAGCCTCAGTACGCCTTCGCGGTTGTGCTCGAGCGTGGTCCGGAGGGTGCTGGGTCTCAGGCCGTAAACGTGATGCGCACCCTCTTTGATCTGCTCAAAAGCGAAGACTCTGTCTACGTGGGCGGACGCGGCACGAGCGCGTCCGCGCCCACAGAGTAGCGCAATTGACAGCGAGGTCAGCGGGTAGCATCATAGAACCATGGATATTGAAGAACTATCAAAAGCTCAGCTCATTTTACTCACGCTGCTCATCAACTTCATCATGTCGGTCGCGACGGGCATCCTTACGGTGTCGCTCCTGGACCAGGCTCCTGCGGTCGTCACGCAGACCATTAATCGCGTGGTTGATCACACTGTAGAGACCGTGACGCGCGTGGTCCCTGCAGGCATTACTTCCTCGCCAGCGCCCTCGAATCAAGATCTAGTAACTGCAGCGATCGCAGCAGATGTGGCGCGTACCGTGGGCATTTTTGACGCGAAAACAGGCACAACGAGCCCGGCAGTTGCTCTGGGTACCTATCTGCCGAGCGCAAAGGCTATTGTCACCTCCGCGCGAGAGAACCCCCTGAAGGAGGTACTGGTCGAGTTTGCCAATGGCACGGTCGCGCCCGCCTCTCTCTCACACACGGGTAGCGGGCTTATGATCTATGGTTTTTCAGATTCAGCGACGCTCCCCAAGGTGTCGCCTATGGTGCTTATTGCCGCGAAAGACCTTAAGCTCGGTCAGACGGTGCTTGCGGTTGGCAACGACGGAGCCGCAGCAACCGGTATTGTCTCGCGCGTCAGTGAGGCGGGTATACGTACCACGCTCCCTGATCTTGGAGCCGGTAACGCCGCCGTCGACCTTGCCGGTAATCTCATCGGCATCTCTGGACAGACTCCTGGTACGCTCATCAGTGCTGGCGTCGTTGCCGGACTACTCAAGCCAGCGCCAGCCACTCCGTAACCTCCAAGCATATGCCTCCCTTTAACAACTTCACGAGCAAAGCAAAGGAAGCAGTGCGACGAGCGCATGAGCTCGCTATTGAGCGCGGCCAGAACCACGTCTCCTCGCTGCACCTACTCGCGGCGCTTGTACTTCAGGAGGAGTCGTTGGTGTTCTCGATACTTGATCGTATGGAGATAGATACCATCATGCTTGCCGATGCGACGCTCGAGCACCTTGAGGCGCCAGAGTCCGCCTCGGTGTTGTCTCCTTCGTACCAGATATATCTCACGCCCGATCTCGCACAGGCACTTGAGGCCTCGGGCAAGATTGCCGCACGCATGAACGAAACGTTTGTCGGCACCGAGCATCTGTTCCTTTCTATTATCGAGCACCCCGGCTCTGCCGCGGATATTCTCTCGCGGTTTGGTATTAGCCAGAATGCAGCGGTGGCGATACTTAAGGAGCTCAAGAACGCCAAGGATGGCCAAGTGGAGAGCCCAAAGCGATTTCGCGCGCTTGCGAAGTACTCACGCAATCTGACCAAGATGGCGGCGGAGAATAAACTCGACCCAGTCATTGGTCGAGACACGGAGATTAATCGGGTGATACAGATTCTTGCTCGGCGCACCAAGAATAACCCTATTCTTATAGGAGAGGCGGGCGTCGGAAAGACAGCTATCGCTGAAGGTCTGGCCGCGCGCATGGCAACGGGAGACGTGCCGGAGTCGCTCAAGAGCAAGGAGCTTCTGTCGCTCGACCTCGGTCTCATGATTGCAGGCACCAAGTACCGGGGCGAATTTGAGGAGCGCATGAAGAGCGTCATGAAGGAGGTGGAGCGTGCCGATGGCAAAGTCATTCTGTTTATTGACGAGCTGCACACACTTGTCGGCGCAGGTGGGGCCGAAGGGTCGCTTGATGCCTCTAACATGCTTAAACCAGCGCTCTCGCGCGGCGAGATACGCGTTATTGGCGCCACAACATTGAAGGAGTATCAGAAGTACATCGAGAAAGATGCAGCGTTGACGCGTCGATTCCAATCCGTGTTTGTGTCAGAACCAACGATTGAGGACGGCATAGCTATCCTGCGCGGGCTGCGCGACAAGTACGAGCTCTTCCACGGTGTGCGTATCACCGACGGGGCCATTGTGGCGGCAGTAGAGCTCTCCGCACGTTACATTAGTGACCGCTACCTGCCGGACAAGGCGATTGATCTTATCGATGAGGCGGCGAGTGGTCTACGCATTGCTCTCGAGAACAAGCCGCCACTGCTCGAAGAGACCGACCGCAAGATCCGTCGGCTCGAGATTGAGCGTCAGGCCCTTCAGAAGGATCTCGACGGCGAGCATGCCAAGGAGATACGAGAGCGCATTAAAGTAATCGATGCAGAAGTTGCAGACTTGAAAGAGAAGACGAGTGAACTTGAGCTCAAGTGGAAGAACGAGAAGGAGGTGCTCGAAGGTATCCGCGCTGCGAAGACGGAGCTCGAGTCGCTTAAGGTGCAAGCAGACAATGCGGAGATGAACGCAGACCTCGGGACTGTTGCCGAGATTCGCTATGGGCGAGTCCCGCAGATACAGAAGGACCTGGAGACCAAGCTGAAGCGCCTGAAGACCCTGCAGAAGTCACGTCGAGTGCTCAACGAGGAAGTAGCTGAGCAAGATATCGCGGCGGTCGTCTCGCGTTGGACCGGCATTCCCGTGGCGCGGATGATTGAGGAGGAATCGGCAAAACTCGCGCGCATGGAGGAGTCGCTTACGTCAGCGATTATCGGTCAGGACGGAGCGGTGAGGAAGGTGACCGACGCGGTGAAGCGCTCTCGGGTGGGTATTAGCGACCCGAACCGCCCTATAGGTTCGTTCCTCTTCCTGGGGCCAACGGGTGTCGGCAAGACCGAGCTGTCACGCAAGCTGGCGGAGTTTATGTTTAACGATACGGAGGCGCTCGTACGGGTAGATATGAGCGAATTTATGGAGAAGCACTCTGTAGCCAAGCTTATTGGCGCGCCACCAGGGTACGTGGGGTACGAGGAGTCAGGAACGCTCACGGAACGTATTCGCCACCGCCCATACGCAGTCGTGCTCTTCGATGAAATAGAGAAGGCGCATCCAGAGGTCTTCAATATCTTGCTCCAGGTGCTCGATTCTGGCCACTTGACCGACGGGAAGGGCCGCAAGGTGAACTTCAAAAATACGATTATCGTGCTCACGAGCAATATTGGCGGCGAGTTTATCGATCGCCTTGCACACATAGGCTTCGGCAAGGCCGATGCCACCGAAGCGAGCCGCTACGAGGAAACCAAGGAGAAGGTTATGGATGCACTTAAGGAGCATTTCCGTCCTGAGTTCCTGAACCGTCTTGACGACATCATTATCTTCGACGTGCTTGCGAAAGAGGCGCTTGCGCGCATTGTCGACACGCAAATAGAGGAGGTCATGAAGCGCCTTGCGCACAAGCGCATCACGCTGACGCTCGAACCTGCGGTTCACACGTGGCTCGCTGAGAAGGGGTACAACCCTCAGTACGGTGCTCGGCCGCTCCGCCGCACCATACAGGACAAAATACTCACGCCACTGGCCTCGCTTATGGTGGCGCAAGGGCTCATGGAAGGCGGGCAGGTGCTGGTGTCCATCAGGAATGGTGAGCCGCACTTCGAGGTGAAAAAAAAGGCGCAGAAGCAGTCTCGAGCGGCTGCGACGGTTGCCTAACAGCGGCTCTTCTGCTACATTTTCTGTATGTCACAAGACCGCATCATCAAGCTCAAATCGACGAAGTCGGAGCATGTCATCTGGACCCGCAAGAACAAGAAGGCAGTCCAGCGCAAGATTGAGCTTACTAAGTTTGACCCGGTCCTGCGTAAGAACGTCCTCTTTAAGGAGGCGAAGAAATAGTCGCTCTCTACAACCGCCGCAAGGCGGTTTTAGCTTATAGAAATGCCCGCGGGGTCCACGACTTGCGCCGTACGGCAGAGCGCGTACACTAGGGGAGTTGATTGCCGACTGAAAAGTCGGGTTCGCGCAAGCGAATAGGAAGTCAGGTGGGATTCCTGCACTGTGCCGCAACGGTAATGCCTGCAAGGGTGAGTCCGATTATCATCGACACTTATTCTCCCGAGCAGGACTCCGCGTTTTTTGCCACGCTGGCACGACGACTACAGGATCTCTGCTTCGGGGCAGAGAGTTTTCATTTTATATCTATGACTATTAAAGAAATTGTCCTGGGTGTCATCGTCGCAATGACGCTTCTTGTTGGACTGATGTACGTGCAGCAACAAACACCAGCGTCAGTGGCCATACCGGAGCAGTCTGTCGCAACCGACAGCGCAGCGACCAGCACGCTGCGTGAGCTCGTCGCATCTGAGTCGATTATTTTGGATACTCACGAGGGTGTGCGCGCCATTGATGGGTACGTGAGTCTCGTGATCGGCACCACCACGCACAAGGTCGGTATACTGACCGGCGACACCGTCATTGATGCGATGCAGGGACTTGTTTCGGACAGGAAACTTATGTTTACGGGGCGCAGCTTCCCAGGGCTTGGGTATTTTATCGATTCGATAAATGGTGTGCCAAACGCTGGAGGCAAATATTGGGTCTTTTACGTCAATGGCGCCTCCTCTACCGAGGGAGCCTCATGGGTGGTACTGAGTCCGGGCGATGTGGTGGAATGGCGATTTAGGAACAAAGAGTAATTACCCGATTATGAAGAACCTGTCTCTTATAGTACTTATTGCACTTGCGCCCACTTATGTGTTTGCCGACACGTCAGTTCATCTACGCGTGGAAGGCCCGAGCGCCACTCTGTATGCGCAAACGCTAGCCGTAACGGCATGTCCCGTGACTGACAATCCAGCCACAACGACAGTGAGCGCCAAGTGCGCGCTCGAGCAGGCGGGGCTTGCGCCAGAGTGGTCAAACTTTGGTGGCGACGATTGGTTTCTGAGCGCAGCAGGAGGCGTATCTCAAGATTTCGCCAACAATCTGTACTGGGGCTGGTGGAGTGACTTTACGTATGGCCAGGTTGCGCTCAACAAGCACGAGGTCGTGTCTGACGAGTCTCTGATTGTGGCTCTCGGTGTCCTGCCGCTACGGATTGCGGCTCCCGATAGCACGACGGTGGGGGCCACCACGACCTTAAAAGTAGAGGAGTTTGGTTTTGACGCTGGCTTTAACGGTGTCTGGAATCCCTCGGTCGACGCTGACGTCACCATAGTTGACACTCACCAGCAGACCGGTGCCGATGGTACGGTGGAGTTCGTGCCGGCGTCGACAGACACGCTTCTCGTTAGTGCGTCAAAGAGTGGCTTTATAGCCGCAACTCTTGTGCTGGAGCCCGAACCTGCGGCCGCCGTGGCGTCTACGACGGCTACCACAACGCCGGCCGTGGATACCGGCAGCGTCGCTGGCGGTGGCGGTGGAGGCGGTGGCAGCGGGGGAGCGAGCGCTACTGTGCAGGCAACCTTTAGCGTGCCACGCGCTCTCAGCTACCTTCTGTCAAAGCAACGCAGCGACGGCTCGTATGGCTCGCTATTCCTCTCTGACTGGGCCGCGATTGCGCTCGCGGCAGGTGAGATGGGCAACGCGGCTCTTCGCGACTACTTGCGTGCTGCACCCGCACTTGCAAGCGTGACCGACTATGAACGGCACGCCATGGCGCTCATGGCGTCTGGTATTAATCCGTACACAGGCACCGCCATCGACTACATTTCCCCAATCGTAGCAAAGTTTGACGGTACGCAGATTGGCGATGCCAACCTCGATAACGACGACATATTCGCACTCATACCACTTCTTCATGCTGGATATAGCGATCGCGACGCCATTATTAAAAAGACTGTGGCTTTTATCCTCTCCGAGCAGGGAGCGGATGGCTCGTGGGACGCTAGTGTCGACATGACTGCAGCGGCAGTGCAGGCACTCGCTGAGGTCGACTCTCTCCCCGGTGTTTCTGACGCGCTGTCACAAGCAAAAAGCTATTTGCGCGCGCATCAACAACCTGATGGTGGATTTTCTAATAGCTTCAGTACCAGTTGGGCTCTACAGGCTGCTGCTGCGTTAGGAGAGCAGACGAGCGCATGGGCACTAGGAGGTCGCACCGGTGTCGACTACCTTGCCAGCCTCCAGCAGGACGATGGAGGGATTGAGCCAGTCTCTGCGAGCGAGCAGAACCGCGTATGGGCGACGACATACGCTGTCCCAGGCGCGCTGGGCAAGACCTGGTCGGAGATCCTGCATTCTTTTGACAAGCCTGCCGCATCGGCAGGCACTCCCGCCGGGGCGGTTCTTGGCGCTGCGTCATCAACACTGGAGGCCGCCGCGAGCGCAACTACTACGCCTGTTGTCGCCACAACTACGGTGGCAGCCGAAGTCGTGCAAATAGCATCAGTAGTTGCACCTGCAAGGACTAGGCCGCTTGCGGTGAATCAAGTAACTCCGGTGGTGGCGCCGCTGCCGGTCGCCGAGGTGCCCGTGGCCGCGGAGAGTGTTCTGCCGAAAGGGTTCTTTGCTCGGCTGTGGCATGCAGTTGTCGGATTCTTTACTTATTGGCTGTAGTATACTCACGATATGAAAATTGAATTAGAAACAGGGTGGCTCAAATTACTCCTTGGATGGTGCACTATCTTCGCCTTTCGTCTCATGCCGTTTCGTCCACCCAACGTGGAGCCGATGCTCGCAACCATTATGCCGTTTTCAAAGCGTTATGGCGCTCTAGAGAGTTTCCTCTTTGGCTTCTTGGGTATCGTGCTCTTTGACGCGGTAACGAGTGGCTGGGGGGTATGGACGCTGGTTACGGCGCTTGCATATGGCGCGCTCGGCCCTGCCGCACACTTCTACTTCAAGAGCCGTGCTGCTTCGGTCCGCAACTTCCTCACCTTTGGCATTGCTGGTACGCTCGCGTACGACGCAGTCACCGGGCTTGTTATTGGCCCTGTCTTTATGCAGCAGGCATTTATGGTCGCTCTTGTGGGGCAGATCCCCTTTACCCTTATGCACCTCACCGGCACCGTGCTCTTCGCTACTCTCCTCAGCCCAGCGCTCTATAAGTGGGTGGTGCAAAACGAACGGTTCGAAATCTCGTTCTCCAAGAATCGTATCCCTGCATAACGATTGGCGGGTCCAGCAGGATTCGAACCTGCAAAACCGGTTTTGGAGACCGGCGGTTTACCATTGAGCCTATGAACCCTGAGTGAGGCCCAACGAACAAGGGGCCCCATCGTTTGTTGTTGCCGTGCGAGGGGTGCATATCAGTGTGTAGCTGATACGAACCCGTCTCTACAGCGTAGCAGACCCCGAGCAGTGGGGAAAGCGACTACAGCGACTGTCAGGCAGGGTATGATGTACTCATGCGTCCCCGCGGGCTCCTCAAAAGTATTTTTATAGGCAGTATTTTACTTGTGCCAATGGTGACTCGTGCGCGGTCGATCCCGGACTTCGGTCCGATTCTTGAGGACGGGTGGAACCTGTGCCCACTCAGCTGGTCTGCGGTCATCATGACAATCAATAATGTCATCACGCTCTCCATCACCCTCGCTATCGTCTTCGTCGCTCCCGTCATGATTGCATACTCGGGCTTCCTCCTCGTTACCAACGCCTTCAACCCAGGCGCCAAGGCCGATGCCAAGAAGATCCTCACCAACACTATCCTGGGTATTGTTATCGCTCTCGCGGGGTGGATGATTGTCGATGCCCTCATGGCTGTCTTGTATCACCCCACGGACCTTGGCCTTGCCGGCAAGACGTGGTCGGAGTTGATTACGGGAGGAAGCATCCCGGTCTGTATCCCCGCTGCCTCCATTTTGCGTCAGGCTTCTAACGGAGCAAATGTCGTAGGCGAGTCCGCGACGGGTGTTGTTACGGTTATTCCGCCGAGCCAAGCGCCCGCAAGCGAGACCGCAGTGCGACAACAGCTCGCGAGCGCAGGCGTGCAGGTAAATCGGCCTACGGCATGTAGTCCCTACAACGCCAACGGCGTTACGGGGGGCTGTACGAATGTGGGAGGAATGCTCCCGTCCACCGTCGATCAGGTAATCAGTATCAAGCGAGCGTGCGGCGGATGCACGGTCATCGTAACCGGCGGGTCAGAAGCCGGTCACGCATCTGGCGCGCACTCGCACGGTCTCGGATACAAGGTCGACCTCGGGCTGAATGGAACCCTCAACGCCTTCCTCCAGCGACTTGAGCTTACTGGTCAGCGCGGTGGCGATTCTGGAGGACCTATTCGTAAGGACTCGTGTGGGAATGAGTACGTGCAGGAATCGAGCCACTGGGACATTACCGTGTTTAGGACATGCGCACTGTAGGCCCTCTCGTGCTTCTGCTTCTGGCGGGCATTCTGGCGTTGCCAGGAGCTGCGCACGCCGCGATACCCTTCTTCGAACCCATCATTCCGCCCGCTCAGCAACTGTGTGCGGGGAACTGGTACCTCGTGATGGTGGTCATCAACAACATCATCAGTTTCTCAATCACCCTCGCCATTGTCTTCGTCGCTCCCGTCATGATTGCATACTCTGGTTTCCTCCTTGTCGCCAACGCTTTCAACCCAGGCGCCAAGGCCGATGCCAAGAAGGTCCTCACTAAACACTATCCTGGGTATTGTTATCGCTCTCGCGGGGTGGATGATCGTCGATGCCCTCATGGCTGTCTTGTATCACCCCACGGACCTTGACCTTGCCGGCCAGACGTGGTCGGAGTTGATTACGGGGAATTCGGGCGCGGGTGCGTGCTTGAAGGTTGCGTCCAGTCTTAGGCAGAACGCGAGCGGGTTTGATACCACCGGCGCGACACCCGACGATCGAGGCGTATATGTCGACGGCAAGACGGCAGCGCTCTGCTCCGATAGCAACCCCGTCTGTAACCCGGCAGCTCTTCAGAAGGCGGGGTTTTCGCCCACACAGGCCAACGTTATGTCCTGTATTGCCATGACGGAGAACAGCGGTAGCGCCGCTGGCTGCAATAGCGTGAGCGCGTGCGGCGCGTTCCAGATAGTCATAACGGTAAACACGCTGAGTGGGCCAAGCTGTGCCAAGTACAACGGCAGCAACCCGACCTTGAACTGCCGTAGCATGTGCAAGGGCAACAACGGTGCTGCACTCAGGACCGCTGCCTGTCAGCCCTGCATACAAGCAGCGAGCGACTACGCCTGTAATGCTGAATCTGCCTACAACTTATACAGGCAGTCTGGCTACAAGCCGTGGCTGCCTAAGTCGGCGGGAGGTTATTCAGACAATCAACATTCTGCCGCCTGTGTACAGCAGTACGGGGGCGGATAATCTAACAATCTATGACGAAAATTATTCTTACAAGCGTGGGCGCAGTGACCGTTGCCGGGCTACTCACAGCCGCCTTCTGGATGAGTCGCCCTCCGTTGGATGAGCCCGCGACACCCAATCCAGCGGTCACGCTGCCTGTTGCCGGCCAGTCTTCTCAAGGTACAAGTACTCCCGTTCTGGTCGATGGGGATACTCGTCCTCTGACCCTCGGTGGAGCAGACGGGGAGGCGGTGATCGTCAAAGATTTCCTCAGCGACCCGACAGTGGTACAGGATCCGATCAACGCAGGCTATTACTATCTCGGGTATCACCTCTACCAGGGCGTTAGTGACCCCTCCGTCACCGACAATCCTCCGTACACAATCGCGTACGCTCGCGAATCACAGTTCTTTACCATCTCGCTCTTGCAGGAACCGCTGGCGGCTGTACGAGAGAGCGCAGAGCGCGAGCTGATGACCCGCCTCGGTCTGTCATCGGGCGAGCTATGCAGATTGAAATACACGCTGAGCGTGCCGTGGCGAGTTAACCAGGTGTATGCGAGCAAAAGTCTGGGCTTCAGCTTCTGCGCGGGCGCTACGACTCTGCCGAAATAGTCTCCTCGCTACGGAGTTTGCGCAGCCACGCCTTCTGTCGCCGCGCATAGTGCCAGAGCTTCGCAGAGAGGGCAGGCAGGAGCGACTCGAACGTACGCTCATTGCGTACATACTCTCCAACAATTTTGTACTCAAGGCCGAGTTCGTCGAGGCGTGCGTCTCCCACCTCCTCTCGGACGCGACGCACTTCTTCTGTAAGCCCCTGGTCAAAGGCGCGGGCAAGGCGAGCGTCGATACGTGGTCGCAACTCCTCACGAGGGGGATCAATAACAAGCCATTCTACCTGGTAAGGCGACTCGGCTGCCGAGCGCTCGGGCACAAACCCGCGCGTGGCGATTATCTCGAGTGCGCGGATGAGGCGTCTGCGGTTGTGGGGGTCAAGTCCTTGCGCTCGTCGCGAGTCCCTGGCGGCGACCTGCGCATACAGCTCTTCTGTGGGGAGTGCATCAAGTACTGCACGTAGTTGCGGATTTGCGTCGACACCCGTGGGTAGGCCGCGCAGGAGTGCGTCAAAATAGAAGTGCGAGCCGCCGACAAGAATAGGGAGCTTGCCACGCTCAGTTATCTCGCTAATCAGGCGCGTCGCGTCCGTTACGAAGTCGCCCGCAGAATAGGTCTCACGCACCTCGCGAATATCGATAAGGTGGTGGGGCACACCGCACATCTCCTCCGTCGTGATCTTCTCGGTACCAATATTGAGCCCGCGATAGACTTGGCGTGAGTCTACCGAGACCACTTCGCCCTTTTGGGCTAACGCCTCTGTCACCGCTCGCGCAGACTTTCCAGACGCAGTCGGCCCAGCTATACAGAGGATCCTTAATTTTGCGGCCATTACGCGCGATGGTATCATAGAAGAAACCTAATCAAAATGCCTATGAAAGACACCAAAAGCAACTATTGCGAGCACTGCGGCGAGTTCCACGACCCTGTTCGCGATTACAGCACCCAGGTAAGGGTGGGCGAGCCGGTGCCCGATTTTGAGTTTGAGGCGTATCAGGGCGGAGAGATCAAGGTCATGAGCCTCTCCAAACTGCGTGGTAAGTGGGTGGTGCTCGTCTTCTACCCCGCAGATTTTACGTTTATCTGCCCGACGGAGCTCGAAGAGCTTGCCAAGCTATACCCCAAGTTCCAAGCGATTAACGCGGAGGTGATATCCGTCTCTACCGACACGGTCTTCACCCACAAGGCCTGGCACGATACCTCAGAAGGCATACGAGCGATTACCTATCCTATGGCCGCCGACCCATCAGGCAAACTCTCCTACGCGTTCGGTACACTCATAGAGGGCGGCGAGGCAGAGCTCACACCAGACGAAGGACTCTCGCTCCGCGGGTCATTTATCATTGATCCCGCGGGTGTTCTCCGCTCCATGGAGGTCAACGACAACTCGATAGGGCGCAAGGCCGCAGAGACGTACCGCAAGCTCCAGGCCGCGCAGTACGTTGAGGCGCACAAGGGCCAGGTATGTCCAGCCTCGTGGGAGCCGGGAGATGACACCCTTGAGCCAGGACTCGACTTAGTAGGGAAGCTCTAGTTCGGTATAAAAAAAGAGAAGCCGCCCGATCGAAGAGTCCGCCAGGCGGCTATCTCTTCTGCTTGGGCGGCTCGTGCCGCTCGCTGCTACCCAGCAGGCTGCGGGGTTCCCCACACGTTCAGCTTGAGTAGGAGCGCGTGCAGGTCCTCGCGGGCGGACGCCTTGCTCAAGTCCTGCTTCCTCACGAATTTGATGACCTCGACGAGGCCATCCGCGTGGACCACGGAACTCGGTTTGTGGAGCTCCGCATCGATTCCTGTCAGTGCCTCGAGCAGGTTGTGCGTCTGCTCGTCCGTTGTGCTTTTCAACTGCTTCGCTTCGCCCAAAGCCGCTGCTTCCGCGACACAGAACAGAAACCTGTAGCACTGCATGTTGAGATAGAAGAGGGTATTCTCTGCCGTGCGGCAGAATTTATCCCACGATTCCATGATCGATTGCTCCTTTGCACGGCGCTTCGCCATGCATGATGTATCGTTCGGCACGGCCGACATTGAGGTGGCTGGCTCGGTCCAGAAATACCATAGCACGATAGTATGACTCAAGCAAGACTGGGAAAAATGACGGATGAAAAATATGTACGGTGATGGTATCCTGCCACTACGGCCGGGATGGCGGAATTGGTAGACGCAACGGATTCAAAACCCGTCGACGCGAGTCATGAGAGTTCGATTCTCTCTCCCGGCACTTGTTGATTGTAGTATCTAGAGCACTCGGCATGCTAAAATTATGCGCATGCAAGACGATTCGGCCTACGTCCCAACGAAATACGACTCCGTATATTGGATTGACATCCACCGTATCCAACCCAATCCGTATCAGCCGCGCAAGGAGTTTACCGAGGAGGGCCTAAAGTCGCTCTCTGAGAGTATCCGTCAGTACGGCGTACTGCAGCCGCTTGTGGTGACACGCACCGAGGTGGAGAAGCCTGAGGGCGGCCTCGAGAGCATCTACGAGCTTATCGCCGGTGAGCGGCGCTTGCGCGCGAGCAAGATGGCCGGCCTCAAGCAGCTACCCGTTGTAATACGCACGGGCGAGAGCAACCTCACCAAGCTCGAGCTGGCAATTATTGAGAACTTGCAGCGAGAGGATTTGAACGCGATTGATCGAGCAAAGGCGCTCCAGCAGCTCATCGAGCAATTTGGCATCTCGCACGCTGAGACCGCCGCCAAGATAGGCAAGAGCCGTGAGTACGTCTCCAACAGTCTTCGCCTTCTCCAGCTACCAGAGGAGATGCAGCAGGCGATAGTGAATAAGGAAATCAGTGAGGGTCACGCCCGCACACTGCTTGCACTCAATGATCACAAAGAGCAACGCGAAACCCTCTTCCGCGAGATTATGCTCAAGAAGCTCTCGGTACGCGCTGCAGAGCGCATCGCGCGCTCCATTGCCCAGGAGCGCGTGCGCAAGCATAACAAAAAGACACCCGAGATGGTGGAAATCGAGAAGACGCTCACCGAGACGCTTGGCACACGCGTTATTATCGAGACCAATGCAGAAGGCGGACGGCTCTCTATAGACTTCTTTTCTCCCGACGAGCTGTCGCACCTTGCATCTGTGCTTGCCGCGGAGGAGGAGAAGGCCAACGAGAAGGGGGCGAGCGTCTCCGCACCAATGTATCCCAACACCACCCAGCTTATCGACGAGGACCCTGTGCCAGCCCCTGCACCAGAGGAGTCGACCGACGACGAGCTCTACTCTGTCTCCAACTTCACTGTTTAGCTGTTCTTTTTCTGCTCGTGCGTGCGCGGCGTGCCGGAGAAACCTTCTCAGGCTCGGTCATACCAAGCGAGAGTCGAATGTGCTTACGTGCCAGAGAGGTCTTAACGTGTTCGAGCCACTTGGCCGACGGTTTAGCGGAATCGCGGCGTAAGATCTCTACCACATCGCCGTTGCTGAGTGGCGTTTCAAAAGAGACCATCTTACCATTTACCTTTGCGCCCTGAAGATGGTTGCCAATGTCGGTGTGTATAGCGTAGGCAAAGTCTATGGGCGTCGAGGCCGCAGGGAGGTCGACTGCGTCGCCCTCTGGGGTGAAGACGAATACACGATGTGAGAAGAAGTCCTCCTTGAGCCCTTCCACAAATTCCTCAGATCCGCCAACCTCCACGTGTGCCTCCGCGAGCTCTACTAGCCAGGGTGGCGGTTTAGCCACGCCCTTTGTCTCCTGACTGTTCACCTTCGATACCCGCATGAGCGAGGGAATAAGCGAGCGCACCCACGAGAATGAGAGCGAGGCAAAGCGGCTCTTCTGCACCTCTTTTGATAGCCTGTCGACTCCTTTGCCGAGCTGTTTGTACGACATGTGAGAGGCAATACCAAACTGTGCGCGGCGATGCATCTCCTCCGTGCGTATCTGCACTTCGACAATACCGGCCTCGGAGGTTACCACCGTCGTATGGAGAGACTGATAGCCGTTGGGTTTAGGGAACGAGATATAGTCCTTAAACTCGCCTGGGATAGGCTTGTAGTGGGCGTGCACAGCACCCAGCGCGACGTAACAATCCTCAAGCGTAGGCACGATGATGCGGAGTGCCGCAATATCATGAATGCGCGTGATGTCGTCACTCTTGCGACGCAACTTCTGATGGAGACTCCACAGGCCTTTTATGCGAATATCGGTTCGAAAGTTGGTGATGCCTTTCTTCACCAGCTCAAGCTGGAGGGCCTTGTGGACGCGCACGAGTCCCTCCTCGGTCTCCTTGGTCTTGAGTTTGCGTACCTCGGCGGTGTGATGGGCTGCGTCTGGATCAACGAAAGGGAAGGCAAGGTCCTCGAGATCGCTCTTCATCTTGCCCATACCGAGCCGGTCGGCGATAGGTGCAAATATCTCAATGGTCTCAAGGGCGATGCGCCTGCGCTTGTGCTCGGGCACGTGCTCCAGTGTCTCCATGTTGTGATAGCGGTCAGCAAGCTTGACGATAAGCACACGCACGTCGCTCGCAGTGGCAACGAGGAGACGGCGCAAGCTCTCTGCATGGCGCTCACTCCCGCGGTAGCGGTGCTTGCCGAGCTTCGTTACACCGTCAACTATAAAAAGTAACTCGCTACCGAACTCCTTCTCCATCTCCTCGCGTGAGACGCGGGCGTCCTCTACCGCGTCATGCAGCAGGCCCGCAGCTATGGTGGTGGAATCCATGCCGTATTCCGCAAGGATCTTCGCCGTAGCGGCTGGGTGTATAAAGTACGGGTCGTTCGAGTAGCGCAACTGGCCCTCATGGGCCTTCTTGGAGTAGTCGTAGGCCTTCTCTACGAGGGCCGTATCGGCGGCGCTGGGGGAGGTCATCTCACCGATGATTTGTTTAACGGTGGTCATAAAGACCACTATACACCGTTACCTCAGATAGTCAGCAGCGATTTCGGGAGTCATTGCGTCAACGTCAGTGGTCTCGGGGAGGTAGATACGGCGGAGGCCTTTTTTGAAGAAGAAGCCTTGCTTTGATTTATAGAGTACGAGCGACTTGCCCGTCTTTGGGTGCTTGCCGACTTCTTTGACTATCTCAACGCCTTTGGGTGGACGCTTGGGCGTGTTCAAAAATACCATTGCCTCCTCAAAGGTCACCGTGTACGGGTCGACTTTCTTAATAGAGCGAAATTCGCCATCAGAGCCCACGTACGGGCCGAACTGTCCAGTCGAGGCAAACACAGGCTTACCCGTGACGGGGTGCATGCCAAGCTCCCGCGGAAGAGAGAGGTACTTCACTGCATCGGCGAGCGTCACTGCACTCAAGTCGGTGCCGGCAGGAATACTCGCGCGCTTAGCAGCAATCTTAGGTGCCTTCTTTGGCTTCTTAGCTTTGGCTACTTTTCCAGACTTAGTCTTCTTCGGTTCCTCCTCGGCAGCAGGCGCTGCTTCTGTAGCCGGTGCGAGCTCAAGGGGCATCTCAACATACGGTCCAAAGCGCCCAGTCTTAATATAGATTGGCAAACCTGTCTCAGGGTGCGTGCCTATCGGCTCGTCACTCTTGAGTTCTGCGCCTTCCTCGGTGCGCGCACCCACACAGTCAGGGTAGCGCTTACAACTCATGAAAATACCACCGCGCCCAAGCTTAAACTCCATGACGCTCCCACACAGCGAACAGGTAAACTCCGCGGGAGCGTCACCGAGCGAGGTGGCCTTAGGCATGCTCTCCTTAGCCTTCACCGCCTTTTCAAATGGGCCGTAGAAAGCCTTGAGCGTCTCTGTGTAGCCACGCTCGCCGCGGGCTATTTCATCGAGCTCGTTCTCCATTTCAGCAGTGAAGGTGTCGCTCACATACTCGGCAAAATTTTCTTCGAGCCAGCCCGAGACCACCATACCGGTAGCTGTGGGCTTGAGTGCTCGGCCCATCTTCTCGACGTAGCCGCGGTCCTGAATGGTTTTCATAATCGAGGCGTAGGTCGATGGGCGGCCGATGCCACGCTTCTCGAGCTCTTTAATAAGCCCGGCCTCGGTGTAACGGTTTGGTGGCTCGGTCTGCTTCTCTTCAGCATCGAGCGACTTGAGGTCGACCTTTTCTCCCTGTTCAACCTTAGGGAGCTCTACATCTTCGCCGCGCGCCTTGGTATCGAGCGCGAGCCAGCCGGGGAAGAGGACGCGAGAGCCGTTTGCACTAAAGAGTGGGAGAACAGCGTCTGCCTGCACAGAAATGTTGGTGCGCATGATCCTGGCTGGCGCCATCTGCGAAGCGAGAGAGCGCGTACGGATAAGCTCGTAGAGTGCCGTCTCATCGGGAGTAGCACCAGCGCGCGTAGCAGAAGGGTTCGATGGGCGGACGGCCTCGTGCGCTTCCTGCGCATTCTTGCTGGTGGTCTTGTAGGTGCGTACTTGTAGGTACTCCTTTCCAAACTCTTTCTCCACTACAGCTGCCATCTTGGCAACGGCTTCGGAACTGAGGTTCACGGAGTCGGTACGCATGTAGGTAATGTGGCCCGCTTCATAGAGCTTCTGCGCCGCACGCATCGTGCGCGAGGGGGCAAAGCCAAGGCGGGTCGACGCCGTCTGCTGCAGAGTCGAGGTGGTAAAGGGAGGGCGGGGATTACGCTCTTCGCTTTTCTCAGTGACTCCCGCGATAGTCCACGTCGCCTTCTCGCCCTCGCGCACAATCCGGTGCGCCTCTGCCTTGTTGTCTGGCTCTACAGCGCAGGTAGTGGCAATATCTCCCGCCTTCGATTTGAAAAGCGCCGAGAGTACAAAATAGGTCACCGGGATAAACGCCTTAATCTCGCGCTCGCGCTCAGCGAGTATGCGCAGGGCAGGAGACTGCACGCGGCCTGCCGAGAGGCCGTACCGAACCTTCTTCCATATCAGGCCCGAGAGGTCGTAGCCCACGATGCGGTCGAGCACGCGCCGCGCCTCTTGCGCTTGGCGCAAGTTCTCATCTATAGCGCGCGGATGCTCGAGCGCCTCCTCAACTGCCTCTTTGGTAATCTCGTGAAAGACCACTCGTTGCGGCTTCTTAAGACCCGCAACCTCCTTGATATGCCAGGCGATTGCCTCTCCCTCACGGTCGGGGTCGGTCGCGAGGTAAATCTCATCGGCCTTGGTGACGGCATGCTTGATCTTCTCAATCACGTCGCGCTTGTCAGGCGATACGACGTAGCGCGGGATAAACCCACCCTCGATATCAACCGCGTCTTTGTTGGTCTTGGGCAAGTCGCGCACATGGCCAACAGAGGCAAGGACTGTGTAATCCTTGCCTAAGTACTTGCCTATGGTGCGCGCCTTGGTGGGCGACTCGACGATGAGTAATTTGTTCATCTGTTTGTTAACACATAACCTACATACCTATATATGGTCAAGTAAGCAATGTGCGTGCACATTGACACGATACGTCTATACGTTATATAATGCACACCGGGAACACGTCTTGTCCACAACATGCCCGACCACGGTCGGAGAGGTGAAAAATATGAGTGTGAGAAACTGGGAACGAGCATCCAAGAAATATCGGGCCTTGCGGGCTGCGGGCGCTACACTCCCGGCAGCGAAGGCGGAAAACAACCCAGAGGAGACGGTCTGCACCCTGGCAGACTTTCTGGCAGGCCGTGCCGGGACGATGGCGAGGCGATTACTGGCGGCTTCTGGGGAGAAGCTTCTACTGGCAGGCTACGAGCACAGTATCGGCGAGGCAGCAATTCTCCTGACGGGTGTGGGACTCGTGCATGAAATGATCAGTCGTGGGAGTACTCCCACACATCTTCCCGTCGGGATCGAGATGGCTGAGGGGTTCTTCAGGAATCTGGAGTCGCAGCGCCCTGAGGCAAAGGAATGGTTTTTGGGTAAGGGGGGAGTCGCAGGACTGGTTCCAGCAATTCGAGCTGAGCTCGACAGCATCGCCCGCCGAGTGGACTGAGAAGAATGCCCGCAGGGACGGTCAAGCCTGACCGTCCCTGCGGGGTAAACGGAGCATCGACGCTGTCGATGCTTTTTCAATAACCTCTGCATACACTGGGTTGTGATCGGAGCCGTGCCGGTCTGGAATAACCTCTGCGTTGTTGATGGTAAAGTTGTCCGAAACAAGGATGTGATCAAGCTGGGAACGAGAGAACGAATGCGTCACGCTGCCGCGTAGTGCGTTCGTCAGTTCGTGTGCTACGAATCGCTTTTCGATCTGTATGCGTTCGCGGCGATAATAGACTGCATCACTCACCGTGCCACCCAAGAGCCATGAAAGGGGTGTTATCGAAGGGTGTTCGAGGATATTGAAGTCACCGCAGACGATAGTTGGCAGACCTGGCTCGCGTTCGGCGAGCGCGAGCTCAAATTCTTCGACACGCCACGCGGGCGAGACGAGCGGCAGGTGCAAATTAAATACTCGTACGGGTCCGTGCGGGGTAGAAAGATCAACATACTGGCTATGCCTGTTGCCAGAGCTTCGCCCCCACAACCCCAGCGCAATCAATAGATGCACAAACAGCTTTGCCCGCGCGGCAAGGACGTCTTCGCGATTTGGTAATGACAAGTGCACGGCCTTCATAATAGGATAGCGAGACAAAATAACTGAGTGTCGGTTGGTGGATTTGCGTGAGTAGACCTCGTCCATCTCGCTAGCCACGTCGACGTGATACGGCAGAGTGGATAGTCGCTGCACAAACGACTCTGGCACCTCCTGCAAGCACAGGATATCGAAGTCTGACTTCGATACAAAATCGAACGAGCGATCTGGGTCGCTATTGCGTATGTACATGTTCCAGGAATAGATTTTCATTTTTGCGATTGTGTAGACCAACTCTCTCTCAGGCGCGGCGCCACGCGCCGAACTCTTCCTTAATAAGTCCACGGAGCTCGAGCGAGACAAGAGCAGTGAGCACCTCGCCAGCTGCACTTCTCGTGCCTCGCAGGATCTCGTCGCGAGTCCGAGGTTCTTCAAGCATGCTCCAAACGCCCAATTCGGTATCCTCTAGATCAGTCGGCGCAATACCCAGAGTGGTTTCTCTTGGCGCAATCCTGAGCGCCTCGAGAATATGTAGCGGCTCGGTGACAAGCGTGGCGCCAAGCCGCACGAAGAGGTGGCCACCAAAAGCGTGCGGGTCACCGATACGGTGGGGCACGCAGAGGAGCTCGCGGTTGTACTCGCTCGCGAGCCGAGCCGTGATGAGTGTGCCGGACTTCTGACCCGCCTCGATCAAGAGTACCGCATCGGCAATGCCGACCATGAGCCGATTGCGCTGAGGGAAGTAGTAAATGCGTGAGAGTTCAGTGGGTGGGTACTCTGAGAGGAGGCCGCCTCCTTTCTCTATAATCTCTTTCGCAAAGCCGCGGTTACTACGAGGGTAAATAACGTCGTCGCCCAAGCCCGAGCCAGGAAGGGCAAGGGTGTGGAGCCCTGCGGCGAGCGCGGCTTTGTGTGCGCAGGTGTCTACGCCGAGGGCGAGCCCGCTCACGATAGAGACAGGGTAGCCCGCAAGACCAGTAATGAGCTTCTCGCACACCTCCTGCCCGTAGCGAGTGATAGCGCGGCTACCCACCACTGTAAGGAGCTTGTGCCCTGCAGGCGGCATGGCGCCGCGTACCCAGAGCTTGCTTGGAGGGCCGGGTATCTGCAGTAGCTGAAGGGGCCAATCCTCACGCGCGAGTT
Source organism: Minisyncoccota bacterium (assembly GCA_041674945.1). GTDB lineage: Bacteria > Patescibacteriota > Minisyncoccia > Phycocordibacterales > Phycocordibacteraceae > C7867-001. The sequence continues at coordinate 5,833 of JBAYUT010000004.1, read as the reverse complement.
CACGAGTGTCCATCGGTGCAGTATACTATTCACACATGCTTGATATTAAATTTATTCGGGAGAACGCCGACGTAGTGAAGGCCGGGGCCACAAAGAAGCTCATCACGGTCGATATCGACCGCCTGCTCGTCGTCGACGACGAACGCAAAGCACTACGACAGGAGCTCGATGCAAAACGTTTCGAGCAGACACGCCGTAGCAACGAGCTACCTCGCCTCCAAGGCGAGGAGCGCGCCAAGCTTTTGGAGGCAATGAAGCAGCTGAAGGAGGGTATGGCAGAAGCAGAGGAGAAATTGAAGAGCGTGATGGAAGAGTGGCAGCGACTCATGCTCGCAGTGCCCAACGTACCCGACATGTCGGTTCCTGAAGGAGAGACCGATCAGGATAATATGGAGATTAAAAAGTGGGGCGAACTGCCTTCGTTTGACTTTGCTCCACAGGGTCATGTCGAACTCATGACCGAGCTGGGCATGGCAGACTTTGAGCGCGGCGCCAAGGTGGCTGGGTTCCGCGGCTACTTCCTCAAGGGGGACGGGGTTATCCTCACCAACGCTATTTGGCAATACGTCCTGACGTTTTTCTCGGCAAAGGGCTTTACGCCCATGATTGTGCCCTCACTCGTGCGTCGCGAGCCACTACTTGGCACCGGCTTCCTGCCGCAGAGTGAGGACGATCTCTACAAGGTGCAAGACGAGCTGTATCTTGCCGGCACGGGCGAGGTAGCCACGATGGGCTACCACATGGACGAGACCCTCACCAAGGAAGAGCTACCCAAGAAGTACTTGGCATTCTCGCCATGCTTTCGCAGAGAGATAGGCGCGCACGGCAAGGACGTTAAGGGCCTTATTCGGGTCCACGAGTTCTACAAATTTGAGCAGGTAATACTGTGCGAGGCGAGTCACGAAGCCTCGGTCCAGTATCACGAGGAGCTGACACGCAACACTGAAGAGCTCATCGAGACACTTGGTATCCCATACCATACAGTGGTGAACTGCGGCGGAGATCTCGGCCTTGGGCAGGTAAAAAAATATGACATTGAGCTTTGGGTGCCTGCCGAGAAGACGTATCGAGAAATTGGTTCGGCCTCTTACTTCCACGACTTCCAGACACGTCGGCTCAATATTCGATACAAAGACGCTGAGGGCAAGCTCCAGTACGCACACTCACTCAACAACACAGCTATGCCCGTGCCACGCATTCTTGTCTCAATAGTGGAGAACTACCAGCAAGCCGACGGCACCATAAAGGTACCTGACGTACTTGTGCCCTATGTCGGAAAGAGTGTCATCGGCAAGCCGGTCTAGCACCAGGCTGGGCGAGCGCCGCCGCCGCCGGCGGCGTCTCTTGCTCATTGCGTGCGGCATCGCGCTGCTCATCATGGGGGCGATTGGACTGTACGTCGTACAGCAAGATGCTGTACGGGTATCGCAGATCGACATCTTCGGCGCAGACGCTTCGCTCAGCACGTACGCCAAAGAGGCGCTTGAGGGGACCTATCTGGGCGTTGTCCCGCGCAACTCGATCTTCTTCTATCCAGAGGAGGACATACGCGCGCGCATTATGCGGGCAGACTCAGACGTTGCCACCGTTTCGATATTTCGTAAGGGGCTGCGCGGGCTTACGGTCAAAGTGAGCAATCGCGTACCCATCGCTCGTTGGTGCGGCGAGAGCTATGTGCCACAGGCAACAAGGTTCGACCTTAAGGCAACTTCTACAAGGTCGAACCTTGTCGACCAGTGCTACGTCTTCGACGATAGTGGGTTCGTCTTTGCCACAACCACCTCACTGCCCTTGGTAAATTCATTTGCCTTTTATGAAGCGGTCGCGAGCAGCACGCCCGTGGGAGTGGGCTCAACGTTGCCCAACACTCAAGAGTTTCCAGCGGCATTCAACTTCGCACGGGAGCTTGCGACCTTTGGCTCCCCCGTAGTTGCAGTGGTCATACGAGAGAATGAAGTCGACACACATCTTGCCAGTGGCACCCGCCTTACCTATGTGCTCGGCCGCGAGCAAGACACGTACACAGCGCTTAGCTCGGCAAAGCACAGCCTGAATCTTGCCGACGGGTCCCTCGACTACGTCGACCTGCGCTTCGATGGGAAAATGTATCTTAAAAAGAGGAGCGGTGATAGTGTAAAAAAATGAGCTTCTGGGAGAACCTGTCTAGGCCATTCTTTGTGATGGCGCCTCTTGCCGACGTCACCGACGTGGCTTTTCGCGCGCTGGTCGCAAAACGTGGCAAGCCCGATGTCTTCTGGACCGAGTTTGTCTCGGCCGATGGCCTGTACTACACAAGGGAGCTGAAGAAAATTCCAGATGCTGAGAATCCACTTATGCGGGACCTGTTGATTGGAGAAGGGCAGCGGCCCATAGTCGCACAGATCTTCTCAGCCAAGCCCGAGATGATAGCGTATGCTGCGAGGCTTGTAGAGGAGCTCGGCTTCGACGGTGTCGACATCAACATGGGTTGCCCGGACTCTTCGGTGGAGAAGCAGGGTGCAGGAGCAGGGCTGATCAAGACTCCAGAATTGGCCGTAGAGATAGTTAAGGCCGCGCAAGGAGCAACTGCGCTGCCAGTGTCGGTAAAGACCCGTGTGGGATACAACACGGAGATTCTTGATGAGTGGTTGCCCAAACTACTCAGTGCAGAGCCTGCGGCAATCACGCTCCACCTCCGCACGCGCAAAGAAATGTCGCTCGTGCCCGCGCGCTGGGAGCTTATGAAGCGTGCGGTAGAGCTGCGTAACAGGATTAATCCTTGCATTCCACTTATCGGCAATGGCGACGTGCTCGACCTCGACGACGCGAAGGCAAGGGTGGCAGACACTGGCTGCGACGGGGCGATGATCGGGCGCGGCATGTTTGGTAACCCATGGGTCTTTGCCGGCCGCAAGACAGGAGACACGTCACTCACCGAGAAACTCGCGGCGCTGCTCGAGCTAGCGCAGGGCTTCGAGAAGCTCGTGCCTGCCAAGAACTTTTCAATACTTAAGAAGCACGTGAAGGCTTTCGTTACTGGCTTCGACGGCGCAGCAGAGCTCCGCGCCAGGCTCATGGAAGCAAATTCTGCTGCCGAGCTGCAGTCCGCCCTAAAATCAGCAGGGTATTGACATCTCCTGCAATTCGTGTATTATATATGCGAATGTCACCCAACCCGTGAATTTTCTACGCGGGGACGGGGGTTCCGATTGAGCGAGGGAAACCATGAGGGATTACAATGTTGAATCGTCCACACTCAGAATTCTGTCAGGGTTCGTTGCGACCGGTGCCATGGTCGCGATCGCGGCGTTCATGTCCGACATACGTCAGTACGATCCGGCTCCGCAGCCGGCGGACCAGGTCACTATCATGCGGGAGGACCGAGAGGTCCGCGTCATGAATCCCGACGGCATCGCAGGCCGAGAGTTCGGTCAGTGGTGCCTCGCACGGAGCGGCAACCGAATCGGTAGAGTTCCCTGGGTCAAGTGGACTGACTCGACGACCGTCGTCGAGTATGTCTCCGCGCAGGTGCCGCGCCTCGGAGAATGTCCCTCCGGGACGCACTTCGAGATCAGCGTCTCCGATCTTGCAATCATGCAGCGAGGGATGGAGGCCTGGCAGGAACACCTCCAGAGCGTGCGCTCTGGCATCAGAGTTTCCTTCGAGGCGTACACCAGCGGGCGCTAGCCCCTATTAACCCGCCAACCGGCGATAGGAGAAACCCTCCGATCGCATGGTCGGCGGGTTTCTTATTTCTACACGGTGTCAGCTCGTGCGGTATAATCCCTGCATGGCCCACCAATCGCTCTATCGCACACACCGCCCCAGTACCTTTGCCGAGGTGGTAGGGCAAGAGCAGGTTACGGGGCCCCTTGAAGAGGCGGTGAAGAGCGGCAAGATAGGGCACGCATACCTCTTCTCCGGGAGCCGTGGCCTGGGCAAGACCTCGGTCGCGCGTATTTTTGCTAACGCCATCGGCTGTGGCGAGCGCGACCTCTACGAGATAGACGCCGCGAGCAACAACAGCGTCGAAGACATTCGCGCGCTCACTGAGGGCGTCTACACGTTGCCGTTCCAGTCGCCCTACAAGGTCTACCTGCTTGACGAAGTGCACATGCTCTCGAAGAGTGCGTGGAATGCGTTCCTCAAAACGCTTGAGGAGCCGCCGGCCTACGCAGTTTTTATACTTGCCACTACAGAGTTAGAGAAAGTGCCCGAGACCGTGCAGTCGCGCTGCCAAGTGTTCGAGTTTAAGAAGCCGACGCGGGCAGTGCTTGCCAAGATGCTCAGTGCCGTGGCTAAGAAGGAAGGCTTCACCCTTGAACCCGACGCCGCCGACCTCGTGGCCATGCTCGCGGGCGGCTCGTACCGAGACGCACTCTCGGTATTGCAGAAGGTGTTTACGGGCGAGGAGAAGAGGCTGACGAGAGAGCTCGTCGAGGCCACCACCGGCGCTCCACGCCGCGAGCACGTACACGCGCTTGTGCGTGCGCTCGCCGCAGGCGAGCAGGGGGCTGCGCTCGCTGCAATACAGCAGGCGGCAAAAGCAGACGTCGACATGAAGCTCTACCTCGAGCTCGTGCTCGCCACACTCCGCACCACCTTACTCATTCGCTACGCGCCCGAGCTACGCAAGGGCTTTGCAGAGGAGCTCGGTGCCGACGAGTATGCCGCCATCGAGAAATTTGCTTCTGACCTGCCTCCGCAGGCAGGCAAGGGCATCACCCACGCCACCATGCTCGCATTCCTCAACGCCGCCGACCGTATCCGCTACGCACCTATCCCCGCACTCCCACTTGAGCTCGCTGTGCTCGAACTCCTTCCTGAATGATCCGCAACGTCATCAACTGGCTAGTCCTTGCAGTAGTGTTGGTGGTCGCAGGCGCAACCGTCTACGAGCGGTACGAGGCCACGCGCCCTTGTGCCGCGCCAGTGCACTACGCTATTGGTGCCGTCGACCCGCGCTTTGAGATCTCCAAGGACGCGGTCCTTGCGAGCACCAAGGAGGCTATAGCCATATGGAACACAGCAGCAGGCCGCACCGTGCTTGCCTACGACCCAGCAGCAGCGCTCAAGATTAATCTGGTATACGACGAGCGTGCCGCCACCTCGAAGCTCGGTGCCGAGATAGCCGCTAAGCAGGCGGCCGCCGACAGCGAGCGCGCCACGCTCAATGCTCAACAGGAGCAGTACACGATAGTGCAGACCGACTACAATGCCAAAGTCGCGGCAATCCACGCGCGTGGCGGAGCCACGCGCAAGGAGGCGGCCCAGCTCGAGCTCGAGCGGAAGGCACTCGACGCTCTTGGCCCAGCGCTCGAGGCGCAGGTGCGTAGCTACAATGCGCGCCTTGCCACGCTCAACGCTGCGGTCGAGGAGTACAACAAGGCAGCAGGCCGCACGTTCGAAGAAGGGCAGTTTGTGCGCGATGCACAGGGTGAGCGCATCAACGTCTTCCAATTTTCTAGCGCCACACAGCTCAAGCGCGTGCTCGCGCACGAGTTTGGCCACGCGCTTAGCCTGCCTCACAACGACGATTCGGACGCGATTATGTATGCCAAAAACGAGAGCGGCAACTTAGCACCCACAGCGGCAGACCTAGAGGGACTTAAGGAGGTCTGCGGTGGGGTTAAGTAAAATGAGAATCGGTGATAATGTAATGAAATTGCCGGGTCGTCTAACGGTAGGACAGGAGCCTTTGAAGCTCTTAATTGGGGTTCGATTCCCTGCCCGGCAGCAGCCAAGTGAGAGCTATCGAGACTCTTAAAATCGCTATATTTTCCAAAGCATTTTAAGAACGAGTCATGGGCACGAACCCTCCAAAGGGGGTGTCCTAGACTCCTCAAGTTTCGGT
>JBAYUT010000003.1:0-40443 GCA_041674945.1 Minisyncoccota bacterium | reverse complement strand
TTCTCGATGGTCTCGGTAAAGAGGGTGAGCAGGTCTGGGTCTACCCCCTGTGCAAGGAACTGTTGTGGCACACCAATACGGAGCTTGTCTCCAAGAACACGTTCCGGGTAGAGCCTCTCGGGGAGGGTGGTCGAGTCGAGCGGGTCGCGGCCTTGTATGGTCTCCTGCAGTATCTGTGCGTCTGCAACAGTCTTCGTGAGTGGTCCAGCCTGGTCGAGCGAGGAGCCCATAGCAATAAGACCCGAGCGTGATACTGCACCGTACGTTGGCTTGAGCCCAACGAGGCCCGTATGCGCCGCTGGCTGACGCACCGAGCCGCCAGTGTCAGTACCGAGGGCAGCAATACACATATGTGCCGCAACGGCCGCGGCCGAGCCACCCGAAGAGCCTCCAGGTACGCGCGACGTATCGTGTGGGTTGAGAGCCTTACCAAAGGCCGAATGCTCAGTAGATGAACCCATGGCAAACTCGTCCATGTTGGTACGGCCCACGAAAAGTGCCCCAGCTTCTTTTAGTTTCTTGATTACCGTTGCGTCGTAGGTGGCACGGTAATTCCCGAGCATTTTCGACGCGGCGCTCGCGATCTTGCCTTCTATCAAAATATTGTCCTTCATCGCAAGCGGTATACCGCAGAGCATCGGCGCCTCCTTCCCTACTGAGTCGATACGCTTTTGTGCAGATTCAATAGCTGCATCATCGGCGTCAAATATCTCTAGGTATGCATTCAGCTCTGGATTCTTCGCTACAGCCGCCGCACGACACGCATCCCACAGTTCGCGTACGGTAAAATCTTTTGCGCGCAATCCATGCGCTGCTTCGACTATCGACAGCTCGTTTAACGGCTTATTCATGGGTAATCACCTGCTTCACGACGAGCGCATCTCCCTCTCGCAAAGGGAACTGTTCAGCGAGCTTTTCAGTGTAGAGCCCCGCAGCATGCGGCTCGCCGTCGAGGCGCATAACGTTACGGAGCGCCGGAACCTCTGCCTGCGCACCGGTCGGCAAATCGAGCGCCTCGAGCTGGCCCACATAGGCCAGTATCGCGTCGAACTCCTTCACAAAAGTAGGTAGCTCCTCCTCGGTGACGCTCACGCGAGCCAAGCTCGCAAGCTTCTTTACTTCCTCTGCAGATGCCATAGAAGCACTCTAGCATTTTCTAGCTATTTATAAAAAAGGACCCTCCTACTCCCTGCACATTTCTGTACAAATTTCAGAGGGCCTTGAGTCACCACTGTGCCCTGATCAGTAAGTGACGATGTCGACCACGTAGTGGCAACCCGGCTGGAAGGGCTCGTTCCTGTCGACCGCAAACACCCACCGCCGCCCGTTCCAGTACGTCATCAGAGTCCGCACGGTTCCGCGCGAGTCCGAGACGAAGAACAGATACCATCTCATCGAGTCACAGCCCTTCGCTTTGAGAAAATGAAACACGTGCGCGAATGAAACACGTGCGCGCTTCTTTCCGCCGAGCGTTGAGGCGACGGTAGCGAAATTCGCCTTCCTCTGGTACCTGAACGCCCACTGCCACAAGGGCCTGGCCTCGACAGCCTCTTCGATCACGTCGCCGAAGTACTTCTTGAACGCCTCGTCGAGCTCGACTGGCAGTTCGGCACCGTCATCCTCGACAAACCTTTCGCTGACCACGAACCGTTGCTCGGCCGGCATCTGAAGCTTGCCATCACACCGTACGGGCGAGTCCTTCTTCACGTGGAAAGGAAGTCCAAGCACTTGCATGACACCCTGCACGTTGGAAAGATCCGCTCGGGGGTCGAAGATCGCAGCAAAGATTGGGCTCGCGAGGACTTCTGTGGTGTGCCCTAGCGTGCCGTCTTTTTCGCGGAGGATCTGGAAGATCCTGTTCATATGACCGTCATTCATTACTGCCATTGGGAGAGCTCCTGTTGGCTGGCTGTTCCTTACGGATAGGCCTTATTTGGCGCCTGTGATAGTACAGGTTTATCCGAAAATAATATACATTGACTTGTTTATTTAGTCAATTTTAAAAACTCGGCCTCAGATATGATTTTTATGCCTAATTGATTTGCCGTATTGAGCTTGCTGCCTGCGGCCTCGCCAGCCACTACAAATGAGGTCTTGCTCGACACGGTTCCTGCTGCCTTGCCTCCTGCCTGGCGCACCCGCGCCTCTGCCTCCTCGCGCGAGAGCGTTGGGAGCGTCCCCGTTACCACTACTGTCTGCCCCGTCAGCGGACCCGCTGCAGGAGCCTCTATCTTCTCTATTTTCAGATGCTTCTTGAGACGAGCAAGTAGCCCTTGATTACTCTCACTGCTAAACCACTGTGCCACCGCTTTGCCAATAATAGGCCCTATACCGTCGATATTTGAAAGCGTGTCTTCGGTTGCGCGGGACAGTTCTGCGAGCGTGCCGAAACGTGTCGCAAGAAGGTATGCCGTCTCCTCCCCCACGTGCGGTATGCCGAGACCAATAAGCAAGCGGTCGAGTGAGACTTCTTTTGCCGCATCAATACCCTCGATGAGGTTTTGCGCCTTCTTCTCTTCAAACCCATCAAGCCCGAGGAGCTCGTCTTTGGTCAGCTCAAAAATGTCATCAAAGTCTGCAACGAGCTCATGCTCCATCAGGGTCTTCACCGTCTCTCTGCCCATGCCATCGATATCGAGTGCGTGCTTGCCCGCGAAGTGGATGAGCTTGCGTGATTGCTGTTCAAAGGAGCCGCTCTCGACACACCGATGCGCCGCCTCCCCAGGCACTCGCTCAATAGCGCCATCTCCACCGCACAAGACTGAGTGCGTCGGGAACTGCCACGCCTTGGCACCCTTGGGTCGCAGATCCTTCACCACCTGCACTATCTCGGGAATAATGTCCCCCGCCTTCTGCAGGATAACCGTGTCACCCACACGAATGTCTTTGGTCGTTATGAAATCTTCATTGTGCAAGGTGGCGCGTGCCACGGTCGTGCCTGCGACCGACACGGGTGAAAGATGCGCAACCGGAGTGAGCTTACCCGTACGCCCCACTTGCAAGGCGATGTCCCTCAGAATTGTCTGCACCTGCTCAGCCGGAAATTTATACGCGATGGCAAAACGCGGCGCCTTGCCCGTGTAGCCGAGCATCTCTTGCTCGCGACGGCTCTCGACCTTGATTACCACGCCGTCGAGTTGGTAGTCGACTTGCTCTCGGCGGGCACCGCTCCACTTTTTATAATAAGTAAACACCTCATCAATCGACTCCGCGTGCTGGTGCTCAGGGTTGACCGGCAGCCCCAGCACTTTCAAGTACTCGAGCTCGCCGCTCTGGGTGAGCGGCAGCTCTTCAGACGAGCCCGCAACATCGTACATAAACGCCCCGAGCGGCCGGGCGGCTGCGACCGCAGGGTCAAGCTGTCGCACTGAGCCCGCAGCCGCATTGCGTGGGTTGGCAAAGAGCGGCTCGCCAGCTTCTTCGCGAGCTGCGTTCAGCTTGGCAAATCCCGACCTGGTTAAGTAGATTTCCCCCTCGGCAATGAGGTCGACCGGCCGCGTCAATTTGTGCGGCACTTCTTTAATCGTCCGCACATTGTGCGTGACATCCTCCCCCACGACACCGTCTCCACGCGTGACTGCGGTGGCAAGAACCCCTTTGACGTAGGTCAAAACGATTTTCAGCCCATCAATCTTGAGTTCGAGGTCATAGCTCGGCTCGGCGCCCGTCAGCTTACGCACCCGCTCATCAAAGGCCCTGATCTCCTCTTCGCTAAAGGCATCGTTGAAGGACCACTGCGGTACCTCATGTTTGACCTTTGCAAGAAAGGGTAAAGCTTCGCCTACCACGCGCTGCGTGACCGAGCTTGCGCTCGCGAGCTCGGGAAATGCTGTCTCCAGATCTGTCAGTTCACGCGCAAGCGAGTCATAGGCCGCGTCAGATATCTCGGGAGTATCGAGCGTGTAGTACAGGTGTGCATGGTGCGCCAAGAGCGCACGCAGCTTCTCTATCCTCTCGCGTGTCTTGGCGGAAACAGCCATATAGGGCCCATTGTACCCGAGGCACCGGGTAATCAGTAGGCCGCTTGGAGTCCCCGCACCGCATAGCGGGCTCCACTGCTCTCAATACCCTCGACCACCCCACAAGGCGTACTGTAGCCCTGGGCAAAGAGGTACGTGCTGTAATTCTTTGGCAGCAAGGGTGACTCATATTTGTACACGGTAATGTCTGCACAGTATCGTGCGCTCGGTGCCGTATTGAACTCAAAACGGTATCGCGCCCGCACAAGACTCTTATCTGACTCGGTATATATCGTCGCATCGCCCACGAGATCTCCACAATCGATTTCGGGAGCTGAGGACCTGTCAACCATGTTGGTATAGAGGAAGTCGAGATCGTTTTGATCGTAGTACAAGATACACTCGAGCGCAGCGTCTGCAGCATAAAAAGCATATTGCGACTCGACCGCAGAGGAGGTCAGCGTCACCTGCTTAAATGCCAAGGCGCTCACTGTCAACGAGAACGAGAGCATCACCGACATAAAAATCACGGCAACGAGGAGCGCAAACCCTTGGTTGTTTTGTGTTATTGCCATGCCGTTAAGTGACTGGTGACCGTGACCGAGTACGGTGTGCCGTGGAATGTCCACGCCGTTGTCGCCGCAAGCTCCTTGTCCTGAGGCCCTCCCTCCTCACTCGACACATTCACGACCTGGAGGGTCCTGGTGAACGGGCTTGGGGGTTCGCCCGTTGCTGCTTGGACGTACTGCCCTGTGGCGGTATTGACGGAAAGTTTCGGAAGCGCGGCTGACTCGTCGTACGACCTGAGCGTATGCGACGCCGGCTCAACAGTACACACCTGAGGGGTATAGCACGGCACGAGATGGTCCGTGAGAAATTTGTTCCAGGCGCCTGTCGTGTCACCGTCTTTGTAGGCATCTAGGTATGCAGTGTCGCGCAGGTAGCGCGCTTGCTCGAGCGCCTCTTGGGCAAGATAGAGGGCGACCAACCTATCACGCGATAGCTGCGCCGCAACGAGCGACCGGCTCGCCGAGTAGAGCGGGCCACCAATAGCGAGCGCCACTATCGCTATAGCCACGAGCGCCTCGATAAGGGTAAATCCTTTCTTGTTCATAGATCGAGAGCGCGCATGGTAGCGGTCGTCTGCACTCGAAACGTCGTGTCCTTGCTCGTCTTGGCCGTGAGTACCTTGCCCTCGACCACCATGATAACACTGGCCTGATACGGATCACCCGCGGTCGCGCCCGTGCAGTAGAAGGTAAGACGCGTAATATCGACTGCTTGGTCGGTAAGGTCAGTAGTGCGCGCAGTGCCGTCGGCCGGGCCAACCGTCTGCGTGATCTTGCCCGTGGTCGGGCCACTCGGCACGCGCTTGTACTCTATAATCGTGTCCGAGACATCTTTGAAGCTCATCGAGTCTGTTGCAGCACAGTCGGCATATTCGGTTCCGGTGCGGATGTTACGGGTCATGAGCTCGAGCGCGTACGAGACGCTGTTGATCCCTCTCGAGATGCTCTGCGCTTCGCGATTAGCACTGATCATCACCAAGTAGGCACCAGCCGCTAGCGTCATGATCACGGCAAAGAGCCCCGTGGCGACCATGAGCTCAATAAGCGTGAATCCTTTTGCGGTTTTGTTTAGCATGAGTCTGAGCTCGTAAGTACGCTAATCACCCCGGTCTTATATATGCACACATAGCTTGCGCCCCCCTGCGGTGACGTAAGCTTAACATAGGCCTTGGTGTTGTCGGCGGCGTAGACACCATTCTTGCTCAAGTAGGTCTCAGTGTTGGGGCGCGCGAACACCATATCGAGCTTAGTAAGGGTAGGCGCACAAGTCCACCCCGAATTGGAGAGCACGCACGCATCGGCTATGGTCGTGTTATTGCCTAGAGTAAGCGTTTGCACCAGAACGTCCGAGGCAGCGACGTAGACGCAATTCCCCGGTGTCGCATTCGGGGCGCTCGGCCCCGTAGCAGGGACCTTGTGACAGCCGTCGGCCGGAGAGTCGTTGTCCGCGAATATGATGAACGACTTGGTACCAGGCTCGAAGTGTACCCCGTAGCCTGAGTTCTGCTTGATGGTCCCTGTAGTACGGCTACCAAGCCCATAGGTCTCTGCCGAGCGTATCGCGAGCGCCACATCGTACGCCGCGTTCGAGAGCAGCATGGTCTTGTTGAAGTTTGTCTGGCTCACCACGACCACGGTCGAGAGCACGGCGATAATGCCCATGACCACAATGAGCTCTATCAGCGTCACTCCTCGGTGCGAGGGCGTGCTCACGGTGCAATAAGGAGATACAAGGGGTTCCATGGAATGACGTAGTAAGCGAGAAGGAAGCCAGCAGCCAGAAACGGCGCAAAGGGCACCTCTACGCCCATTCTAGAGCCACGCGGCCTGCGCAACAATATGGTTATCCCTACGAGCGCACCGATCCAGAACGAGAAGCACACCCCTGCGAAAGCGAGCTCAGGGCCCACGAGGAGCGCGAGAGCAAGCGCGAGCGGCGCATCGGCGAAGCCCATTGCCCTACCCTGCGAGAACACATGCATGGCGAGGAACAAGAGGCCGACAAGCGCGGCAGCCACGAGCGCCGCCTGCAGGTCGCCCTGACTTGCAGCGCTTAGATAACGGAAAAGAAACGCAACAACGACAAACGAGTATAGCAACACGGGCGGGAGTATCTGGTGCGCAAGGTCATAGAGCACGAGCGCAAGCAGGAGCGCCAGCGCCACCAGCATGAGCGGCAGTAGAGGCACCAGGCCGAGCTTGGCATACGCCATGACAAAGAGCGCTCCGAGCAGAAGCTCGGTAAGGGGTGCGTAGTGCGAGATGCGCGCGCCGCAGCAACGCGCCTTACCCCCACCAAGGAGATACGAAACAATCGGCACGAGCGCGTGGGACGGGAGTGTCGTATCGCACGCGTCGCACCGCGAGCGGCCCCGCACAAAGCTGTGCCCCGTATTGAGACGTGCCACCACCACGCCCACAAAGCTCGCAACAATGGCACCGCATGCAAAAAGTAGCACGAACATGCTAGAGAGCGAAGAACGCGGGACGAGCAGATCGATGAGACATTATCTAGAGTATACGTTAGAAATAAAAATCCCCAGCATATGCTGGGGATTTTTATTTTAGAGATTTGTGTAAGCTACTGACACTTAACGTCACCCGCGGGGGCTACCGCAACTGGAACAACCGTACGAGTACCTCCAAAACCATTACTGTCAACGCAGTAGTTAGCAGGGGCCGTTTGGCCACTTAACGTAACATAGGCTACCCAAGTAGCTCCGTTCTGACCAACGACGCAGGTAGCAACCTTGCCGGCTTGAGAAGCCGCTGCCTTAAGCAAATTCTGCGCGTCAGTTGCAGCACACGCGCCAGAAAGGTCTGCCGCCACACCCGCAGCCGTTACGGTACCGGAACCAGCTGTACCGTACGTGCTACCGGCACCATAGAAAATCTCATTCTGTGTGCGCATGCTAGCCATACTTGCTTGTGCGCTTGCATCTCTAGCGTTATTTCGCGCGGTTCCGAGTGAAGCAAGGACCACAGCTGAGAGGATACCAATAATGGCGATAACGACGAGCAATTCGATGAGTGTGAAGCCCTGTGAACGATTTTTGTACATATTTATTTATAGGTGACTAATGCGTGTATTGTACCGCGCCTGCACAGGGTAGGTGACCCTACTGTGCATAACCCTCTTTTAGATTGCACTTGCTAGGTTATAGATCGGCATCAAGACAGCGGCCATAAGGATACCCACACCAAGGCCGAGGAGCACGATCATCATCGGCTCAATAAGCCCCACGAGGGTATCCACGGCGTTGGTAACCTCGCGGTCATAAAACTTGGTAAGCGTGGTGAGTATCTTGCCTAGCTCGCCCGTCTCCTCCCCCACGCGAGTCATAGCCACCATAATGCCCGGGATCTCTGCGTGCCGTGCGAAGGCGTCGGAGATAGAGGAACCGCCCTTTACGTCATGCTCAACCGCACGGAGCACATTGGCATAGGCCGCATTGCCCACCACGGAGGCCGAGATCTCAAACGCCTCGACTACCGACACCCCCGAGAGGAGCATGGTCGAGAAACTATCGGTGATACGGGCCAAGTAGAGCTTCTGGAAGAGGTCGCCGACATACGGTATCGATATCTTCAAGCTATCGAGCACCACCTTACCCTTATCGGTCTTACTAAACTGCCAGATATAGATACCAAAGGCGATGAGCGCAAGGAGTATCAAGAGCCCGAAGCGGACGAAGAAGTTGGAGAGCCCGAGCACGACTTGTGTGTAGAAAGGTATCTCCTGCCCCGAGTCGAGCAGCACGGCGCTGATGTTGGGGATCACCATCGTGAGCATGAGCCCCATCACGCCAAAGAATACGGCGATAACAAATGCCGGATAGATAAGGGCATTCTGTGCCTTACTCAAGACCTCGTAGGTACGGTCCAAGTAGTCGGCAAGATAGGTAAAGGTCATCGAGAGCTTACCCGACTCCTCGCCGGCACGCACCATGTTCACATAATATTCGCTGAAGACCTTCGGGTGCCGCGCGAGCGCTCGGCTCATGGGGCTGCCGCCCTGAATATCGTCAGCAACCGTGGTGAGTATGGTGGCGAGCGCCTGGTTGTCTACCTCTGAGGCAAGCAGGCGAAACACGCGCAGTGCCGATACCTGCGCCTCAAAGAGCGTGGCGATCTGCCGCGATAGGATAACGACATCCTTGTTCGAAATACGGGAGAAGAATGAAATCTTCTTGTCGAGAAAGGATCTCTTGTCGGCAGAATCGATGGCCGAGATGATGAGGTTGCGGCGCTGCAGCGCCGATACCGCAAGCTCTTGCGCTGGGGCTTCGATAGTACCCTCGCGCTCGTGCCCGTCTTGGTCTATGGCTTTATAGGTGAAGAGCATAGCTACAGATAGTGCTCAAAGGTCTTCGGGTCCATCGCGTGCTCATAGGCGTGCTCGACGGTCACCTCGCCACGCCGTACCAGGTCGGCGAGCATACGATCCATATCAATCATGCCCTCCTGCGAGGAGGTCTGGATCACCGAGCTTATCTCGTGCGTCTGCGCGTCACGAATAAGCGTGCTGATAGCATTGTTGTTGATGAGGAGCTCGTAGGCAGGAATGAGCCCACCCTTCACCCGCGGGATAAGACGCTGAGAGAATATGCCAGCGAGCGAGCCAGCGAGCTGCACCCGCACCTGCCCCTGCTGCTCTGCGGGGAACATGTCGATAATACGGTCGATGGTCTGTGCGGCATTATTGGTGTGGAGCGTCGAAAACACGAGGTGGCCCGTCTCCGCTGCGGTCACCGCAGAGGAAATCGTCTCGTAGTCACGCATCTCTCCCACCATGATCACGTCGGCGTCTTCGCGGAACGTGCTCTGTAGAGCCGCGCTAAAGCTTGGGGTGTCGATATAGACTTCACGCTGATGAATGAGCGACTTCTTGGGGGTGAAGAGATACTCAACCGGATCTTCGATGGTGATAATGTGCCGTGCGTTTGTCTCGTTGATGCGGTTGATCATGGCGGCGAGGGTGGTCGACTTACCGTGCCCGACCGGCCCGACCGCAATAAAGAAGCCTTGCGGTCGCTGAGTGAAGACGTCGAGTATCGGCGGTAGGTTGAGGTCGGCAAAGGTGCGTACGGCGTGCGGGATAAGTCGGAGCGCAAGCGCCGTGGTGCCCTGCACTCGGTAACCATTGATACGAAAACGCGTCTCTGCCTTGTACGCATAAGAGAGGTCGATGCTCTGATTCTCTTCGAACACGTGCCAGCGCCCTTCGGGCACAATAGACTTGAGCATCACCTCGGCCTCTTCGTTGGTGATAGGCGCAAAGCGCGTGAGGGGGATAAGCGCGCCCGAAACGCGGATTACCGGTACCCCGCCCGCAAAGATGTGCAGGTCTGAGCCGCCCTGCGTCACAACCATCTCTAAGAGCTCCTCGAGACGTTTGTCGGCGAGCATGTTATGCCGTTGGGGCTACACCGATAATACGAAGCGTCTCGGCTAATACTTCAGAAGGGATCGCCGACGCTTTTACGATGTAGCCGTCGATGTTGTACTGCTTTGCTTTCTCAATGTCAGCATCGAGCCCCTGGTTGGAGAGGATAATGACCTTAGACTTAGCCACCAGATTCTCCTTACGAATAGTCTCGAGCACCTCAAAGCCGCCCACGCCCGGCATAATAATATCGAGCAGCACAGCATCGGGCATCGGCGCACCCTCTTTGCGCACTGCAGCGAGAAAATCTTGCCCACTATTAAAGGCGGTCACCTCGTGCCCCGCGTTTTTGAACTTGACCATGTACAGGTCGAGCAGGAACCTATCGTCATCAACCAAATATATTCGGTAAGCCATTAGGGGTTAGTATACAGCATATGGTTATGCTGGGGTGTCGAGGTCGGGGAAAAGCTCTCCCCCACCCAGCGTGTTGATTTCCTCGAAGGAAATCTCGCCCGCAAGGGCCTTCAGTATGGCGCTCTCGCGCATGGTAAGCATGCCCCCAGCGCGCGCCGCGGCATACACCTTCTCTTCGACGGGCTCTTTGAGCAAGACCTGCTCGACGCGATCGTTCATCTTGAGTATCTCAAAGACCCCGTCTCTGCCCCGCGTCCCGCTCGGACACTCGCTCGTCGCACTCGCGTGATAAAACTGCGTAAAGGGTGGCAACTTCTTGCGATAATCCTCGGGCAGGTCGGCAAACTGCCGGTCGAGCAGCGCCTTGATACTGTCGGAAACAGGAAAGGCCTTACCCCCGCCTGGGCACAGCTTCTTAACTAGACGCTGTCCGATAGTCCCTATCAAGGTAGGCGCAATGAGAAAGGGGTCGACCCCCATGTCGACCAGGCGTGGGATAGCGCCCGCAGCGCTGTTGGTGTGAATGGTCGAGAGCACCAAGTGGCCCGTGAGTGCCGCCTGCACGGCAAGCGCCGCAGTCTCTTTGTCACGAATCTCGCCCACCATAATAATGTCTGGGTCCTGGCGCAGAATAGAGCGCAAACCATTGGCAAAGGTGTAGTCGATCTCTGGGCGAACTTGGCTCTGTGAGACACCGGGAATCTCGTACTCAACCGGATCCTCGAGTGACACGACGTTTTGCTTCTCACGATCGGTCTCAGAGAGCATGGCGAAGAGGGTCGTCGACTTACCCGAGCCCGTGGGCCCTGCAATAAGGATGATCCCGTACGGGGACTTGAGCATCTCTCGCACGGCCGTGAGCTGTTCCCCACGCAGACCCACCGACTCGAGTGTCGCTGTTGCAGCCGACTGATCAAGAATACGCATCTCCATCTTCTCGCCGTACTCGGTTGGGAACGTGGACACGCGGAAGTCGATGCGACGCTTGTCGACCGTCGCCGAGAAACGACCGTCTTGCGGCTTGCGCTTCTCATCGAGACGCAGCTTGGCTAAGATCTTGATACGCGCCACCACTGCCTCATGCACCTTAGAGGGTAGCTCGAGCGAGGTGTGGAGCTCCCCGTCCATACGAAACCGCACGCGCGTCTTGGCAGGAGAAGGTTCAATATGAATGTCTGAAGAGTGTCCGTCGATGGCGTACCGCAGGATGGTAGAAACTATTTTTGTCACCGGCGCGTCCTCTTTTGCACTGCCTGGAGAGCCACTCAAACTGAGTGACTCACCGCTTGCGCTGAGCGCATCCTTGAGCACATTTGACCCTCCCGCAGAAGCGGGCGCATCGGCCGGTTGCGCCACGGTCTCGTACTCCGAAAGCGCCTTGCCGACCTCACCAGAGAAATTCTGGTACGAATCGAGTACGCGCTCAAAATCTTGCTTTGTGATAATAAAAATCTTGTACGGCAACCCAATCTGTCCCGAGATAAACTGCAGCGCATCAAGCGCCTCAATGTTGTCTGGATCAGTGATACCCACCTCGAGCGCTCCCTCGACCAGCGCGAGCGGGACAAACCCGTAGTGCCGTGCAGAGGTGAGGGGGATATACGCAAGCACGTTCTCTTGGGCTGGCGGGTCGCCAAGGACACGCGTAGGTAGGCCGTATTCCTTGCCTGCGGCCGCGAGCGCATCCTCAAGCGAGACATTGTGCGACGCGAGCGCCTCCTTCAACGAGCGCTTCTTTGCTACGTCAGCCTCAACAACCGCCCGGTCGCTTTGAGAAAGTAGTCCTTTATCGACAAGTAGTCCGAGAAAATTCATTTCTCATTATGGTGCGCGCTGGCCGGCAATCGGCGCGAAGGGATCGGGCCGTCCAAGCGGCTCGCGCGCTATCTCTGCAGCGATATCTTGCAGCGCAAGAAAGTTCTCATCGCTCAAGATGCTTGTGTCGAATGAGATTGGCTGCAACTGCATCACGAGTGCCTGAAACTCTACTTGCTTTTGATTCTGCACCGCACCCGGGGTGAGCGACGACTCTGCGGCGTTTTGCTGATAGAGATACCAGAAGGCTCCCGCTGCCGCGATGCACACCGTAAGGATGATGAGGGTCGTATTTGCAGAAGGTTTCATAGCGTAGTGATTAGCGGAGCCAGTAGATGCGCAGCGTCATCTGATATACGTACCGATTGGTATTGGTGCCCGTCACGCTTATGGTCCGTACATCAAGGAGACGCTGGCTCTTCTCGATGCCGCGCAGAAAATTCTGGAACGCTCCGTATGGACCAGACGCCGTAAGCGCAAGGTCGATGGAGTTCACAAGGTTTGCATTCTCGGCGACCGCACCCGAGGACGCTGCGCTCGTGTTACCAGACACATCGATGCTCGAGAGAACCAGCCCCGTGCGTGCTGCGAGCGCACTCAAAGAGAGGATAAGGCTGACGTTGTCGACCGAGTCTGGCAAAAAGGCGCTCAGTCGCTTCAGGCTGCCCGGATCGATAGCGCTCGTCTGCTGCGCAAGGACATCCTGCTTTTTGACGTAGTCGCGCGCCGAGGCGAGCGCATCGTCTGCGCTCTGAATGGCTACCTTTGTCTCTGCGATAGAGCCACTCCACGTGGGGCTCACGTACGCAAAGAGCATCGTGCCAGCGATAAACAATGCAAAAAGTGGTGCGATGCGGCTGTTCATGGCGTGGGTGTAGTCGTCGAGGCCGTTGTCGTGCTCACGGTAGGCGCTGCACTGGGTAGGGCCTCTGCCGCAGGGGCGGGCACTACAGGAGCCGCCCCGCGCCACGCATAAGAAATGAGCTCTCGCGAGATATCGGCCGAGAGAGAGAACGCTACTGAGTTGTCTTTGTTGACCGTCAAGCGAGAGAATATCGCGTTTTTGATGTTCCCCTCGCGCGCAAGACTCTCAGACGCTACCGCCAGTGCGTTGAAATTCTTTGCCACGCCAGTGCCCTCGAGGGTTACCTTCTTGCTATCGGTGGCCGCAATATTGAGCGACGAGAAACGCACCGTTGCTGGCAAGAGACTCTCGAGCAGGGTGAAGAAGTTTGAAAAAAGTACGTGATTGGCAAGCAACGTTTTGCCAGAAGACAGCCGATTGTTCAGGCGTACAAAGTTTTCTGCCGTTGCTGTGTCGATGGACTGCTCTTCCTTAAGGAGTTCCTCCTCTTTGCTTGCTTGCGTACTGGCGAGCATCTGCCCATAGGCAAAGACACCTACCGCAAGCGTTATGACGACGAGCAACACCAGGTACGCGAGAAAAGCGAACGCGCCCAGGAAGTCGAGACGAAACCCACGCGCCGCAGCGGGCACCGCGTGTGGCGTAAAGGAGGTTGGGATGTTAGGAGGGAGCGCCATTCTTTTTTAGTATACGCTACCCGCACGCTATTTTCTCAACCGCTGTGCAAAACATTATGTTTCTTCGAGCTTGCGGAGCGCAAGTCCCACTGCAACCGCAAACTCTGGCCCGATGTCTTTCAAAATTGGTCGCATAAACGCCGGCGCCTCCGTCTTGGCAAACGGGTCGGCCACGTGCACATCGATAGAAAACAACTTGCGCGCATAGATGCCAAGCTCTTTGGTCACGCCACCACCGCCTGTAAGGACAATCGAGGAGACGGGCTTCTTGTGCGCAGTCTCGTACTGGATGAGCACCCGATGCGCTTCAGAGAAAATGCGCGAGAAGACCAGCTCGGGAGAGCTGTCCCCTGCCGCAAGCCCCTCTTTCTTCTTCATCACCTCAGCACTCGCAATAGACACATTCTTTGACACAGAAATGGCTCGGGTAATGTCTTGACTCCCTGCACTAATAGCATGCGAGAGCGCTACCACGCCGTGCTCTACAATGTACGACTTCGTAGAGGAAGCTCCCACATCGAGCACCATGACCACCTTTACGGGTTCATCGACAACGGCGCGGATGGTGCTGAATATCTCGATCTCGTAGAAGCTCGACGTGAGGCCTGCGCCCGAGACAATCGCCTGAAGGAGCTTAAGCTCGTCATTGTGTACGGCAACAAGCAACACCTGCACCTTTTCCTTCTTCTCTGGCTTCGAGGCCTGGTCGGTCTCGGGGACAATGAACCAGTCGAGCTGCACCTCACTTTCAGGCACCGGGATGTACTTGCGCGCCTCGAGCTCAATGACTGTCTTTTGCTCCTTGGGATCTTCGCGGTACGGCAATTCGACAAGAGTAAGGAGCGAGCGCGCGTACGGTATCGAAAGCGCACAACTCTTTGTGGTGACTTTAGCTTCGCGCAAGAGATCCTTGAGCGTCTCTGTGATCTGCTCTGCGGAGAGATTGGTAGCCTGCCCCACCTCAGACCCGCCATAGGGCCCGAGCGCAAGCTCGCCATAGGTCTCGAGGATTGCCTTTCCGTGCTCTTTACGCAGCTGCACCACCTTGAGTGAGGAGGAGCCGATATCGACACCGAGCACACTTTTCTCCTTGGGGGTAAATAAGGTACTCAAGAAGGACATGCGAGAATAATACCATGTGGCGACTTCTCGACCTGCTCTTCCCGCCCCGCACAGACGAGGCGGTGCTGCGCACCGTCTCGCCTGACCACTTCCTCGCGCTCGTCGCGCCCCGACTGGTCGAATACACGCACCCAGAGACGACTGCATTACTCCCTTTTCACAATCTTGCTGTGCGTGCAGCGCTCCATGAGGCCAAGTACCACGGGAGCACAAAGGCCTTTACCCTTCTTGGCTTGGCCCTCGCTGAATATCTGCTTGACGGTGACGATCTAGGACGAACGACGTCCAACATCGTTGTGATACCCGTACCCTTAGGTAGGGCGCGACAGAAAGAACGTGGGTTTAACCAGGTCGAGAAGATGTTGAAGTATTCTGGCCTTGCGCTCAAAATCGACCCTGGCTTCTTGGTACGCACTCGCGAAACAACGTCGCAAGTCTCGCTCCCCCGCGAAAAACGCATGGCAAACATGCGTGGTGCCTTTGCCGCCACGCGCTCAGCCGACCCTTCGTACACTTATATAGTGATCGACGACGTTATTACCACCGGCGCCACGCTGCAAGCGGCCATCGACGCCCTTAAAGAAGCAGGAGCCGAGAACACCGTCTCGCTCGCCTTGGCGCACTAGGGATACACGACCTCGAGATCCTTCGTCTCCAAAGTTCCTTTATATAGAATGTGGGCCACCAGATGAAACATCAGCGGCTCTCGCCCTGCTGCCACCTCATCTTTATAATATTCAATTGTTTCGTCTGGAATATGCCGATACGTATCCATCTGCGAAGCGCTGAACATCGCATACTCTTTTGCACGCGACAGAGCGTTGGGCATAACCCTCTCTTCACGGGTGTAGATGAACGCTATGCTGTCATCGCCTTCAACAAGACTCACGGGCACCTTAAACCAGCCTTGATTGGACAACGCCACTCCCGCACTCTTCAGGGTCTCCTTCAGAACGTGCGGTTCTACGGCGGTAAAATGCAGCACATCATTCCATAGACAATGCAGGACAGGTACCTCAGCCAACAGTAAGTGGCTCCGCCCTTCGTACTTTGCGACATGCTCACGATACACCACTGGATAGAGAACCTTCAAAACGTTCAGCGGATACAAGACCGTCCCCACCATGTTTTTGGGCACGCGATGATAAAGATATTCCATGACGCTCTCTTGGCGGGGACGATGCCCGGAACTTTGAACCAATAGGACGGGTCAAATTCGAGGATCTTGATAAAAGTATACAGAAACTGAGGGCTATCTACAAAGTTCACCCTGAGTGGTTTGAGATACCTAAACCTAACTCAACCAAAGGCAAGAACGAGGTCGACTATTCAATCTAACGATTATTACTGAGGTTTGACTTTCTGTTGGGGTTGCGGTCCTACGAAAATCTGTTGGAACTGTTTGCCCCATGATACACCGTGTGTGCTTTCATATAACTTCACAAACGGACTAACATTGAAAAAACCGTTGAGTAATATGTAGGATTCCCAAAGTAAATCTTGAAGCGTGTCATCAGCAAGCTCAATTTTTAAACCAAAGGCAGTGAGTTTATCCATTGGTAAAGGACGTGAGTGCATCAAGTGGGTATCGTAATCGGAAAAATAACTCACCGCCTTTTTGATTTTCTTATCAACATTTTTCTCGCCCTTAAACATATACTTTTTGAGCCACGTTGAAACAAGTTCTTTTGATAGTTTTTCCGAGTCCTCACAAAGCTCTAAAAGTTCCAGCGAGTATTTTTCGATGAGTGGGATATAAGCGGGCAAAGCTTCAGGGCCTTCTTTGGCAATTCTTTCTTTGGCCTTTTCAAAACCTCGCTTAATGGAACGAGCTGGAACACCATTTATTTGTGGGTCTATTGGCCCCAAAATCGCGCTGGAGTGCAAGACGATAGAATTGCCGGACAAAGCCAACATCGTAGCCGCCGAATAGGCAGAGTGTGGAATAAGAAAATTTATTTCTTCAAACTTATCACGCAATAAACAAACGAGGCGCTCTGTCGCGTCTGGTCTACCACCTGGACTATGCAAAAGGACATCAATTGATTTGCTACCTCTCACTGAATTGATTAAATCAGTGAAGCCATCCACATCGGACAAATCAATAGAGTTTGGCGCACCCTGCGGAACACCTTCTAAAAATTTTGTTGCGTAAATTAAAAGTGGACGGCCACGATGTTTTTCAATTTCTTCGTAGCACGCCTTGCGAAGTGTAAATAAATCTTTAGTGGTTATAGGTTGCCCCGCTTGTTGCGCGGCACCGAAATAATCATGCCAATCTTGCGTCGTCTTAAATTTTTTACGCTGTGGTTGAGGCGACTCCATACCGGTTAATTTCAAAGTTAATTGTTGAACCATTAGCCACCTTAAAAGCTGGTTTTCTACCCAATGCAATATCAGCCCGATCAATAAGGTCGGAAGTTTTCTTGTAGAAGCCGTAAGATTTCAACGCCTCGGCGTTTTGTCTCAGAACCTTTTTTGAGGCTACTTTTGAGATCAATTTTTGTGATGTCTTCTTCATAGTATTTGAATTGTAGCAGAATTATTGTGTCGAATCAATGAAAATCTGTAGACTCTATTTGTTGACTTTTATGGCCTTTTTCTACAAGGACTGGGAGTATAACTCAGTTTATATGCACCGCCAGCAGTACTTTCATATTAAGATTTGATTGCTGCTATAAAAATCATTTCAGGACTTGTTCGGGTGGCAAGACTGCTATCCCAATTTCCGTACACAGATTCTACTTTAAAGCCCGCGTCATTAAGGGCTTGAGTTATCTCCTCTTGCGATCGGAATGCGAGTTCATTTACCGACACCACTTCCTCGTTCGAGTGTACAAAGAAATAGTGGAGTTCGTAGCGCACTCGCTTGTCCTCTATATTTAGGAGCTTAAACCACCATTCAACTGGTCCAGCAGCGATGTTCTCGAATTTCCTTCGGCTCTCTTCTGATGGCCACCCAGGGAACGGAGGGCTGGTGAGGCGACGAATATCAAAAACTAAATGTCCGTTCGGCTTGAGCGCTTGGTGCGCGACCTTGAGCATTTCTTGCCATTCTTTGTCCTCGAGAAAGAACTGAGCAACATGGCTAGTCATTAATATCATGTCGGCCTGTAGTCCCCTCATCTGCTCGAAACTGCCCTGAATCCATTTGATCTGATCTGCATACGGTTTGCTCTGTGCAACTTCAAGCATGGCTGCCGACGGCTCTATGCCAGTCAGTTGATAGCCACGCTTCGCGAGCTCACAGGTCAAAAGCCCAGTGCCACAGCCCAGGTCAATAATAGTTTTTGCCGATAGTCTCTCTGCCTGCTTACAGAAGAATTCGCTATCATCTCCAAAGGGGTTTAGTTTGTCGTAAAGAGCGACCAAACGAGGGTCGGAGAATTCTGTGTAATTTGGAGTAGTATCTTTGTTTGATGAATTCATGCTGGTAATTTTAGCAACAGAACCCTTATTTTGCCTGGGTTCAAAGTTGCCAATCTGGCGGAGGGGGAGGGATTCGAACCGTGGTGTGCAGGGTTCTAGGCAGTCCCGATTAAGTGAGTAAATAAGCGAAATATGGCTTAAAACAAGGATAATTACAGAAAACTAGAATAATCAATCGTACTCAGAAATCATCAGTAATGGTCAACCGATATCACTTTTTGGGCAACCTGTGGTCAACCGCCACGGTATTAAAAGTAACATAAGAGCAGTACAGGCAAAGTGATGCGGTTGAGCTGAGACCACCGACTAAAGCGGTGGTTATTCGGCGTACAAAAAGATAACCGCCCCACCCAGAGAGCGACGGGGTCGGTCTCTTGGGCGAAGCGGCGGAGCGTCTTTCACGTTCGGTCGGAGTCGACAGCATCCCGTACTCATTGCCGATCGATTCGTGACGATTCCAATCTGGAGACCGGAATGGTGTCAATGAAATCGAGGACGGTGCCGTCCAAGAGCCGTTCTCTCAGCATTGTGGATCGCTGGAGAGCCGACTCTTCGGAATCGTAGACCGCCATGCAGATCGGTCCGCTTCCATGGATGGTCCCGCGTACCAGCTTACCGCAGGCGATACAACAGTACTCTTCGTCGATACCTTGGCCGACCCACCAGCTCTGGCCATTCAGTGTGAGAAGCAGAGCCACTGTTCCTTGCCGGTACACGTCGCGACAAAAGGGGCATGCCAAAGTGTAGCCCCCTTTGATTGAAAGGATGCTATCAGGCAACATTGTCTTCCTCCTTCAACCCCTGCCCAGTGTTCCGTGCCTCCGGGGTTCCGTCGCGGACTATACATCTAATTGCTCTGTCGGTAAAACCGCACTTCGCTAAGAGACTGTTATACTTAGCTCATGAAGACCGTAGTTATAACAGGCGTCAGTAAGGGACTCGGGAAGGACATTGCCACGGCATTTCTTACAATTGGTTGGAAGGTGGTTGGAACAGGGCGCTCGGCTCGCCCGCAAGATCTTGATGGGCGAATTGAATATCACCAGTTTGACGCTTCTGACGCAGCGTCGGCAGCCAAATGTTGGGAGACAGTGAGTGATGATCATGTTTGCTTGGTCAATAACGCGGCGAGCTATGCGAAAGGTGGGCTACTTGAGACAGAGGCAGAAGAGTACGAAAGACAAATGCGGAGTGGATACCTCTCTGCGGTACAAATGACTCGCGCCCTTGCCTCCCGTATCCCGACGGCCAAGATAATCAACATCATTTCAAGCAGCGCCTTAGAGGCACATTCTAGAAACAGTGCGTACGGCGCCGCTAAAGCAGCGACCATGCATTTCTTCCAGTCGATACAGAAAGAATTCGAGCCAGAGAAGTATCAAATTACAAATCTGTACCCGAGCGACATCGCCACGCACGGGCCGAACGCCGACGCAATTGATCCCAAAGACCTTGCTGCGTTTGTCGTCCAACTGGCAGAATCTCCAGCGAGTTACTACCTACCCGACGTCACGCTACGTCCGATCAAGAGAAAATAGAGGTTCCAACATCGTCTCAACCAGCTCGCGGTAGAATGCAGATATGGATATTTATGAAGACGAGAACATTGTTGTTAAACCATCTCCTATTGAAGGGATGGGGTCAGTCGCGAAGCGGCCAATTAAGAAGGGCGAAGTGGGGTTTCGATGGCATCCTAAGGTTCTAACAAAAGAGGAAGCGGATTCGCTCCCGCTCTTGGTACTAAAAAGCAATCAAACAGCCATACGGAATTATTCCGTATGGCTGTTTGAACATCATGCATCCGTCTTAATTTATCAAGCCTCAACATGGGTCCGATAAAAAAGACTACGGGCGGAGGGGGAGGGATTCGAACCCTCGATACGGTTTTACCCGTATAGCGAGTTAGCAACCCGCCGCACTAGGCCTCTATGCGACCCCTCCGTGTATGGCCACCATATCAAATAACCGCACCGAGAGCGAGTGTGCCTAACCTTGTGTAAGACTATACGCTACCAGCGTCAGATTACTCCACCAGAAGAAAAATGAAATGAAGAACGCGGCCGTTATCTTGTACTGCCACGAGGCCGGCAGGAGCTCTGCCTCGCGGCCCTCACGCTCGCGCGCGAGCAGGAAGGGGCTCACCGAGAAGGACAAGAAACATCCGTTGCCAATAAGAACGAGCGCGGAAAGCGCATGAAACTGCACCGCAGGAGTAAATCCTTGCGGCCCGTAAAAAAGGAAACCCCCAAGCACACAGAGCGCCATACCTGCCCAGATAAGGGGCTTGGTCACCTTGTGCGTACGCGTGGTCGCGAGCGTCCAATAAGCCGACCGCCGCCCGAGAAAGCCGTGCAAGTCGATCACCGTCACCGCGCCAAGACCAATGACAAATCCGCTCATGAGGATAAAGAGTCCGAGTGTCTGCATATACCCATACTAGCAAATGCACATGGCGATTCGTGCGGTATGATACGCACATGTGTTTCTCTGCACCAGCAAGTTTTATCGCGGGCACCGCGCTTACGGCTGCCGGCGTGGTAACTATTTCTAAAACGAAGAAGCCTCACGAACGCGCCTTTGCGAGCATCCCGCTTCTTTTTGGTCTGCAACAATTGCTCGATGGTATTGCGTGGGTCTCGATGGGCTCGCCGCTCCTCAACTCTTTTGCGGCCTACGGCTACGGCTTTTTTGCTTATCTACTCTGGCCAGTGTTTGTGCCCGTGGCCGTACTCTCGATGGAGAAGGATCCTGAGCGGAGAAAGGTCCTCACGGCTATCACCCTGGTCGGTATTGCGGTGGGCCTCTACGCACTCTACTTGATGCTTGCTGGGCCGATAACGGCACAGATCATCAACCACTGCATTCGTTACGACACCGTCTATCCCTACTCCCTTTGGGTGCTCGGCTTCTATCTTATTGCCACCTGCGGTAGCTGCTTTGTATCGAGCCACAAGTTTGTCCGTCTCTTTGGCATCGTGGTCTTTATCGGCTTTGTTGTTGCAGGATGGTTCTATCTCGAGACCTTCTCTTCCGTCTGGTGCTTCTTCGCCGCTATTTTGAGTGGCATCATCTACTGGCACTTCGATAAGAAGTAGCGTTGAAAAACAAAACCGCCGGCACAAGCCGGCGGTTTTGTTTTTCTCGCTCTGCGAGATTACTACATCCCTGAAGAGGTGCACGCGCTGCAGCTGCTCTTGTGGCCAACACCGATCACGATTGCTGATAGACCAACGAGGACGTAGACGAGATTCTCAAGGCCTGCCCATGAGCCAAGAATCAAGTTAACGACGTTTAGGTTGCTACCCATAAAGTACCCAAGGCCAACAAGACCCCAGTTGAGACCGCCAATAACAAGAAGAACAAACCCGATGAAATGAAGTGATTTCATGCCTTTTGTAAGATGGTTAAAGCGGCAATGATGCTCCGCTCTCTCTAGTATGACTGGTCTGCGGTAGATTAGGAGACCCCCTGTGCACAACCGCACTCGCCTCGACTATACTAAAGAGAATGGTACCTCTCCCCGGACTGGTCGCACTCGGCGGATTACTCACGCTGTTGCTTATACTTCTGCGCACACGCCCACGGCATTTCTACCTCGTCCGTCATGGCGAAACCGTTCTGAACGCCGCCCATGTGCGACAAGGCGAGGCTGGAAGTCTCTCCGAAGAGGGTCGTGACCAAGCAAAAAAAGTAGGCGCTTATCTCAAGCAGTTCACAATCAGAGAGATTATTTCGAGCACGTACGAACGCGCCCGCGAGACGGCGGAACTAATCAATACCGAGCTACACGTGCCTATTGCCTACTCCAAACTCTTCATAGAGCGACGTAACCCGTCAGAAATAATCGGCAAGAGCCGAGACATGCTCGAGGTCAAGAACATTGTGGATCAAATCGAAAACGCCTACCACGCCGACGACTACCGCTACTCCGACGAGGAGAACTTCATCGAGCTTAAAGAACGCGCACGCAAAATTCTTACCCTCCTTGCGCGGCAACGCAGTGGCGACACAGTGATCGTGACGCATCACGTTATCCTTAAAATGCTTCTCGCCTACATCTTGTATAGAGAAAAGCTCCACGCAGGCGATTTCGTGAAGCTTTCCTTTCTCAATATTTCAGATAATGCGACCATAACGGTCTGCGAGTACCACCCGCTCTTGGCCTTTACCCGAAGTCGCGGCTGGTCGGTCGCGAGC
The DNA here is from genome assembly GCA_041674945.1 of Minisyncoccota bacterium. GTDB lineage: Bacteria > Patescibacteriota > Minisyncoccia > Phycocordibacterales > Phycocordibacteraceae > C7867-001. The sequence goes on along the minus strand of JBAYUT010000003.1, from coordinate 18,007 downwards.
TACAACGAGCAGCCCGATTAGACACTGTGCAAGGGGTCAAAAACCCTGCCGTACTTAGACAAAAGGAAACGCCACGGCATAAAGCGCGTGGCGTAACAGTTTTCAGACGTGTTAGGTCTTTGCGAACCAATATTCGCCTTGGTCGAAACCTACCAGGTCATGAGATGACGGAGCACGCTCGCCCAATTCTTCCCTTTGCCCAGATCGGTGTCGACCATGCCTTCGTCACCGCTGTAACACTGGATGTTGACGACCTTCTTCGCGGTCGTCCTCTGGGCAGTGATCTCCCAGAAGACATCCAGGGCCGCGACGGCCGGGTGGTGATGGTGGTTCATGTTCGAAAACACACACACATTCTTCACCCCCAACATCACCGCGAGCAGCGCGATCGTCGTGCCGATCGGCATCTCCTGTCCGACGAGCGCCCGGCCCGTTGACCCCTGCTCGCGAGCTGACGCCGGAACCATCAGGTCCGTCAGCACGACGTCGTAGTCGGCGCACGCGACAAGCGCATCCTGCGCCTCGTCGTACGTTCCCACAATCGTGAGATCGTGGCCGGCGAGAGTTATCTCTGCAGACCTACGGTTGGCGGGACTGTCATCGAACACGAAGATTTTCAACACTTGTTCTTCCATCGGTTCCTCTCCTTTCAAGGTGCTGCAATGCGCTCGCACCTAAATTCCGTAGTGTCGACATGACCCTACTTATATTTATATGATACACCCAAATGCATCTTTTGTCAAGTCGCTAGGCAACATAGAAAATGGCCCATTTCTGGGCCATTTTCGAACACTTTAGCAAGCTGCGAACTAATACATACCGTCCATGCCCCCACCAGCAGGAGCAGCTGGCTTAGGCTCTGGAATGTCTGCAATAGCGGCTTCGGTGGTAAGCAGAAGTGCTGCCGCCGAGATAGCGTTCTCGAGCGCCATGCGTGGCATCTTAGCAGGGTCAACAATACCCGCCGCGAGCATATCGTCGATGACCTCATCGGCCATTGCGTCGTAGCCGGCGCTCGCCTTACCCGTCTGCACCTTGGAGACTATGAGCGCCGCATCGTCTTTGCCCGCATTCATCACAATCTGCGCAAGCGGCATCTCAAGCGCGTGCACGACAATCTCGAATCCTGACTTCTCGTCGGCACTCATCTTGCCTTCAAACGCCGCGAGCTTCTTGGCAATCTTGGCGAGTGCGGTACCACCACCGGGGATAATCCCCTCCTCCATGGCTGCCTTTGTAGCCTTGACCGCGTCGTCGATCTTGTCCTTCAAGTACTTCATCTCCGTCTCGGTCGCTGCACCGACCGAGATAACCGCAACGCCGCCTGACATCTTGGCAATGCGCTCTTCGAGCTTCTCCTTGTCGAACTTAGAGTCAGAAAGCTCGATCTGCTTCTTAAGTTGAGCCACCCGTGCGACAATGTCCGTCTTCTTGCCCTTGCCTCCCACAATCGTGGTGGTGTCTTTGGTGGCGACGACGCGATTGGCCTTACCCAACATCGAGAGGGTGGCATTCTCAAACGTCATACCCACTTCGCTCGTGATGACTTGGCCGCCGACCACCGTGGCAATGTCTGCAAGCATCTCCTTCTTGCGGTCTCCGTAACCTGGCGCCTTGATAGCAAGCACTGAGAAGGCGCCGCGGAGCTTGTTCACAATAAAGGTAGAGAGGGCGTCGCCCTCGACATCTTCGGCAATAATCACTAACTCCTTCTTACCCGACTGAATAACCTTCTCAAGGAGTGGGAGCACCTCTTGCACGTTCCCGATCTTCTTGTCGGTGAGCAGCACGAGCGCATCCTTAAACTCTGCCTCCATGCGCTCAGGGTTGGTCACCATGTAGGCCGAGACATAGCCCTTGTCGAGCTGCACACCCTCAACAATGTCGTACGACAGTTCCATGCCCTGACTCTCCTCGACGGTCACCACACCACTGCTCCCCACCTTCTCCACCGCCTCAGCGATAATGCTGCCCAACACCTCTGACTCGGCTGAGATAGAGGCGACCTGCTTGACCTCTGCCTTACCCGAGACGGGCTTGGCCATCTTTTTGAGCTCTGCAAGCGCTGCATGCTTGGCCTTCTCCATACCACTACGGATACCCATAGCGTTCGCACCCTTCTGCACATGCGAGAGACCCTCCTCAACCAGCGCCTCAAGCAATACCACAGAGGTCGTCGTGCCGTCGCCCGCCGTGTCGTTGGTCTTGCTTGCCACCTCCTTCACAATCTCAGCACCCATATTTTCAAAACGATCCTTAAAGGAGATTTCCTTCGCGATCGAGACCCCGTCGTTGGTAATGCGCGGGCCGCCGTAGGACTTCTCCATCACCACGTTGCGCCCCTTGGGGCCGAGGGTCACCTTTACCGCATGTGCCGCCTGCGCAATACCCCGCGCTATCGCCTTACGTGCGTCTTCCGAAAAGAGTATTTGTTTTGCCATAGTTGCTATTAGTTAACGATTCCAAGAATGTTTGCCTCTGCAATAATGTAGTACGTCTCTCCCTCAACCTTTACCTCATCGTACCCGTACTTACTAAAGAGCACCGTGTCGCCCACCTTCACTTGCATAGGTACTCGATCGCCGTCGTCATACTTGCCTGGACCCACCGCAACCACCTCGCCTTTGGCGGGCTTTTCCTTATCCACACTGTCGGGGATGATAATGCCCGAAGGGAGCTTCTTCTCACCTTCTCGGTCCGAAGGGAGGACAACCACGCGGTCGCCAAGAGGCGACAATGAAAGTTTTTTCGCCATAGTACGTTATATATTTATCAATAATCGCACCCACGCCCTATACTGAAGGAGTATACCTACTGCCTGGTGCGGTGCAACTTGCACGACGCTCCTCCCCTGTGCTATCCTTTTCTCTACAGATGGAGGCTCTCGTATCGGCACTACCGTACGCAGAAATAATTCTCTCTATACTCCTCATCGTCGGCATCGTGCTACAGCAGCGCGGCGCGACCCTCGGCGGAGCGTTCGGAGGTGATAATTTCTCGTCAACTTTTTACAAGCGCAGAGGCGCTGAAAAGTTCCTATTTAACGCGACCATTGTCGTGGCCCTCTTGCTCATACTTGCCGCGATAGCAAACTTCTTTCTGTCCTCGTTAGTATGACCTTGCCTCACGGCTTGCAGGATCGCGCGGCGGCCTGGCGAAAACGTCTCCAGCAGACGTACGCTATGGGATTTCTTGAACGACTCCAGAATCGAATTGTCTCAATGTCGCCCGGAGATCGGCTTATCGCGTACACGCTTGGCGCGCTCGTAGGCATGGCCTCGTTTGCGGGTCTCTACGCGCTCCAGCAGTCCCTCCTCGTTATTGAGCCCGCCTATGGCGGCAGCCTCACCGAGGGCGTAGCGGGTAACCCGCGCTACATCAACCCACTGCTTACACTCACCGATGCTGACCGCGACCTCACCACCCTCACCTACGCAGGCCTCATGGGCCTTACGGGGACGGGCGGCTTGGTGCCCGTGTTGGCGGAAGAGTACGAGATATCGCCCGACGGGAAGACCTACACCTTTACCCTTCGTACCGACACAAAGTTCTCAGACGGTTCACCCCTCACTTCGGCCGATATTGTCTTTACCGTACAGAAGGCACAGGACAAGGCTATTAAGAGCCCTGAGTACGCAAACTGGTCGGGCGTCGCCGTCTCAGCGCCCGACGCACGCACCGTGCAGTTTACCCTTTCGAGACCGTACGCCCCTTTCCTTGAGCTCACCACCCTGGGCATTTTGCCCGAGCGACTATGGAAAAGCGTTCCCGACAACCAATTCTCCTTTTCGCCGCTCGTCACCAACCCCGTCGGCGCAGGACCCTTTAAGATCAAGTCGGTTGAACGCGACACGTCAGGCGTTATCCAGAGTGTCGTCCTCGAGTACAACCCGCACTTTGTGCTCGGGCGCCCGTTTCTCGACCGCATTCGCCTCAAGTTTTTCTCCCGCAGCGAGGACCTCGCGAGCGCACTTACCAAGGGCGACATCGAAAGCGCCTATGACCTCCCCTCGCCGGGAGCACTCACGGCGCCGTACTCACGGGTCTTCGGTATCCACTTCAACCAAAACGAGAAGCCAGTGTACGCGCGCGCAGAGGTGCGCAAAGCCCTCTCTCTTGCTATCGATCGCACGCATATAGTGGAGGAAGTGCTCGGAGGCTATGCGACCGCAGTGATGGGCCCCGTGCCACCCGCAAGCTCAATTACTCAGGTGACAGTTCCTACAGACGAGGACCCAACGGCCGCAGCGGCAAAGGTGCTTCAAGATGCTGGCTGGGCGTACGACAGCACAGCGCGTATGTGGAAACACGCAGCCGCAAAGCAGACCCTCGATGCGCTTACCATCCGCACCTCGAACGTACCCGAGCTTAAAGGAATTGCGAGCGTCGTGAAGGCCGACTGGGAGAAGCTGGGCGTCCCCGTGAGCGTTGAGCTCTACGAGGCAGGAGATCTCTTGCAGAACATTCTCCGCCCACGCAAGTATGAGGCACTGCTCTATGGGCTCGTCGTGGGTCGCAACCAAGACCTCTACGCCTTCTGGCACTCTCAGGAGCGCAATGACCCCGGCCTCAATATTGCCCTCTACGCCAACAAGACCGTCGACACCCTGCTTGAAGAGGCACGCAGCAACACTGACGAGCGCGCGCGGGTAGCAACCCTGCAGAAGATAGAAGACGCCGTGGCAGCAGACTACCCTGCGGCGTTCATCTACGCGCCCGACTTCATCTACGCGATTCCTCAGGACCTGCGTGGCGTTGCCCTACCCCAGATTGTCACCCCGTCTGACCGATTCGCCGGAGTGGCGTCGTGGTACCGAGAGACGGACGCGGTATGGCCCTTTTTTACAAAGCAGCAATAGTATTCGCACATTTACGTACGTGAGATTAGAAAATTAATATTAAAATACCTTATGAACACCGCACCAGCACCAGCACCTAGCCCTAGCCGCCCAGCCGCACCACGCGAGACACCTACCTCGCCACAGCGCGACCGTGGCCCTCGCCGCCCTTCGACTAGGCCAGGCTTCGACCGAGGAGGCAGAGGAGGTCGCTCAAGCAGCAGCCGAGGAGGCTCTCGCCCTGGTGGCGCTACGCGCCAGATACAACGCATCTTGCGCCGGCCCACAGCACTCGCAACGCGCACCAACAAAGCTGAGGACTACTTTCCTGAGCCCGTTGCGCCAAACGCCGTACGCATCATCCCCCTCGGAGGCGCAGAGGAGGTGGGTCGCAACATGCTCGCCATGGAGGTGGGCGCCACGGGCGACATCATCGTCTTCGATGCGGGCTTCCAGTTCGTCTCTGAGGAATCGTCTCCAGGCGTGGACTACATCCTCCCCAACACGAAGTACCTCGAGAAGAACGCTGACCGCGTGAAAGGTGTCGTGATAACCCACGGCCACCTCGACCACATCGGCGGCATCCCCTTTGTCATGTCTCGCTTCGGCACGCCGCCTATCTACACCCAGAACTTGACCTCGATCATGATCCAGCGCCGTCAGGAAGAGTATCCCGACGTACCACCGCTCACCATCATTGAGGTAGAGACGGGCCAGACCGTGACAATAGGATCGACCAAAGTGAAGTTCTTCCCCGTCACACACTCTATCCCCTTTTCTATGGGTGCCTCTATCGAGACGCCGCAAGGTAACGTTGTTATCTCAGGCGACTTGAAGCTCGATCACGACGACAGCATTCCTTCAGAACGCGAGCAGAAGACCTGGGGAGATCTCTCCAAGGACAAGAACATCTTCTTTATTGCCGACTCTACCAATGCAGAGCGCGACGGCTTCTCTATCCCAGAAAAGCGCGTGAACCAGACCCTCGAGGACATCATCAAGACCGTCTCGGGCCGTCTTATCATCGGTACCTTTGCCTCACAGTTCGAGCGTATGATCCGCATTATCCAAGTGGCGGAGAAGCTTGGTAAGAAAATCGTTACCGAGGGTCGTTCTATTAAAACCAACCTTGAGATAGCCGAGAAGACGGGTCTCTTGAAGGTTGATAAGGGTACGGTGATCCCTGCTCAAGACATTGGCCAGTACCCGCCTGACAAGATAGTCGTGCTCACCACGGGCGCGCAGGGCGAGGAGTTCGCCGCGCTCATGCGTATCGCGACCAACCAGCACAAGAACATCACCCTCACCGACCGCGACACAATCGTGCTCTCTTCATCGGTGATTCCTGGTAACGAGATTGCCGTGCAGAAGCTCAAGGACAACCTCTACCGCCACGGCGTTTCCTTAATAAACTACCGCTCGAGCGACGTGCACTCCACCGGCCACGGCAACTCAGGCGAGCTGGTGTGGATGAACAAGCAAGTGGGCGCAAAGTTCTTCATGCCGTACTACGGCTACTACTCAATGCTTGCCTGCCACGCCAAGGCGGTTGAGCAATCGGGCTTCCCTCGTGAGAGCATTGTCATGCCGGACAACGGCAAGATTATCGATATTATCGATGGCGAGACGATGTTTATACACAAGCAGAAAGCCCCTTCCTCCCCCATGATCGTCGACGGCTTCACCATCGGCGATATCCAAGAGGTAGTGATACGCGACCGCCAGTCGCTCTCAAAGGACGGCATGTTCGTGATTATCGCGAGCGTCAACTTGAAGACCGGCAAGCTCCGCAAGAGTCCAGACATTATCAGCCGTGGCTTTATCTACCTGCGCGAGAGCCAGGACCTCTTGAACCAGGCGCGTCTCTTGATCAAGAAGACTATCGAGGACTCAACCAACGGCATGAACCCTATCGACCTAGATTATGTAAAAAACAATCTTACTGATGTGGTCGCCGGATTCCTCTTCCAGCGCACCAACAAAGCGCCAATGGTCATCCCTGTGTTGATTGGGATGTGATGTCACTTTAAAAAAAGAAAAGGCCCCGAGCGTTTCGCGCTCGGGGCTTTTTGGTTCGACGGCGCTCGTCCGAAACCGTACCGGCACTACTCCTTGAGTACTACCTGGTCGACGAGCCGACGCAGGAGAAACCCCATTGGCAGCAGCGCCAGGAAGTAGCCAGTGAAGGCCGACTCCTCCATTGCCAGGCTCCGATACAGGACGAAGCTGAGCACACCGTTGACGCGCTCAACATGACCGAGGCTTTCGATGCCGAGAGTGAACCCGACAAACGGCAACACCGCTACGAGGTACACGATGGACAGCATCCAGACAAGAACTTTCATACTCCCTTCTCCTCATTTCTAACGATGGTCATCCACCGTCTATACTTACATCTTAGCACTGTCGCCGTCTTTTGTCAATGTCTACCGCGCAAGGCCGTATTTACCGCCTCTCCTGACTATCAGATCCTCAGCAAGCAGGGCATCGAGCGCGAGCTTTAGCTGAGGCTTGCGAGTAGGGCCGAGAAGGTTGCACAATGTCTCCCCTTGCTCAGATTTGATGGCGAGCGCGCGGAGAATCGCTCCGCGGGCTTCGCGGAGAGAGCCCGCAAACTTAGACTGCTTGGTGTAATGCTTACTTTTGCTATTTAATTTCACTCCTGACTTCTTCAAGTACGCCCCATAGTCCATGAGCGCGCTATACCATTCTCGCGACCTCCCTTCCGGAAACACTTGCTCGAGAATCTTTATAATTTCTTTATCTGAAACTTTCTTTTTGTTTTGGAAGAAGTGGTGAGTAACCGCCGTGCGAATATTTGTTTCGATAAAAATACTGTCTTGATTGTAAGCAAAGGCAGCCATCGCACCGGCAGTGTACGGACCGACACCAGGGAGTGTTTCGAGCCCTTCGCGGACCGTCGGGAACATGCCTTTATGCTTCTCCACCACCTCCTTCGCCGCTTGGTGCAGCATCTTTGCGCGGCGGTTGTAGCCGAGCCCCTGCCAGCTCTTCAGCACCTGTGCGAGTGATGCTTTTGCGAGTTTCTGTACTGTGGGGAATTGTTTGAGGAAGTTGTTATAAAAAGGAATCACCCGCTCTACCTGCGTCTGCTGAAGCATCACTTCTGATACTAAAATCAGATACGGGTCTTTGGTTTTTCTCCAGGGCAAGCCGTGCCTCCCCTGCTGACGATAGTGCCGGTACACACGCGCCCGAAAGGCTCTACATGTAGTCGCTGATATTCTCGACATCCCCGTCTTCCTCTAGCAACGAAGCACCTTCTGCTGGCCTTGCGCGACCCATCTCCTCCTGCAGCGTGTCATACAGCGTTTTTGCGTCGTCCTGCAGTGCGGTCAGCGTCTCAGTGGCTCGACGCACGGCCTCAGCACGCTCTTCAATAGGGAGCGCCGAGACACTTCGCGTAAAGTCCTCGATAATCTGCCGCGCGCGCTCAGATATCGGTTGCATGTATATTGCCGGGTATCTTCTCGAGTTTTCCCATGAGCGTAGCGATTCTATCTGCGGCAGACTGGGGCAGGGCGTCGCCAAACTGGTCGATACCCTCAAAGGTCGCTACGAGCGCGTGCGCAACGCCGTGGAACGTGTCCATCGGCCCCTCCTCTGTTGTCCCCCCGAGATTTTCTATACCCATAACTTGAAGTTGAGTGTACCGTACACCCTATCTACGTCAACAAACCTATCCACGACAGAGTCAGAGGGTATAGATTACGTCCTTGCGCTCCACGACCACCTCCCATTGACGCACCTTGGCGTGCTTGTAGAGCTTGGCGTTGGGGTTAAAGGCGATCGGTCGCTCCGCCATCTCGAGCATCGGGATATCGCTCTCGGTATCGCCCACCGCAACCGAGCCCTCGAACGTAAGGCCCTCCTTGCGCATCGCGCGTTGCAGGACCGCCGCCTTATTGTTAATCAGGTCTTTATCCTCGACGGTGCCCGTAAAGCACTCGTTTGGCCCCACCTCGTAGATAGTGCCGTACGCCTTGTCGAAGCCCATTTCGTAGGCAAAACCGTCGACAATGAGCTTGGGCGAGTGGCTAATGGCAAGCAAATAGTACCCCTGACCTTTCAATTCTTTAATCAAATCTCGGGTGTAGCGATACACTCTGTCCTTCTTCTCTTCAACAATCTCGCCTGAGAGATAATTCACCTCGTCGTACGAGACGCCCTTCAGCTGCTCGGCAAATACCTGTACCACTCTGTTGATGTACGCCTCGTAGTCGCCCTTTCTATCAAGCCACTCACGCTCTTCTCGTTCATAGGCCGCACGCGTGGTTTCAGGAAAGAGCCCTTTCTGTATCAGCCTCTCAACCAGCTCGAGGAGCAACGACGACCTAAATATCGTCCCATCGATATCAAAGACTGCAACCTTCTTCATTCCTCCATGCTACCCCACTTGATACAAAAAATCCCCTGACATTTGTCAGAGGTCTCGTTCTCCGGGGAGCGGCACCATTGCCGCTCCCCGTCGTCCACACTTCATTCGCGAGAGTAGACCCATGTTCCCGGTTTCGCGATCCACGTATTCGGCGGAATGAACGTGTAGGACATCCGCCAATATTGACGCGAATCGATACCTACCGGCGTAAAGAGCACCCATCCTACAAGCATGACGATTCCCGACTTGAGATAGAACACGTGGCTCGCGGCAGTGGACTTCTCTTTTTTTGGTCTTTCGTCCTGCCAGTACCCCTGAACCTGGAGGGCAAGCGCGTACGAGACAGCCTCGTCATCCTCGAACAGGTAGCCTTCCCCTAGATCTTCTTGAACTTCCCTGTCCAGACAGTTCCTCAGCACTGGGAAGCGTCGCCCGAAGCGTCGAGGAAACGTTCCGTGCGATGTGTGTGGGAGCTTGGGATCCATGCGTCTGTTCACGTGGTACTGCTGCTTGGAATCGTCGAACGACTCCCAGGTGCAGCCTCGGGCTGCCGGAAACGCGACCCTCTGACTCTCGGTCGAAAGCACCCTAAAAGTACGCCCGTCGTGCGCTGGAAGACCGGTGCGCAAGTTGCGTGCCAGAATAGCCGCCCACACCTCTTCACGGTTTCCCGCGAGACGCTGCGCCACCTCGATCATGAGGTGGATATGATCTTGCGAAAGGCCGACCGAAGCCCGCACAAGCGGACCGAGCATGTCTTTAGACATGGTTTGTTTCTCCTTGGAGGAGCACCTGCGCAGCGTGTCGGGCCAATCCCGAGTCGCCGCAATTGATAGTCAAGGCACTATCCGCTATGTATTATACTACAATTAGTACCATTACGTCAACGAACGCTACTTCGCCTTCGGCCACTTGATAGCTGCCGGTGGGTAGAGCTTGGTGAGCGGGTGCGCAGTACAGTCGTGGGGGCGGGCCGGGCAGACATAGCGGCCATAGAGCACGAGGCCGTTGTTCACATACTTCCAATCCTTCTTGGGTACCAGCTCCTCGAGATCTTTTGAAATCTTCTTCAGATCCTCTTCCCCGGTGAGGTCAAAGCGTTTCGCGAAGCGCTTCACGTGCGTATCGGTGGGTATCCCCTCCCATACATCGAAGAGCTCGCCCAAGATCACATGCGCCGTCTTGTACCCGATGCCAGGCAGTGCAACTAATTCTGACTCGGTTTGTGGTACTTTGCCTTTGTGTTGCTCTTGAATGATTTTTGCCGCTCCGATGATCGCCTTCGCTTTGTTATTGAAAAATGGAATTGAGGAGATCTCTTTGCTAAACGTCCCGAGATCTGCCTCGGCAAAGTCCTTCACGGTCTTATATTTCTTAAAGAGGTCCGCAGTGACCTTATTGACCGCCTTATCAGTACACTGCGCCGAGAGCATCACTGCCGTGACAAATTGGTACGGCGTCTTGTGGTTGAGCTCGCTCTCGACCTCGGGGTACGCTTTCTTAAGATACGCGACTATCTTTCGAGCCCTGACTTGTCGTTCCTGCGACGAGGCAGGGCTCGTTCTGCGAAGCCTTGGCGAAGCAGAATTCATTTCTTCAACTCCTTCAAATCTGCAATCACCTCCGCCGCGTGCATGAGCGGCTTCACCTTCTCGTACACCTTCGCCACCTTCCCCGTTGGATCAATGAGAAATGAGGCTCGTCTGGTACCCATATACGTGCGTCCCATGAACTTCTTCTCACCGAAGACGCCGTACGCGCCCACCATCTCTTTGTTCACATCAGCAAGCAGGGTGAATGGGAGATTGTATGCGCTGGCGAACTTCTTATGGCTCGCTACCGAGTCGGTCGATACACCGATCACTTCTGCACCGATCTTACTGAAGTCTTTAAACTGATCGCGTATGGTGCACGCCTCTATGGTGCAGCCCGGCGTATCGTCCTTAGGATAGAAATAGAGGAGGACCCACTTCCCTCGGTACTCAGCAAGGGTGTGTTCCTTGCCGTCCTGGTCGAGGAGAGTGAAGTCGGGGGCGAGTTGTCCGCTCGTAGGCATTTCCATACCGTGACTATACCTCCTCAGACTCACTCTCTCCATGCGGAAAGGCAAATCCGAAAAAGAGGGTGAGCAAGGTGCCTGCCGTAAATGCCGTAAGCACGCCCACGAGCAATCCCCCGACAATCGGCACCAATGCCACCAGAGATAACCCGAGCATCCCAAGGACACCATCGCGCCAGAGCACATTCTGGCGCCTACTTAGGCGCCGCACGCAGAGCGTGCCGAGGAGGATACCCGCGTACATCGCAGCAAGTATCACAAGGAGCGCATACGCCACGCCGAGGAACAGTGCCACGCCAAAGCCCACAAACGTGACTGCCGTGAGCACAATAATAATCGGCGCGGCAATAAGCGCTGCAACGCCAAGCAACGTAGTGAGCAGCAAGCTACGCAGGCGGCCTTTCGAAACCTTGTCGGTAATCGTCCTGGCCAAGCCGGGGAAAAGGCCAGTGAGCAGACCCGCGAGAATGAGCGCGCCCAAGATACGAACAAGGAGAAATACACCGATGCTTGCAAGCGCGAGTGCTCGCGACGTGCCTGCGTCGGGCAGATATGACGCGCTCGCATACTCGACCCCGCCCAGGACGGCCACCGAATCAAGGTTTCGCGCTGGTTCAGGTGCCTCGTACGACAGGCGGCCGCGTATCGTTGTATCCTTGCCAAAGGTTACCGACCCGCCCGCCACAATGCGCACATCGCGGGCGAAGTCTCCTGCCAGGAACACATTGTTGCCGTAGACCGTCACCGGCCCACCGGCACCGTTCATAAGCGATGCGTTAGCGGCAACAACAAAAACGCTCCCGCCAGCACGTCCCACCTCATCTACTCGATAGCCCAGAGCAACAACATCGCCCGCCACGGCCTCATTGAGGATAATGGTGCCGCCCGCGGCCCGCAGATCTCCCTTAACGGGCGCGCGCGAGCTCACCGAGCCACCTACGAAAAGCGCGTCCCCCGCCACCGAGCCTGCCGACACCACCGCACCACCGACAACCGTAAGGTCTGCCGATACGGGAGACGTGACCACCACTGACGCCCCGGCCGTATACGCGTTCCCCAATGCGGTACTGGTTGCTAGTAGCTCGTGTGCGGGCAGAAAAGCCGTCTCGCCCCTTGCCGCAAGCGCTCCCCCCGGGGTGAGCAGTGTTGCAAACAAGATGACGAGGAACGGCCTCATGGTGTGGGCAGCAGAAGTGGCCGCTCGGCGTTCTTGCGCAAAGGTTCGATAACGCTCGCAAAGATGAAGATAAATATGGTAATAACCGCCGACGTGAGACAATAGATACAAAGTGCCCGGATAAGGAACGCCTGCGTGTATACCGAGTAAACAGAAAAGATAATACTTACCAACGCGAGCCCCTGGATAATACGGCGTAGGAGCTGATTGAACAGCACAAGCTCAAATGCGGCAACAACAAAAAGCACCGTATAGAAGAGTAGCCCGAAGTCGGCAAGAGAGATGCCAAAGAGGCGCGAATATGCGCTCGCCACTACCACGTTACAATCGGAAAAGCTTTGGACATTGCAGATGAGCGGCACGCCCGCAGCCTCGCTTTGTGAGATGTACGCAGAGACCGCGATACCACAAAAAGCGAGCACCAAGACCAACACCACCCCGAAGCGCTTCATTCCCCCACAATACGCGCTGCAGTACGCGAGCGCAAATGTGCACACACCTACTTCTCGAGGCCTGAACATGCGTACAAAGAGCCGCTTTTCTTTGATAAACTAACAACTACCACTATGTTTCCTCCCCCTTTTCTCGCAGAGATTATCGGCGGCGCGCTTGGGCACCCTATCTCGCTCGCTTTTACTATCATATTCGGCACCCTCATTCTCGAGGACCCGACCATTGTATTGGTGGGCGTTCTTGCCTCAGACGGATTCATTTCAGCTCCTTTGGGGCTGCTCTCTCTCTACGCTGGGGTGATCCTCGGCGATATCGCGTTCTTCTCTCTTGGCCGCTACGCAAGCACGCATCCGCGCTTTGCGAAATATATTGATCACAAGTACGTGGCGCCCGCGCGCACCTGGCTCGAGACACGCTACATCCTCACCGTCTTCTGCGCTCGCTTCATACCTGGCTCCCGCTTCCCCACCTATGCGGCAAGCGGGTTCATTGGGTCTTCCTTCTCCACATTCTTTGTAACGGTCATCGTTGCGACATCGCTATGGACTACCCTCCTTTTCATGCTCTCCTATTGGTTTGGCAGCATCACGGCACAGTGGCTCCACAACGAACGCTGGATTATCGCCGCGGTATTCGTCGGAGGCCTGTTCTTACTCAGCCGACTCACCGTCTTACACAACCGTTTCTTCAAAAGCGCCCCGAGCGAGCCCAACAATGACCCTTCATAAAAAGCGCCTGGTGGGGGCCCTATTCCTCTTGCTCGCTGCTGGCACCGGCGGCTATAGCATTGGCACGACACGGTCCGCCGCTCCCGTAAGTATTCCTGTAGCTAATGTGGCCGCACCCGCCCCTGGATCGGTCCGCGTTCTCTATAGCCTCGACCAGAAACAGAACGACCAAGAGCTCATTGCACTCATTGAGGGCGCCAAGACCCACATCTACTTCGCGGTATACACGTTTACCCTCACGAACGTCGCTGAGGCACTCGTCGCGGCAAAGGCACGCGGGGTCGACGTGCGGGGCATTACCGACAGTGGCCAGAGCGCAGAGAAATTTAGCCAGCCGGTCATGGATATCTTGCGTAAGGGTGGCGTGCCCATAGTGGTCGAGAAGCACCCTACCGGCAACGGCATCATGCACCTCAAGATGCTCGTGACCGACTCTGCCTACGCGCACGGGAGCTACAACTGGACCAAGTCGGCTAACACGCTTAACGACGAGATTCTCGAAATAGGCACCGACGAAACTCTGCGTAAGACCTACGAGAATATCTTACTGAAGCTACTCGAGGCCTACAAAGGCAACACGGCCGCGGGAGCGGCCGTTTCTATAGGCACTATCGACTACACAGAAGCGCCCGAGCATATAGGCAAACAGGCCTCGGTGCAGGGCACCCTTCTGCGGGCCTATACCTCGGCTGGCGGCACAACCTTTCTCGACTTCTGTAAGAATTATAAGACCTGCCCCTTCACTGCTGTAATCTTCTCTGACGATCTCAAAGCATTTGGCGACCTTTCTCACTATGAGGGCTCGGTGGTGACCCTCACGGGCAAAATAGTCTCCTACCAAGGCAAGGCCGAGATAATCCTGGACAATCCGAGTCAGATTTCAAAATAGCGAAACCTTTTGCGAGGTCCAGAAGTACCTACACAAGGAGGATTGAAACATGACAGAACCTGGAGAATACTATATCTGCTATGGACTTCGCGGAGTCGGTTTTTGTTTGGACCCAGTAGAGGCCGGAAGCGATGAAGAGGCTGTGCGCATAGCCAAGCTAGTGCTTCAGAACATAAAGTCAAACCCTCGATTGGACTGCATGACTGGACTCGTCAAAGTACTGGCCGTCTGAAACGCCGCGCAGAGGAGTCGCCCGCAGGGCCCACTCTCTGCGCGGCGACTTCATTTCCTTGCGCAATACCTTGCTTTTATGCTATATTATAGTGAATTCCAGTGGCTACCGACCGACTAAGCATCAATAACGAAATACGCGCGCGCGAGCTGCGCGTTATTGGTGCACAGGGGGAAAACCTAGGAGTTATCACGCTGGACGCCGCCCTGGCGGCCGCCAAGGTGGCAGGCATGGACCTGATCGAGATCTCGCCCTCGGCCCTCCCGCCGGTTGCTAAGATCATGGATTATGGTAAATTTGAGTACGAACGTAGCAAGAAGGAGAAGGTAGCCAAGGCCAAGGTCAAAATATCAGAAACAAAGGAGGTCCAAATAAAAGTGGGCACCGGAGACAACGATATGATGCTCAAAGCTAAAAAGGCCGCTGAGTGGCTCGCTGAGGGCCACCGGGTCAGGGCCGAGCTCTTCCTCAAAGGCCGCTACAAGGGCATGGATGAGAAGTTCCTCAAGGAAAGGCTTGAGAAGTTTCTCACCCGTATCCCCTACGCCTACAAGGTCGCCGAGCCGGTGGCCAAGAGCCCCAAAGGCTTTGCAGGCGTTATCGAGCGAGACCTCATAGCTCAAGCCAAGCGTGAGAAGGAAATGCCCAAGGAGAAACAAACGACACCAACCACATGAAAACCAACAAATCATACTCAAAGCGTATCCGCGTAACCCGTAACGGGAAGCTTATGGTGCGTGCCAAGGGTCAGAACCATTTCAATGCTAAACAGAAGGGCTCAGAGCGCAGCGCCAAGCGTCGCCAGGTAACTCTCGTGCTCACCGCGCGCGTTCGCCGCCGCTTCTTGCCAGGCACGGGTGCCAAATAATAGCTTTTTAATTAATCACGTATGTCACGAGTCAAAGGAGGGGTCAGTGCAAACAAGCGTCGCGCCAATATATTGGAGCGTGCCAAAGGGTACCGCCACGGCAGCTCGACCAAGATCAAGCAGGCACACGAGAGCCTCATGCGCGCAGGCCGCTACGCCTTCGCCCACCGTCGCGACAAGAAGGGCGACTTCCGCCAGCTCTGGATAGTGCGCTTGAACGCAGCCGTACGCGAGAGTGGCCACAAGTCATACAGCGTCTTCATGGGCAAGGTCAAGAAGGCCGGCATCGAGCTCGATCGCAAGTCGCTCGCCACCTTTGCTTCTGAATACCCCGAAATCTTCGAGCGCATCTCCAAAAAAATCGTTTAACACGTTCGCGAAAACCGCCCCTCACGGGGCGGTTTTCGTTTTGTTATAATTTCTACATGAGTGAATACCTCAGGAAGAGACCTTCGGGACCGACGTTTAGCCAAAAAGGTCTTGCTGGATATCAACTGCCTATACTAGATTCTTCATTTGAAGCTTACGAAGTCTATGTTGAACAAGGTCACGATAACTACATAGTTAGTAAAAGAATCACCCATACCTACTTTGTGATCGAGGGGTCTGGAATTTTCAATATTGATGGCGAAAAAATTGAAGTGGAAAAGGAAGACCTGATTGAGGTTCCTCCTCAAGTCGAATACACTTACACTGGGAAAATGAGACTCCTCCTTTTTATGACACCGCCTTGGTTTGAGGGTAATGAAATAGTCACCAAGCCCAACCCCGACGTAAAATAAGTCGATCTGGTGTGTTTATGTAATTTGTTTTACAAAATCCTTAGCAATCTCCCACGTTTGGCCATACTCAGGGACGATGGCCTTGGCACCCAGATAGTCGTGTATACGCTGAGCTAAGAAACGCTCTGTGGCGGGCTCTCCAATGGCGGTGAAAATGGCCTTGGGACGCTTATTAGCGAGTGCTGCCTCAGCAAATTTGAGCAGCTCATCGCGGTCGGCGTGTGCCGACCAGCCGGTCACACTCTCAACCTTTGCGCGTATCTTTACCGGCTTACCACTCAGGCGCACCTCACTCGCGCCCTCCTGCATACGCCGCCCTGGCGTGCCTGGTGCCTGGTACCCCACCAAGATGAGTGTGGACTTAGGGTCGGGCAGGTAGCGCGTCTCCCAGCCACCAATGCGCCCTCCATGGCTCATGCCCGCACCAGCGATAATAATCTTCGGTCCCGCCACCTTCTCAATCTCACCCGACTGCTCATGTGAGGCCGTTTGTTTGAGAAAAGGAAACTCAAATATACTCCCCTCTCGTTTCATCTCCTCTTCTGTCTCTGGCTTGAAGTATGTACTCCCCCACTTCTCGTATACAGCCGTCACCTTGATGGCGAGTGGCGAGTCGAGGAAGACAGGAATCTTAGGTAGCTCGCCCGCAGAGAAAAAGTTTGAAAGCTCATAGAGCATGAGCTGCGTTCGCTCGAGAGAGAAGGCCGGTATAAGTATCGTACCGCCACGCTCTATGGCGCGCTTGAGTACGTCGCGAAGCATCGCGACGCGGTCTTCGCGCTGTGGGTGGAGTCGGTCGCCGTAGACACTCTCCATAACAAGAGCATCTGCGTCGGGCACGGCCTCCCAGTCAGGCAAGAGTGGCGAAGGAGTGTTGCCAATATCTCCCGTGAGCACGATACTAGTGCCGTCACTACCTGTGAGTCGCACACTCGCCGAGCCGAGGATGTGCCCTGTGTTGCGCAAGTAGGCAGAGATACCGGGTGCCACTTCTTTCTCAGTGTGATACTCGAGCTCTTCCATAAGCGAGAAGGCGCGCTCTACGTCGGCGCCATCGTAGAGGGGCTCCTTGCCCTCTCTGCGAGCCTCCTCGGCCAAGATACCCACCGAGTCGAGCAGTATGAGCGTGGTGAGGTCTTTTGTGGGCGGAGTGAGGTATATCTTGCCTTTGAAGCCGTCTTTAATAAGCTTGGGGATGCGCCCCACGTGGTCGAGGTGCGAGTGAGTCACCACAAGAGCGTCTATCGTTGCCGCATCGTACGGGAAAGGCCCGTAGATATGCTCCTGCACTAAGTCTGCACCCTGCTCAATGCCGCAATCCACTAACACTTTTCCGCCTTCACCTGCCTGCGCAGGCAGGCTCTCTATTAAAAAGTTAGACCCTGTCACTTTCCCTGCACCACCACAAAACGTAAGTTTGAGCGACATATGAGTATACTCTAGCACGATATTGTGCGGCTACCGTAATCTAATCAATACCTTGGAAACACTTTAGGTATTTAAGCGGCGTGGAAAGGTTCAGACCGAAGTGGTGTCGCGTGGTGTTGTATCGCTCAAGATACTCGGGCAACGCTCGGTTGAG
>JBAYUT010000002.1:0-46896 GCA_041674945.1 Minisyncoccota bacterium | reverse complement strand
TTCCTGACCCCATGCTTCTCAGCAAATGCCACGGCATCTCTTCTAATCCGAGGCATCTTTTCATTCGTGGTGTACATGGGGCTTGTGTTAGGGCTAGTGTTCACAAGCTATTGAACCATTACGCTGAAGCTGACAAAAGTAACTTTCATGATATAGTCTCCCCGGACTGAAACCGTGACCGAAGGGCAATGTGAATATAATCAGCACCCGGAGTCCCTCTGTTCTTCAGAGGATTCCTCACGATACGTATGTGCTCCACGGCTCTGACCGGCCGCTCGAGGTGGTCGAGCCACAGACGCCCACCATCGTGCACGAGGACCCGCTGTCCAATCAGCACGCGATCTACGCGTCAATGACGGTGGAGGTACCTATCTTCAGAGCCGTCATGCGGCACGATCTTGCGGCACCTGCGCCGGGCATCAACTGGCACTTGAACACGAGGGATGCATGCTGGGACGTCAGGGGTTCTGGCCTACGCTTTACCACTGGCTACATCCACGTGTTGCCTCGTGAGCATTTCGAGATGCTCGACCTGGGCATCACCTGCCTCTGCCGTGTGCCGGTGCGCACCGAGAGGATACACAAGGTAGACCCATCGATTCTCACTCGGCTCAAGGGCGTCCGCTTGTCGCCCGAGCTCATCGAGGGTCTCAATCGCTACCTACAAGGAGACGAGACGCTGCAATGGAAGAAGATCGACGGCACCGACCTGATATCCGCCGACGGCCGATTCCGCATTAGCGGCCACTGGGGCAGGAAATCTGGCTACTACGAGATGGTCGACAACAAGACCGGCATACGGGAGCGCAGCCCCTGCGCAAGAAGCTCAAGAACCGAGTGGCTGAGATCCTCTCCGAATAGGCAATCCCTACGAGAAGGGGCCTAAAACATAACACTCGACAGAGCCTCGGCTCCTGTCGAGTGTCTCTGTTACCCTCTCGCGGCTCTCTATTGACAGCTATAGAATAGATAGGTACTATGCGTTGGTTGTGCTATGGCTTACGCAAATCTTCTGCGCGAGTCTATCGAGAAGAAGGATGTACCTATGGAAGTGGAAACAGCTACCGAGAGGCAAAAGGTCAGCGTGAGCAAGCGGTGGCTACCGGCCGAGCGCGAGGCGGTCGCGATGGCGATCCGCAAGGACATTGAAGCGCTCGAGGCATGCACACCCTCGACGCTCACGAGAAGCGAGCGTGCACTCGTGTACGCGCGCGAGATTAAGATGGATCATCACAAGCTCCGGCTGTCCCTGCTCAATGCTCGGGCCACATCGCTCGAGCGGTTCCGCCTGTATTTCAGGCGCTGGGTCGCATGACAGTCGCCACCTGGCGAGACGAGGAGAGCGCAGGCTCTCTCGTCTCGACGGGAGGCGGCTTTTCTTTTTCCCCGTTCTGCTCAGGTGCTACTATGAATACTATGAACAATAACTACCGAGGATTCGTCGTGCCAGCACTTATCGCTTTTGTCGGCGTCTTGCTTGCGGTCGGCGGATACTATCTTGCGGACCGATCGGTCGCTCCGGCTCCGCAGAAGCCCGACGCAAGCGCAGAACCGATAACTACGATGCAACCACAACCGACAACACCTGACGCGATCGCAAAGTCGTGCGTTCGAGGCGGGTGCAGTGGCCAGCTCTGTGTCGAGGAGCGTGCGGGCGGAGACGGCTTCGCAAGTACCTGCGAGTACCGCGCCGAGTACGCCTGCTATCAGAGGGCCACCTGCGAGCGCCAGGCTACTGGTTCGTGTGGATGGACACAGACAGCCGAGCTCTCTGCCTGTCTTGCCAACCCGCCGCGCCTTGAAGGTGAAACTACATATGAGATTTACACTGTATATCCCGGGTTTGTATCGCCAGAAACCTACGCGGAATTTCAGCGAACTAAAAAGACCTGCATTGGGCGCTCGGAGCCAATCCCGGGCGATCCACGTTTAGCAGACGGGCCATCACTTGCGAAGTGTTACGGTTATCTCGAGTAGGTTCCGTCTCCATCATGCTAGAGTTGACGCGTATGCACACCTCTTCGCGTCGAACGCTTTTTCTTCTCACGCTCGCCCTCGTCTGTGCGTTCCCTGCGCCGTCTCACGCCACGACGGGCGGCCCCACCTACGTTTACTCGTTCACCTACAATCCCACCAACGAGTCGGTCTATTACGTGCGACAGAGCGAGGGTGGCAGAGGCTGCCCTCCCGAGCTATGGAAGATGTCCCTCGCTACAGGCAAGACCGACGTCGTGTTCTCGTGTAGTCAGGGCGAGGCATTGATGCAGGCCAACGGTAGTGGCGGCGCTACGGCGGTACAGTTGGCGATCAACACAATAGTGAAGGACTTTAAGGACCTCACGCCAATACACCTGCCCAAGAACACTATCGCGGTTGACGTTGATTTTGTTCGCGCTGAGAACACCTATCCGGAGAGCGACGGCATTGCGCAATCTCACTTCACCACAAGAGTCTATCAGGGAACAAAAAAGGTTGCCGAGATGCCGATTATTGGATGCGCTATTGACCAGCCCTTTCTTTTTGCGGGGTACGCTATTCCCGGATATGACAAAAAGATCGTCCTACTTCTCTCCACCAAGGGAGATTGCTTCGAGGGTGGCTATGTAAACGAGACACTTTACCCTGTAGGCGGTGTCGATGGCCTCGACAAGACCTACACCTCCGACGCCTGGAAATACCAGAGCCCTCTTCTGCCAAGCGCAGCAACGCTCGTAGTCTTGGAACGCGACCGGGTAGGTGCCGCGGCGACACCCACTGCCGACGACAAGCCCGTCGGCACCGCCACGAGCTCAGCCTCTCTACCGGCGGGGCCCGGAAATGACTGGTATCCCGCATCGGTGGTGGCGGCCATCGCCGGCATGGGAACTATACTCGGCCTCATACTAGGCGCACTATTCTTTAGAAAGTAGAGGAGACCTACTTCGTGCTGACCAGGAAAACGATGTAGGCGATGTATATAAGGATCATCACGATACCCTGCCACTTCTGCAGGACGTGTCTCTTGCCCACGAACATCACCACAAACAACAGCACACTGGCCGCGATGGTCATCAGGATATCGATGTCAGCGCTCGGACTGAAGGGAAGCGGTTTGATTATTGAACTGATACCGAGGATAAAGAAGATATTGAAAATGTTCGAGCCGACAACATTGCCAATGGCAATATCAGACTGTTTCTTATATGCAGCAATCGCCGAGGTGGCGAGCTCTGGCAGTGAGGTGCCAATAGCGACAACCGTTAGCCCAATGAGCGACTGGCTCACCTGCAGCGCAGTTGCGATCTGCACCGCACCGTCCACGATCCATTTGCCTCCTACGACTAGTCCTGCAAATCCTAAGACTATATAGGCCCATGACCGTGCGTACGTCAGATCTTTAATCTCATCACCGGCATCCGTTTCGTCTGACGATCTTGCGATACCAAAGGTGTAGTACAAAAAGATGATAAAAAAAGCGAGCAATACCAGACCGTCGATCCTTGTGAGGCCGGAGAAAGCTCCGCCATCGATTCGCATATCATTGACCAAGACGCCGAGAATCACCGCAGCAAGCAGAGACAACGGAATTTCCTTCCAGACGGTGTTCTTCTGACTACGGAGCGGGTAGATTACCGAAGCAATGCCCAAGATTAAAAAGACGTTGACGATGTTGCTCCCTAAGATATTCCCAATCGCAATATCGGTACTGCCGTTTAGGCTCGCAAAAATATTCACGATGAGCTCAGGAGCGGAGGTACCGAAGGCAACGATGGTTAGGCCTATGACAAGGCTCGAGATATGCAACCTCTTCGCAATCGCCGCTGCCCCGTCTACCAATAAGCTTGCTCCCTGAATTAAGAAAACAAAACCAATGATAAATAAAAAGTAGGTCTCCATGCTGACATTCTAACAAGGGAACCCGCTCAGCACTATTGTTACAACGGTATGGTACAGAGCACCGCGTCCGCGGTGCTAGTCGATAACGTAATGCGACGCCGCAAGCAGCGCAAAGAGTAGACTGATACTGAGCGGGCCGATGAAGAGTCCTGCTGCACCGAAGAACGCGAGCCCACCAAGGACCGAGAGCAGCACCAGCAACGGGTGCAAACGCATCCCCTTGCCCATGAGCTTCGGGCCAAGAAAGTTGTCGATCATACCCACCGCGAGCACGCCCCAGACGAGCAGACCCACCGCAGGAAGGGTTGCCCCGACAATAAACAGATAGGCGACTGCAGGCGCGAGGACGAGCGCCGTGCCAATACCTGGGATAAGGGAGGCAAGTGCGGCGACCACTCCCCAGAGGATTGCGTTTGGCACACCAAACAGGCTAAACCCTGTGGCCGTAAGGATGCCCTGCACGATCGCAATGGTAAGGCTACCGCGTATGACTGAGTTGACCGCCCCTTCGAGGCGGGCAAATATCTTATTGTCATCGGCATCACTCAAGGGGGTAGCCTCAGCAACCCACTGCTTGAGACGAATGCCGTCGCGCAGCAGATAATAGAGCGCAATCACAAATATAAAGAGGTCAAATAAAAGGCGTGCGACACTACCAAAGACATTGCCGAGACTGTGCACGAGCCACGAGAGTGCTTCCTGGCTATACTGGTCGATCGATAGGGCGAGGTCTGCCTCAGACACTGCGAGGCCGGGCGCATACTGAGATACCGCTCGGTTCGCGTCCTGGATAACCGCACTGAAATGTATGTTCCCCTCGCCAACTGCAATAGCGGTGTAGAGCTGTTGCGCCTCGCTCAGCACCTGGAACGCAATAAAGGTCAGCGGGACTAGTACGCATGTGACCGTAAGCAAGATAGTCACCGCCGCCGCAAGGCCAGGCAAGCCCCGCATCACTCGCAGAACGAGTCGGTGTAGCGGCTGGAGCACGACCGCGAAGACGGCAGCAAGGACCAAGACAACCAGATAGGACTGGAATATAAAGAAGCAGAGAGTAGAGGTGACAACAATGAGCACAATAAGAAAATAGTGCTGAAGGGACTTTAGTGTCATGGGTAAAGTATACGATTAAATGGCCCAAACGTCACCAGGGTTCAGACTGACATTTTGCCGCAATATGCTAAAGTCACCATCGGTAGCACGCTCGCATTGGCGAGCGCAAGCAATACACGAACAGGAGGTCAGGAGTGAGAACATTCCTTCTCAAAGCAAGAGCATTCATTCTCGCGACCGTGAGTGGTGCCCTCGCGGGGATCGTGGCGTTCGGCTGCATGGAGGGTGCATGGATGACCTTAACGCTGGATCGCGACATCAGCCCTCAGATCTCGACCTGGGTATCGTGGGGCAACGGGGGTACGGGAGCCTTTACATTCGTCATCGTAGCCGCGATTGTCTTCGACCTGGCCTGGCCCAGGAGGACCAAGCAGACCAAAGAACGCGCCCTTCACTATTCGTGACCAACCCGCCCTCGGGCGGCGGAGACCCACCTCTCCGTCGCGCGAGAGGTGGGTTTTCCTATTATGTAGAGCGGGGCGCGGCCGCTTTGTTGACACACTCCAGAGTGGCGGTACCATTTGCGCTGGCTTGTCCCCGTTGCGCAATTGGTGCGTCACCGGTTTGTCAGCGCCCAAAAAGGGAGTCAGTCGCATGAATCGCATACAAAAAGTTCCAACCGCAGCATGGATGGCACTCGTACTCTTTGCAGTAGCCGTTCTGCTGTATACCCCCGAGCCGCAAACGCCTCTGGTATCAACACCGGCAGCACACGAGGCTCCATCGCTCACTTTCCCTGGGCGAGAGGTGGCAGGCTATTTCTCAAGCGTGAAAGTCACACTGCCGCATGGCAGGTTGGAGTACGAGACCACTCTCTACCCCAAGGGGGTACTCGGCGAGGTGATCCTCGGCACGCGCACCGGCCGCACGTGGACAAGGATGGCCCGGATGTACCCCGTGTGGTACGGCCCCGCTCGGGAGGAGTACGAGGTTTTTGTTTCTGGCACGGAGCCGGGAGCATATCTCTTGGAGACCGCAGAGGGGCCGCAGGCGCTTCTGGACTCCTCTGCAGAGTCGATGGCGCACTATGCCGCGCGCGCTCTCGAGGCGGCCACCAGGGGCGCCGCAGGAACCCCGTAGCGCACGGCGCGCATGCGGCCTGGCCGCCCTCGTCCTACGACGAGGGCGGCCATTCTTTTTGGTTGGTGGTGCTACTCTGTAGCTATGCAGCAATGGCGCGGAGGCAAGGTAATCCCGCATGGATTCACCCTTATTGAGGTCCTTATTGTCGTTGCTATCATCGGCATTCTCGCGCGCTACGTGCTCCCTTCTATCAAAAATGGCCTCGACAAGGCCTATGTCGCGCGGGCAGCAACAGAGCTGCACAGCATCAACGAGTCACTCGAGATGTACAAGAACGACCATGGCGGCAACTTCCCTCCCGATGCCGACCGCGACATACCTCCTGGCCTCGAGCAGTATCTGGCTCCTGGTGTGTGGCCCGACGCCGCCTGGCCCGGCAGCGTGTTCGATTGGGAGAACTGGATCGACCCTATCTCGGGCGAGAGGATCTATCAAATCAGTATTCGCTTCTGCCCCGTCAATCAGCCTGCTCAGTGCCGGTTCCCTGGCTCGGACTGGGCACAGGACTTCGATTACTTCAGTAGCGTGTACTACTGCATCTCTGGGGCTTGCCGATCTCACATTAACAAACCCCTTAATCATCCGGGGCACTGCATCAACTGCGGCGACTGAGCGACCTAATCGAAAAAAAGACCTACGCATGCATGGTGCGTAGGCGGGAAGAGTGGAAGAAGAAAGAAAAGAGCGGAAGGATGGAGAGATGAGGAAGACAGGAGTGGTGGGTTGTTACGATGAACGTACCCACCGTAAAGAACAGGAAGAAGGGGTTGAGAGAGAACAAGGGGGTGATGAGGGGCGAGGTTGAAAAAGACTGTTATAGCGAAAGCTAAAAACGACTCTAATCCAACGCACGCCACTCAAGCACCGCTCAATCCCCTTCCTGCTTTGTAAAACTCTCGCGTGAGCCAAAAGGTTACAACGCAAGCCCGCACTGCGAAGGTAGCCTCCCGTCCATGTACCAATCTCGTGCCCCATGGCATGATGACAGAACATGGCAACGCGACGATCGAAATATACTCCTGGCGGCTACAAGCTACGGGTGCGGAGGTCTAAGGCCGGTAAGGGCCTCTTTACCGAGGATAATATTCCCAAAGGGGTTTGTATTGTTGAGTATATTGGCAAGCCCGTCAGCGAGGAGGTGGCTATACGCGACTCGGGCAAGTACCTTTTTGAGATTGGCAAGAATAAGACCATCGACGGCAACATCCCCTCGAACATTGCCCGCTACATCAACCACTCATGCGCGGGCAACTGCGAAGCTGTTGGCCCGCGAGGCCGCGTGTTTATCTTTTCTCGCAAGCGCATCCCCGCTGGCACCGAACTCACTTATGACTATGGAAAGGAATATTTTGACAGACACATTAAGCCAGTCGGATGTCGTTGCGCTAAGTGCTCCGCGTAGTGCTGCCTCTCACGAGCCGGGCCCTCTAAAAGCGGTCCCGTAATAGCCTCTGTCCACTACAGGCTCGATCCTACAAGCAGGATTCCCCACCTACTTGTCGTAGAATCAATAAAAGATGGCGAGGTGTACTACAATGATCCTGCGGCAAAGTCTGGCCACTTGCATGTCTCGACAGAGAAGTTTCTCAAGGCATGGAAGCGCCGATTGGTGGTGATACGCCCCCTTGCATCCTCTAAAAATTTGGTAGCTGTCCTTCGCTAGCAAGTATGTTGTCGCGTATAAAAAATTGACCGCCCGTGCCCCAGTCCATACTGGTCGACACGAGCGGTTCGGGACGGCTTAAGGAAGGCGTGCGCGCTAACGCAGATCCTTGGTTTGCCGCGCCCTATCAATACGTACGTCCCGCATCAGCGGAAGACAAGAACAACGGAGGCTGGGTGGGAAGGACAATGGTATGGCAAACCGGAACCACCCAGCCCCCGAAGAGATGACCTAGCGAAGCCACCTTTGTTTAACTATACACGTTTATGACGCTTCGTCAAGTGCCGTTTGTGCTCAACGCCGCGCTCGCGCGCAAGCATGGCCTTTGACACATCTAGACGCACCCGCTAGATTGCGCGGGGAGGACCACACATGAAAATCATCTGTTTCAATCCGTGGGGCCGCCACCGCGGGCGCCACTGGCTCGTTCGGGAGGAGCACGAGCCAATGAGCGCTGGCCACGCCTACCCTGGCGTGCTCGCACGGGGCGTCACGCTCAGCAATAATCCCGTGATCGGGTGGGTCGCTCAGGCAGAAAGCGCCGAGCCGCTGAGTCCGCTCGCTCGACGCACTGGAAACGTGCTACGGCATGACGAGCGCGACGCGTACTGCTGGCACTGGGTGGTCTGGCCCTTTATCTGGCGGAGGGTAACTCAGTGTCACCAGCTCACCCTCCATGCCGACCGCTCCATGCGCTTCGTACCCTAGTGGACGCTGCGCACAGGCACTTCTCCGCCTGCATAGCCAAACGGCCATGCGTGCGGGAGGTGCCTTTTCAATGTGTTGCCTGCCGGCCTTTTCGCACTGTCGTCATCTCGTTCTTATCCGTAAGCGCGATAAGCGTTGATGGCTCGCCCACACGCTCGCCACCCTCTAGATAGAAGTCGATCTTGTCTCCAAAATACCTCCGTGCCTCTTCGATCGTTCTGGCTGGCAACTCCCCTTCCGGGTTCGCACTTGGGGCGACAAGCGGACCCGACTCACTCAGTAGCGTCAGTAACGCTGCATCGTGTGGCATCCTAAATGCGAGCGTGCGCGTACCTGGATGTAAATATTCGGGCACCGACGGCCCGCATGGCATGACGATACTTGTGGGCCCTGGCCAGTATCGTGCGAGTACGGCTCTGCGCGATGGCTGGAGCTCAATATCAAAAGCCTGTAAATCATCGAACGAAGAAATGAGGATAATGCAGGGTTTCGTTGGTGTGCGCTTTTTTAGCTCGTACACGCGCCGCACCGCCTGCTCTTGCGCCGCAGCGGCGACGAGGCCGTAGAGTGTGTCGGTGGCAAGCACACCCACCTTACCCTCACGAAGCCACTGTGCCTCCTGCATGGCCCGCTACGCGACCACCTGCGTGCAGTGTGAGCAACGCTTCGCCGAGAGCGGAATCTCACTCTCACACTCCGGGCACTTCTTAGTCGTAGGGTCGATGGGCGCCCCTTTGCGCGTACGTGCTATGAGCAGGTTCATAGGCTTAACCACGAAGAAGAATATCGCTGCCGCCACCAGCACAAAGGAGATGAGCGCATTCAGAACCTTGCCATACGTAATCACGCTCCCGTTGAGCGTAAAGGCGAGGTTAGAGAAGTCTGGCACCTGCGCCACCGCAGCAATAAACGGAGTGAGCAGGTCAGCGACAAGCGCGTTCACCACTGAAGTAAAGGCCGCGCCAATGACCAGACCCACAGCCAAATCTACCGCGTTCCCCCGAAGTAAAAATTGTTTGAATTCTTTAAGCATATGCACATAAGTATAGCTCACTCCGACCAAAGGGCGTCTGTAGACTGCTCAAACCGGTGCAGTGGATAACCAGGCACGCAGCCTTCCGAGGAGTACACTAAAGGTGGACTGATGTCAGGCCCCAAACCCAGCGTGGAGGTGCCCCATGGAAAAGGACGGCGAGTTCCCGCCCCCGAGGCGATACCCCGCCATTGAGCGAATAGTCAGCGCACTTGCGCCGAAACTCAGCATCACATTCGGCCTCGTGCTTGATGGCCTTGGCGTTGCCATCATCGTGCGCCACCATGTGCGGAAAGGTCTGCACGACTGGCTCACGCATGAAGACAAGAGTCATGCCTGAACACCCCGTGGAGAGGTCCCTGTGGACCTCTCCACGGGGTCCTCTCTTTTCTCTAGGCACGCTATGTCAGGCAAATGACTCCTAGTCTTACGTAGCGTAAAAGCGTGTTGCCAGCCGTTTACTGTAGCGACCGGCCCTTCTTGTTTTATGCGGAGATGACCACCTGGGGTATACTGCCCTTCTATGGACGACGCTTTCTTTCGACACATAACTCGTGGGTATAAAATTACTGCAGGGTTCCTCATTGCGCTCGTGATTCTCCTCGCCGGAGTGTCCTGGTACGGCTACACGCGCATCGCAGCACTCTCCACCCAGGTGGCAGAACTGACCTCTGCCACGGCGCTTTTGCAAACCAACATTACGGAGGCCACCACGACCCTCGGTGCCGCTATCAAGCAGGAACGGCAGAACGTGCAGTACCAGCTTGGCGGCGTCAAGGACCAGGTAGGGTCTATCAACGGTACAGTGACCAACCTGCAGAAGCTTTCCAAGACCGACCCGGAGCTTCTCGCAAAGTATTCGAAGGTCTTCTTCCTAAGCGAGAACTACGCGCCGGCACGTCTCGCTGTCATGCCACCAGAGTATCAGTACGACGAGAAGAAGCGGTTGCAGCTTGTCCCAGAGGTGCTCTCCTATCTCCAAAAAATGCTCGACCAGGCGAGAGAGGAGGAGGTCGCGCTCTACGCTCATTCTGCGTACCGCTCTTTCAACACGCAGGAGGCCCTCAAGGGGCAATACGCAATCACGTACGGCCCTGGTACCGCAAACACCTTCTCGGCTGACCAAGGGTACTCAGAGCACCAGCTCGGCACCACCGTGGACCTCATTACCAAGGGCACCAATGGGCAGCTGAGCGGCTTTGACAAGACGCCTGCCTACGCATGGGTCGTGGCAAACGCACACCGCTACGGCTTCGTGTTGTCCTACCCGCAAAAGAATGCCTACTACATATTCGAACCGTGGCACTGGCGCTTTGTGGGTGTGAAGCTCGCCACCGACCTCCACAATCAAAAGAAGAACTTCTACGAACTGGATCAGCGCACTATTGATACCTACTTAGTTAACATTTTCGACTAACGCCAGTTATACACACGTAGACCTGGCACTTTCGGTACAGAGTGCTATCTTCGCATTCAGACCGCTCGTATTAGTCGTGGCATGGGTCACGCATCGAGCAATCAGCTGGGCTGGAGGATAGACTCATGAGCCAGGAACTTACGGTGACTAAAGTGCTCCTTCTGTGCATGATCTTCGCGGGCGTCCTGGTGGGCTCCGAGGCACTGCCGGCTCTGTACAGCGCCTCCCCCAGCCCTGCGATGCCGACCACGCACCCTGATCGACTGAATGCGGGTCTGCCGCCGACGCCCGAGTGGACGCAGCAGGAGCGTGAGGCGTTTGGAGATCTCGTGGCGAGCGACCATATCTCATGGTGAGGAGCAACAAGTACCCTGTACGACAAGAGAAGCCTGTGCGGCAGGTCTCTCGTCGCACAGGGTTTCTCTGTATCTACTCGTCAGTGAGTAGTCGAGGTGAGCGGCAGCTCCACCACAAATCGGGACCCCTTGCCCGCACCCGACGACTCAGCTCGGATCGTGCCGCCTTGCGCCTCAGTTACCTGCTTGGCAATAAAGAGGCCGTATCCGGTCGAGTGCACGTTGACCTTGATCGAATCCTTTCCGTGCCCGCCTTCGGTGAAGAGGTGCCCCATGTCTTCAGGAGTGATGCCGACGCCCGTGTCAGCAACGACCAGTTCTACATAGGTCGTCTTGTTGCGGAGCGAGACCGTTACCGATCCGGAAATTGTGTAGCGTATGGCGTTATCTATGAGGTTACGGAGCACGTGCTTGCGCAGCATGTCTTCATCTCCCACCACTTCACAGGCTTTGGTCAGGTCACCCTCAATATTGAGCGCTAGTCCACGCTCCTCGGCCGCGGGGCGGAGCTCTGCAACTACAGAACGGAGAGTTGCCGCTAGGTCAAACGGAGCCCTCTTGTAACTCACCGAGCCTTGCTTGAGGTTCGCCGCGTCGAGGATACTCACCACCATGGCCATGCCGGTCCGGACATCCACAAGCCCGCGCGCCGCGATCTCTTTGAGCGACGGCGTGGGCGGACCATAATCTCCCTCTCCTATACCGGCAAAGGCGGCTTTAATCTTGCCAAAATAACTCTTCACCTCATGGCTAATGAAATCGAGCAAAGACTCTTGCTGGCCGTTTACCAGCGCAAGTTCCCGCTCCTGACGATCAATCAGCTCGCGTAGTTGCACCTCACTGATGACGCTTCGGATGAAAAATACGCCCAAGATAAGCACAATGACGAGAAATACCACATTAATAACGAAGAGTGTCGTCCCTTGAGAAATCGCGGCACGGAAGAGGAGAACGAGCCACAAGAGAATAATCGGCAGCTCAGCAGCGATGACACGTATATTGAATAGCTGATGGCGCGCAACCGCATACGTCACCAAGCCGATCCAGAAGATAATCGCCACGGGGCCGATCCAGATGTAGCGGAAGACCCCGAAGACGTGCGGCAGCACAATGTTACATACTGAAGCCACCGCAAAGGTAAGCGCCGTCCCCGTAAGGATGAGCAGGACCTGCTGCTTGGACCTGCCGACTAGTCGTAGATACTTCTGCGCGAGGACCACAAAAGCAATAGCGAAATAGGACCACGTATGCACGTCGAAAAAGTAGTGGTAGGTGCCGTACAGAAAGCCTCGCACACCGTCAGGGTAGATCAGAGACCGCGCAATGATGAAGTCGGAAAACGGATACACAAACAAGAACACCACGGTGGGGAAGAAAATAAGAGCGGCGAGCCGGCGCGACGGTGGCGCTTGTTCGGCAAAAACGAGTGAGAAGTAGAGAAACGCCGTCGATATGGAGCCACCAAAGAAGTAGTTGAAGCGCCCTGCAAACTCAAGCATCGTCACGTGCTCAGGGGCAATAATGAGAAAGATACCTGTACCGAAGCCCCAGAGCGCCGCAGAGAGCGTAAGCATGGCAAAAGCCACATTGGTGCGATCGCGGAAGTCCTGTGCTAACACAATGCCCGTAAGCACGATATTGAAGGACGCTACGATAAGCACCGCATAGGCCTGTAGTTCTGGTGTCATGTTGTTGGATGTGCGAGCGGAAACTCTACGGCAAACTGCGCCCCCTTGCCTGCGCCTGCCGAGGTGGCCTCGATGCTCGCGCCGTGCGCATCGAGCACGCGTTTAACAATATACAAGCCAAAGCCGGTCGAGTGGACGTTTACCGTAAGCGCCTCCCTTCCTCGCCCACCCTCGGTAAAGAGGCGCTGCATATCGTCCGGAGTGATACCGACGCCCGTGTCCACGACCGTGAGGCGCGCGGACGAAGCGGTACAATCGAGCGCAATGGTTATCGACCCCGCGGGCGTGTAGAGGATCGCGTTGTCGATAAGGTTGTAGATCACGTGCTTGCGTATCTTTACCTCATCGCCGCGCACGACCGCTACCGCGCCCGTGACGCCAGTCACTTGGTACGTGAGACCCTTCTCCTCTGCACGCGGGCGGAGCTCCTCGGCCACCTCAGCTACCGTTTTCTTAAGGTCGAAGAGGCTCATGCGGTACGAGGTAGTCCCGTTCTTCATACTGGAGGCATCAAGAATGCTCAACACCATCGATACCCCCATCCTCACGTCTTCGAGCCCCCGCGCGGCCATGGTACGGAGGCTCGGTGACGCCGGGCCAAAGTCGCCCTCAGTGATGCCCGAGAACACTGCCTCACTCTTGGCAAAGTAGCCTTTGACCTCGTGACTAATAAAGTGCAGCAGCGTCTCCTGCTTGGCATTGACCAATGCAAGCGCCTTGTCCTGCAACTCAATCTGCTCCCTTTGTTTCACCTTGCGGAGGACACTATTGATGAGGAACACGCCGAGAACAAGCACGGCGACAAACAGGACGATATTGATAGCAAAATCTGACTCATCTTGCGAGAGCACCGCTCTCAGGAGGAAGATGAGCCAGAGGGCGAAAATCAGCACTTCGGCCACGATGACTTTAACGTCGAAGAGCTGTAGCCGTGCTACCGAGTACGCCATGGAGAGAGTCCAGATAACCACCGCCGTAGGTCCGACCCAGAAATACTCAAAGATACCCAGCGCAAGTAGGGTGTTGTTGGTGGTACCGGCAATAGCAAGCGCGGTGTAGGTGCCGAGGAGGATAACCAGCACCTGCAAGCGCGCCTGCCCAGCGAAACGCCGGTACTTGTTGATGAAAATAACAAACGCAATAAAGAAAAATCCCCACAATTCGATGTCGACAATAAACCGCAGCGGGCCGAACACAAATCCCTTAATGCCAGACGGCGTCACGAGCGGCCCTCTGATAACAAGATCCGTAAATACATACACCGCGAACACGCCCGCAGTCGTAAGCGCAATCAGCCAGGTTATCACCCGCGAGGGCGGCTTCTCCGCGTCGAAGACGAGGGCAAAGTGGAGAAACGCGGCCGAAGTGCTAATACCGAAGAAGTACACGAGGCGCGGTAGCAGCTCGTAATAGAAGACATTGTCGGGAACGACAAGCAGATACAGACCCACGGTCAGACCCCAGCCGGCGATGGTGAGCGCAATAATTGTAAAAGCGCGGTTCGCCGCGCTGCGGAAGTCTTGCGCCAAGATAATCCCCCCAAGTACAAGATTGAACGCAGCAACGACCAGCACAATATACGCTTCAGCAACGAGGCTCATTGTTGTCAGTATAGCGCGCGACGCTCCTCAATAATCTATGCCGCGTGTTTATTACCGTCCGGTACGTCAGATGCGGGAAACTCTGCAATAAAGGTCGAGCCCTTGCCCTCCCCCTCGCTCTCAGCTCGTATCGTACCGCCATGTGCCTCGGTAATGTTCTTGGCGATATAGAGGCCGTACCCAGTGGAGTGTGCATTCACCTTCTGCGAATTCTCCCCGTGGCCGCCCTCGGTAAAGAGGCGCTTCTTGTCTGCCTCGGTAATACCGATACCCGAGTCCTTCACGGCAAACACGAGTTTGCCGCTCTCATTTTTGAGCGTCACCGCTATGGTGCCTGCAGGCGTGTAGTTAATAGCATTGTCGATAAGATTCCGGAGCACGTGGTCGGCGAGCTGCGGCGCGTCACCCACCATGGTGTACGACCCTTCTGCCGCAGAGAAGCTGAGCGTGACGCCCTTTTGCTCAGCGCTCAGCTTACCCTTCTCCACTGCCTTGGCGACAAGGTCCTTCAGGTCAAACGGCTCCTTGGCGTAGGTCACGGTGCCCTTCTTAAGGTTTGAGGCCTTCAATATCTGCGCCACCGAGTCGGCCCCCGCACGCGATTCAAGCAGTGCGCGCGTCACAAAGGGCTTAAGCGGCTCAGGCAGAGGCCCAAAGTCTCCGTCCATAAGCGAGGAGAACGCTCCCGTGTCTTTGGTCAAGAAACCCTTAACCTCGTGCCCGATAAAGTGGATGAGCGTCTCCTGTCTACCGTTGGTCTCGTCGAGCGTCTTGGCGAGGCTTTCGACAACTTCGCGTTGCTCGATCTCGCGTTTAACGCTACGTACTAAGATATACCCCGCAACGATAGTAAGCACTAGTGTAATTGAGCTCAATACGACACTCGTCGTTGACCTAACATAAGTGAACTGAGATCCAATCAGTATCACAAGAGCGATAACCAACGCCTGCGATGCCACAAGCCCCACGTTAAACGTCTTAAAACGAACGATCATGTAGGCAATAAACGACATAAAGATAATCATTCCAAAAAAGGCATAGAACTCAGCTTCAGAGCTCTCGAGGAACCCTGCGCCAGTTAGGTAGGATGAAAAAAAGATAATGATAAAAAAAGAAAACAAGAAGAATTCCATTCCTATACCCATGAGCACAATTTGCTTTTTGAAATCCGGCGCCGCAGAGCGATAGGCGCGAGCAAGCAACCAGAATATCCAAACCATCGCAAGAACACCGAGCATTGTGTAGTAGGTGTAGAATGCGAGATTCTCATACGCAAAAGCGTCGCACGCGATTAGATCAAATCCCCCGAGATTCATGGACGTAGAAGCAAGAATGAACACTGGCGCAAGCAGTGTCAGAAAGACTAGCTTATGTCCGAGAGAGACATCCCCTTTCTTGAGAAAAGCGTAGATGAAATACACACAAAACACAGACAGAAGAGACGAAAGGATACCAAAATATGACCAGACGAACAATATGAAATCGCTATGAATGTTGGTCCAGACGATTAAATTCGCCAGGGTCCAGAGCGAGAAAATAAGACCTATGTAAAAAAGCAATCGATTTAGCAGAACTCGAGGATCATGCGCGAATACGAACGCCCCGACCACGAGAGCGAGCACTGCGGCGGGAATGTGCGAATAATACAAAAGCGCTGGCAAATCAGCCGAGAACAAAAAAAAGAACGGTTCAGTGTACAGATTACAGATCATA
This sequence comes from Minisyncoccota bacterium, assembly GCA_041674945.1. Classification (GTDB taxonomy): domain Bacteria; phylum Patescibacteriota; class Minisyncoccia; order Phycocordibacterales; family Phycocordibacteraceae; genus C7867-001. Next base: position 30,645 of record JBAYUT010000002.1, on the reverse strand, counting down.
TGCCCGTGGAAAACTCACCATCGATCATCTCCTCTATGTACTGCTGAAAATGCCCTCGGTATTTCTTCTGCAGGACGGGATCCTTCCAGCCCTCTTCATCAATGATTTTTCGACACAGCACCGACCCGCAAGTACACTCCATAGAAAAATAATTTTTGCTGTCCGGGTTACCTGCGATAATCATTGCATAATCATATCTGACCTCATCCCCTTTCGGGATATCCTGAATGGCAAGCATAAAGTTTGAGCGTTTAAAGCCCGCGTTCGGTTCGCAACTATGATTCACATAGTGTTGAGGCATAAGCATCATGTCGGAAGGACTGATTGGACAGAAGGAAAACTCCTTGGAGATCTCAATTGGCTTATCGATCTGAAACTCATCGAGTGTATTCTCCGTCTCGATGTCAATTATGTGTCCACCCATAACGAACAAGGTTTCGCCCTTCCGTATATCGTCCATAGCAAAAATACCCATGCCGTGCTTTTGAGTCTCTCCAACCTTCAGCTTCTTGTTCATCCAAGAGTACATAATTTATTCAGCTTGAGTATCGCACATGTCGAGCTCGGTGGCAGCATCACAATACGCAATTACGCACCCGGCCTCATCAGGAAGACAGGCGTCGGACTGTTCACAACCATCAACACTCGGGCCACATTGCGCATAAAGTATATCCGCTCGGCGCTCTACAATCGTGTAAAAATACTCCTCCGAACATTCGTCATCCTCACAGCCTACGTAGCAAGAGGCGATTGCAGGATCACAGGACCCTTCATACGTTACCAGATAATCCCGACTAATAAAGAACCGCAAGTATGACATGAGCCCGACAACAACTAAGCTCGGCACCAGTACGTACAGTATTGATGAGTTACGCAATCTCATGCAGTATATAATAGCACGACATCCAGAGGTGCTTTTATGAAACTAGCAGTAGGTACGTTCCGATACCCGTGAGTGCAATAGCGGCAATCTTCTGCGAGAGATGTCTCAAATATAACTTCTCCTCCACAATAGTTGGGAAAAGCATAGTAAGCAGCACTCCAATCCCTAGCACAAACAACGGCTGATATGACTCGCCCAGCAACACTAGTGCAATTGGCGCAAGCAGGTACGCGAAGGCAAAGACAATGTTACCGACCATGTAGAGTGTCTCGTTGAGCAGATTGAGACCAAGAACGCCTGCTGAGTTTCCACGCATGGCGATAAGAAAGTGCTTTCGATACAGCGGGATACAACAGAATATCAGCGCTCCAGCCACAGAGAGCATGAGATGCTCCCAGAAGAGAGAGCGCACCACGCTCTCTTCGAGTGCGACGGCCTTAAATATTACCGACTCGAGGGCCCAGCACAGCGCAGCGGCTGTCATGAAAAAAACAGTGTTTACTCTGAGGCGAAAATGATTGTCCTCCTCAATTTCGAAGGAAATGATAGCGGTACCAAGAATAATGACGCCCATTGCGACCAACTGAAGCGCCGTGAGCGTCTCGCCGAGAATGAAGTAGCCGAAGACATAGCCAAAGACCGGCACCAGCTGATAGAACACCACCGCGACCGAGGCCTCCTCTGCCTTAAGTGCTGTGAGATAGAACCAAAGAACCATCACGTTCAAAATACCAACAATCGACAGCGCGACCACATTCATTGCGCTCACGGCGAAAACACTTGTGTCAAACGCAAATATGAATGGGAGCGCAAGCACCGATGAGAGAGCTGAGACAATAAGCAGCGAGCCTACGCCACCCTCCTTGAAATACTTTTCGAGGATTATCTTATCAATGTGGTTGGTGGCAGCGTACAGAAAAGGCCCGACCAGCGCAAGAAAAAACCAACTCATACGTACTCTGCCGCACGCCCAGGTATACCATTAATTATGTCGAGGACCTCTCTGGGGTACGCCATCCAAAACAGCTCACTTTGAGCAGAGCGCGGCAACAGCTGCGTAATCAGTGGGCGGACCCCAAATACTTTCTCAACGTGGGAAAAAGCAGGCCGAAACACCGTCTCCATAAACTCAAGCTCCTCTGGGTCATCTGACAAGAAATCCTCGAACAGGACGCCCCCTACAATGAATAGTGCGAGGAACTCTCTGTAATGTGCCAAGAGGTCCCCACGATGGTGCCTGTCAATCCAGGGAGAGTCGTCCTCTAGCCGAACCGCCGAATCAAAGAGTCGCGAACACAGTCCTGCGTGAAATCTGGTCAACTTCTCACCCCATAGTGTCTCAATCTCTTGAAACGGCTTTCCATTAGCAACATTGAAATCGACAATGGTCACTTTTTGATATTCTTCTGCCGTCGAGCCGTCAGAATTCATCTTCGCAGTGTGTACCGGCAGGCGACAGAGCGCTCGCTTGAGCGGATTATTGGATACAAACTTATCACTCGGATCCTGGCCAATAACAACGGGAACGCTGAATGCGCGGAGAAGACTCGAGAACCGAATGGTTTCGAGGTTTGGTGTCGCTAGGTGACGCGCCAGGTATAGAATCGGCCCCTGTGCAAAATACGCTGGAATATCATTGTCAAGGTAATCCAAGACTCGCTGCTTGAGATCGGAATCGGCCTGTCGGCGCTTGAGCTCTGCAAGCGCCTGTGAAATAGGTGTTAGCAAATCACTCCCGCCATCCTTCTGCGGACTGTCCCATGAGAATAGCGCGGAGGGGAGCTGCAACGTGCCGCTGTCGGAATGTCCCCCGTCCATTATTGTTATTATATCATAGATTCTCGCTTGTTACGAGCATCTACACCTTGCCAGAGCACCTCTCTTTGCTCAACCCCTCACCTTCTCAGCAAGCTTCGCAAGCGCCTCATCACTAGCACGCACAGAGTCATGCGAGGAGATATAGCCCTCGTACTGATCAAAATACTTATCCACATTCGACTTGTGAGCTACCCACGCACCACCCTTCGTACCGTGCATCGGGAATAGTTTTGCGTGTGCGTGGTCGACGCCGAAACCTTCGAAGATCATCCCCGTACGGCCCACGTCGCTGAGCTTCGCGTCCAGTAGCTTGCCCACCTTGCTCGCGGCAAGCGTGAGGCCCGCTATCACCTCCTCAGGCAGGTCGAAGATGTAGCTCGGGTAGTGCTCCTTGGGTATCACCACCGAGAATCCCTCCGTGTTGGGAAAAATCGACAAGAATGCCAGGTGCGTATCGTCTTCCCAAATCTTGTACGAGGGCGCCTCGCCCGCAACTATCTTGCAAAATATACAGTCGTCTTTTGTTGTCATAATTAAGAACAGTAGCACGCCTGGCATGCTCAACAGAGAGAATTGATTTTCTACAGACTTCGTGGTATTATTTCCGCAATGAAGCTCCCCGACCTTGACCGCGCACGGAGCGAGAAATCGCTCTCGTTTGGTGAATTTCTCAAGGCCTACAACGAGAAGCTGCCTACCGACTTCCCCCAGGCCTCGACACCGCTGTTAAAAGAGTTTAAGAAGCTGCACGCAAGTCTTTTTAAAGATACCAACACCTGGTCGCTCGACCAGCACCGTAAGAAAGTCATGGATTGGCTCACTACCAAGCGAGCCGAGCAACGAGCGTAGAGAAACGCTCGTTCGAGGCGAGCGCCAGGAGGAAGCTGCCTGTCAGCTTACAATCCCGCGCTCGCACTTCTACTCCTGAAATCTCATAGGGTATACTGGGCGAGTGAAACGACCTCCCTCTGTAGCCTATACTCGCCTACTCCGAGCGCTAACGGTCGTAGCTGGCCTTAGCGTATTCCTTTTGCTCGTGGCAATGTCGCTCCCTGCGGTGCTCACCCTCGAGATCGCGCGCGAGCGCGATGCCGCCACCGAGCTCGCCCAGTTCCCCGTTACGGTCGACCCAAAGAACAAGCTCATTGTGGAGAATGTCCACGTCAACGCCTTTCTCGAGGGCAGTAGCTCTCCGCTCCAGGCCGCAACGGTCAATTCGGGTACCATTTTTAATCGCCTCTTCGCCATGGTCGCTGTGGCCATAGCCGACGCGCCGTGGTATCAGGCACTGGCGGCGACCAATTCCCGTTTTGTTAATATCACTCCCGGCATGCGCAAGGAGCAGGTGGCCGCCACCTTTGGTAAAGCGCTTGGCTGGAACAGCACGCAGAGAAAGGAGTTCCTAACCACCGGCCCTTATGCCGCACTCCCGCTTCCCGAGGGCTCATATGCGCCTGGTGTATACGTCGTCAGCAATGGCACCACACCACTCATGGCACAGGCCCTGGTCAACGAGCGCTTCTCTAAGGAGGTGCTCTCCCGCTACGGCACCACCACGGCCGCCATCGTGCCGCTCAATCAGGCCCTTACGATAGCCTCCTTGATTGAACGCGAGGCAGGCGGAGCCGATGACATGCGCCTCATCTCAGGGATTATTTGGAATCGGCTTTTTCTTGGCATGAACCTACAGATCGATGCCACCCTGCAGTATGTGAAGAGCACAGCGCTCGCCAACAGCACGTGGTGGCCCAAGCCAGTCCCTGCCGATCGCGCGCGCAAGTCTGCCTACAACACCTACATCCATAAGGGCCTTCCGCCCACACCAATAGCGAGCCCTTCAGTCGCCTCAGTCATTGCAGCACTTAATCCTAAGAACACGTCGTGCATTTTCTACTTCCACGACAGCCAGGGTGGCTTCCACTGTTCTGAAACCTATGCGGAGCATGTGCAGAAGCTCAAGAAGCATTACGGACAAGGTAAGTGAGCGCCATGCTGAAATCTGTTGACACCTTTCTCAACAACACCACCACCTACCGCCTGGTGCTGTACTACCTCACACTGCTCGTCGGAGCGGCGCTTCTGTTTGATATATTCGGCGTGCTGCACTACTCGCCACTCGACTTCCTCTTCTCACTCCTGGTGCTCGTCGCCGCCTGCTGGGCAGTTAACACCGCCTTTGCCAAGATCTTATCCGCCGCAACCAATATCGAATCGGTCTACATCACCGCCTTCATCTTGGCGCTCATCATCAACCCTGTCGCCCCGACCGACGCTGCCGGTGTGGGCCTCCTTATCATCGCTGCAGCCATTGCCATGGCGTCGAAGTACGTTCTCGCCCTCGACGAGAAACACCCCTTCAATCCTGCTGCGCTCGGCGTTGCCGTCCCTGCGCTTCTCGGTATTGGCTCCGCGAGCTGGTGGGTAGGTGGCAACCTGCCTCTGCTGCCGTTTGTGCTTGTTGGCGGCGCCCTCGTCGTGCGCAAAGTGCGCCGCTTCGACCTCGTTGCCACCTTCATTATCGTAGCGCTGGTAACCACCGTCCTTACCGCCCACGTGCCAGGCGACCTCACGACTATACAAAGAGCCATCCTCGACACCCCGCTCCTCTTCTTTGCCTTTGTGATGCTCACCGAGCCCATCACCCTGCCACCCACGCGCCGCCTGCGCATGCTCTACGCCGCTCTGGTGGGCATCTTTTTTGCACCCAACATTCACCTCGGCGCTGTGTATCTCTCGCCCGAGCTTGCACTTCTTCTCGGCAACGTGTTCTCCTTTATGGTCTCTTCAGAGGGTCGCTACACGCTCCGCCTTGTCGAGAAGACCACCCCCGCACCCACCATCGACGAGCTTGTCTTTGCGTCCGACCGCCGTATCCCTTTTAAAGCGGGCCAGTACCTTGAGTTCACGCTACCTCATGACAAGCCCGATCTGCGCGGCAACCGACGCTACTTCACCATTGCCTCCTCACCAACCGAAGAGAACGTACGCCTTGGCGTTAAGTTCTATGAGCCCACCAGCAGTTTTAAAATCGCCCTGGGCCGTCTCAAGCTCGGCGACACCATCAGTGCGTCGCAGGTGGCAGGCGACTTCGTCCTCCCCCGCAACCCGGGCACGAAGCTGGCTTTTTTTGCCGGAGGTATCGGGGTCACCCCGTTTCGTGCGCACGTACAGTACCTCATGGATACCCAGCAGCAGCGCGATGTCGTACTCCTCTACGCAAGTAAACCGGAAGACATTGTGTACCAAGACGTGTTTGATCGCGCGCGCGATGCTTTTAACCTGAAGACCGCGTACGTACCCGCATTTATCGACGCTGAGCTGATTGCAAAAGAAATCCCCGACTATGCAGAGCGCACGTTCTATATCTCTGGCCCACCACCCATGGTCGACACCACAAGGAAGGCGCTTCGAGCGCTCGGCGTCTCGCGCTTTAACATCGTTACCGACTACTTCCCCGGCTTGGCGTAACGCCTGAGTGCGTAGTGCACCACGAGCACACTGACCGCCGCTATCAGAAATGAGGTGACGACATCGATACTGTGGTGCACGTTTGCGAGTACGCGACCCGCACCCACTACAATCGCAATAAGCCACAGCACGCCGCCGAGGAATGGGTTCGCCATAGTCATAACCGCAGCCAAGGTACCCGTAAGGAGCGCATGATCAGAAGGAAAACCGTTCCCTGGCGTGTGCGCCACAAGTGGCGGCACTCCGGTAACCATAAAGGGTCGTGGATTATAATAGAGCGCACTCGCGACGACACTGAGCACGAGCGCAAGCGCAGCCGTAATAAGAGTGAGGCGGATGAACGCGAACCGATGTTCTGCTGTGTACCCATAATACAAAAAGATACACACGGCGAGTATGTAGAAGTACTTTGCGGCAAAAATTACGAGTACATCGGTCATGCGTCGTCTCGGATGTCGGTATACGCGTAGCTAATCGGCCTGCCGCTCACCGTGGTTGCGACGTAGTTAGTGGCGTACTTGAGTGCAGTGCGCAACGTACCCTCCTTCTTGAGGCGACGGCCCGACGTGTAGATAGGAAGCTTGAAGGTCCACTTAACCCTACCTACCTGGCTAATGCGCTTTGCGACATCGGTATCCTCACCATAAAATTTTATCGAGGTGTCGAATCCACCGATTTGTTGCATGTGCGTGCGTCGTACGACGAAATTGCCCCCCTGAAGCATAGCCCCAACGTTGAAGATGTAGTGATTGACCAAGTGCATGACGTAGCCAAAGAAGTACCACACTTTGGTAAACGCGCGGTGAACAATGGAGAGGTCATAATACACATGAGGACCCGAAAGCGCTGCGAGATTTTCGTCCCGTGCAAACTCTGCAAGCACCGTGTCGAGCCACGCATCGGGCAGCATGGTGTCGGCATCAACGTTCGCAATAAGGTCGCCCGTGGCCACCTCAAAGCCCGCCTGACGCGCCTGTGGTAGACCAAGCCGCGGCTCGTCGACCACCCGCACCCAGTCGTAGCTCCGTGCCACCTCCCCAGTGCGGTCGACACTCCCATTATTGACCACGATCACTTCGGCATCGTAGGCCCCGCGCGCGAGCGCGCGCTCAATAGAGGCAAGACTCGTCGGGAGACGCACCTCCTCGTTGTGCGCAGGAATCACAAAACTAATCTTCATACACAAATCATACTATATAAATGAGATGGGGCGGTCTGCTTGCGCAGACCGCCCCGGAACGATCAGATCACCAGAGACAGAACGATGCGGCAGTTATGACTGCCATACAGGCAGCGATCTGTCCGTAGTCGCGCGGCTGGAATTGCCACATCTCGAAGTTGAACTTCATGATGCTGACCACGAAGTAGCAGGCAAACATCACTCCAAGTGCCGCGAGTTCCCCGTGGGACGGTCGCCCGGTCCAGCCTAGGTAGACCTCTCCGAAGACCCAGAACATCTCCGTCATGAAGAGCCCAAAGTACCATCCGCCGGCGACCACCCGCCCGTCGTGCACGAACGGATCGTTGATCCCAATCGACACGTAGAAGCGCATCAACGCCACAGACGCCAGAGCAGACCCAAGAAGCAGACCCAGGGACCGCCATGAGACCCACTCCATCTCCCGCGTCCCGAGAATGTAGATTGCGAACGCGGCTAGCACGACGTTCGCATACACTGCACCGTGCTCGGTAACCGCGAAGTGGTTGTTCAAGCCAGCATTTTTCAGCTGCGTGCGATTGAGGTGACTGTCCATGGACGTAAACAGCAGCATGATGTACGTCTGGCAGGCGAACAGACAAGCGAAAAATGTGAACTTAATCATGACTTCTCCCTGGTGTCTGTCAAAATGGGCAAAAGCACCTGGACACCTCTTTGTATTATACACCCGCATGAGCTGATTGTCAAATACTGCGTTGTGAGCGCTACTGTGCGATATACTAGAGCAATATGTCATTCTCTGGCGGACACGCCCCCTCGTACCGAAACGCGCGAGAGATTGCACGCATCGCGGCGCGCCACGTCTTCCTCCCTATCAATGCGATTATCTTCGTGGTCGTTATCCTGCTCTATACCTTTGGCCAGACCAACGAGGGCCTCTTTCTGGGTGCTGTCGTACTGCTCAACATCGCACTCGGGTTTGCCCAAGACGTCCGCGCCTGGCTCACCCTTGAGCGACTGCAGTTTCTCACCGCTATTCAGGTAATCAAGCTACAGCCTGACGGCACCGAGACCGAGACACCACTCGAAGCACTCACGAAGGGTGACCGCATCAAGATCAAGAACGGCGACCAGATGCCCTGCGACGGCACTATCGTGGAGGGCACCAGTCTCGAGGTGAGCGAGGGCCTTATCACGGGCGAGTCCACCATTTTTACCCGGGCCACGGGCGAGGCGATTCTCGCCGGCAGCGTTATCACTTCTGGGTTCGGTATTGCAGAGCTGCAGACCTCCTTTGCCGATAGCCGCATCGCCAAGATGGCTGCTGGCCTCCAGCGCTACTCTGCCAACCCAAGCCCTATTCAGCAGTCGATTACGCTCGTTATCACCTACACGGTCTATGTCTTGCTCGCGGTGACAGCGTTTATCGTTGTCCGTGGAGCTATCATGCACCAGTCCAATGTGGCCATCGTGCAGAGCATTGGCGCCCTGGCGGGCGTCTTGGTGCCTCAAGGCCTTGTCGTCGCGGTCACGCTCCTCTTCACGTTTGGTGCCTCACACTTCTATCGTCGCAACGTCCTCCTGCAAGAAGTGAACGCGACAGAGAAGTTTGGTCGAATCAAGAATCTCTGTATGGACAAGACAGGCACCCTCACCGAGAACAACCTCACGGTCGACCGCCTGCACCCAAGTCCCGGCACCACCGAGGCAGAGGCGCGCGCATATGCAAGCCTCTACGTGCGCTTCTCCGGTGACTCATCGCAGTCGATAAGCGCTCTTCGCGAGTTTCTCGGCGAGCCGCCGGCTGCAGAGGTATCTGACACCCTTTCCTTCTCATCCACGCGCAAGTATGGTGGTATCCGCATCGCCGATAACATGCCCCTGCCAAGCAAGGTCGTGTTGGTCGGCGCTCCCGATGTGTTCGCACCGCACGTACGCTCCGAAACAGAACGACGCTGGCTGAGCGACCTTTCTACGGAGCACGCTCAGCTCGGTAAGCGCGTGTTATGCATTGCAACCTGCGAGGACGCAAGCGTGCCGCGCGCCCTGGTCGGCACCACGGTCGCTATCGCGGGTGTCTGTATCCTGCACAACGCACTGCGTACCGGCATTACCGATGCGGTGAATTTCTTCCAGGATCGCGGCGTCACGATCAGGATTATCTCTGGCGACCACCCCGACACCGTGCGCACCATTGCGCGAGCAGCGGGGGTCCGCAACACTGACGCGCTTATCTTGGGGGAGGACATGAACGACTGGAGTGAGGCAGACTACGTGCAGCACGCTCACACCTACACCATCTTCGCTCGCATACAGCCCGAACAGAAGGAAAAGATTATCGAGGCCCTCAAGCTGAGCGGGTATACCGCCATGGTCGGCGACGGGGCAAACGATGCGCTCTCGATTAAAAAGGCTGACCTGGGCATTGCCATGTTCGACGGAGCCACTGCCACGCGCCAGATCGCAGCCGTAGTGCTCCTTGGCAATAGCTTTGTAGAGCTACCAGGCGGCGTGCGCCTTGCGGACAGCATGATTGAAAATATTGAAATTTTTGCGAGCGTCTTTTTCAACCAGACCTTCTTGGGTTTCTTGTTCTTCATTGGCCTTACGTTGATCGGGCTCGACTACCCCCTCACGCCGCTCACTATCAATTTTATAAATTACTTCACCGTCGGCATACCGGGCATGCTTATTTCGTGGTGGGCTATCAACCCTTCTGAGCGCACGTCCGCGGCGAGCACCCAACCCTTTCTGAGCCGCACCATACCCTTCTCTCTTGCCCTGTCGCTCCTGCAGGCAGTAACGGTGTTCGCAGTATACCTCTCGGTGCAGGCCTACCTGCCCTCGACCAACCCGAGCGGGCTACTCACGGTCACCTTTGCGGCGCTCGGGTTTATCTATTTTGTCGTGTCAACTCGGTATTACGGCCACGCAATGGGCCGCGCAAAGCAACTCACCCTCGCGGCGCTTGGTGTCTTGGGTGCGAGCCTGCTCTACCTCGCCTTTAAGTTGCCGATCGTCCTCGTGTTCTTCAATCTCACTCCACCCACATCTGCGGGCGTGACGATAGCGCTTGTTTTGGCGGCGGTCTGCGGCGCCATTCAGTACGGCATGGTGCGTATCTTCTTTAAGCGGCCACCTGGTACGCCGCATACCGTACTCGCATGAGGCTCTCCATCATCATCCCTGCGCGTGAGGAGGAGCAGACGATTGCGGCAACCATTGCCCAGTTTAAAGACTCTCTCACCATCCCTCACGAGATCATCGTCTCGGACGCCCGCAGCAAGGACCGCACCGTGGCCATAGCGCGCGAGACCGCCCACACGGTAGTGGTCTTCGATGGCGAGCGGCACACGGCAGGTATTGGCCGCAACGATGGGGCCAGAGTTGCCACGGGCGATTATCTTGCCTTTGTCGACGCGGGTGTTGAGGTGCCTGAGCCACAGGCGTTTTTCGCCCAGGCACTCAGGCATTTCGACAACCCACGAGTCGTGGGCATGTGCTGTGCGCAGCACGCACTCCCGAGCGTTGAGACCTGGGCCGACCGACTTTCGTTCGGCTATCTGAATGCCGTGCTGCGCTTCCAGAATAATGTGCTCGGCAAAGGCGAGGCAAACGGCAAGTTCATGCTGGTGCGTCGCGATGCCTTTACCGCTATTCACGGCTTCCGCGAGGACCTTCACACTCGTGAGGACGGCGACTTCTTCTATCGGCTCTCGCGCATAGGTACGACCGTCTTCGACCCGTCGTTGACGGTGTATCACGCCGCACGCCGGGCACACCAGATAGGATGGGCACGTCTATGGTACATTTGGACAAGAAACACTATTTATTTCGGTATTACTAACAAATCGCCAGTCGACGACTGGACACCTATTCGCTAGCTATGAACTTCGATCAAACCATTCGCATATTGAAAGACCGGGCCTTTCTCGAATCACTCGCGCTCGGCGTCGTGGCCATCTTTGTGAGTCTGGTAAGCGTGTACTACTCGAGCGCCTTTGCCACCGAGAATTCGAGCAATTCGGTAAATGACATCATTTTGAGCAACACACGCGTCTATGATGTGGGTACGATATTCGTCTACGGGGCGATCGCTGCGGTTATTTTCTCCATTCTGGTCGTCTTCTCACTCAAGCTACGCTCCGCACCCTTCATACTGAAGAGCGCGTCGTTCCTCCTGATTGTGCGATCGGTCTTTGTCTCGCTCACGCATATTAGCCCCTACCCTGCGCGAGCAGTGCTAGCAGAGTCATACCTTTATTCGCCAACGGTCGCCCAGATGTTTTTTACTGGCCACGACCTTTTCTTCTCGGGGCACGTCGGCCTCACCTTTCTTATGGCGCTCTTGCTCTGGGACACTCCCAAGCTACGGTATATCTACCTAGCCATCTCAGCAGTGTTTGCGGTAGTGGTACTTCTCGGTCACTTGCACTACTCTATCGACGTGCTCGGTGCATACTTCATCACGTACAGCGTCTACATGCTCTCGATGCGTATCTTCAAGAAGGACTACGAGCGTAGCCTTGCGTAGCGATACGACTACTTGGTACGAGCAAGGGCGAGTACCGGGCTCGACAGACGCTCTACGATAGTGACCAGCTCTTCCTGCGTCTTAGGGAGATTCTTCATCTGTGCGGGGTCAAGGTGGCCCACCACGCGGATAGTCATGCCCTGACACACGCCGAAGATCGTGCTGGCATTGACCATACGGCCGTCTGACATCTTGTAGTTGGACTTCGTGCTGAAGAGCACGTCCACGCGGTTAGTAAAGCGCGCGTTCATAGTGTCTGCGATGACGCGGTACCCTAGAATAGGGCTCACCACACTAAAGCCACAGTTGTTCTGCTTGTCTGTAGGACCATCAATCTCGATGATCGTACCGAAGGGTAACTCGTCCTTAAGGTCTCGGGAGCGCGCAGCAACCACCTCAGGGTTGGAGGCAGCACCAGATGCCGTGGTAGAGGGGTCTGCGTCAGTCTGGGCTGGAACCGCGTTATACGCGGTCATGGCCACCTGATAACTGACTACCAGAGGGGCGGTGGGAGCGTCCGCCGGAGCGGGCGCGGCCACACCGCCGCCTGATAAAAGCAAAAACCCCATGAGGGCTCCTATGATTGTCATTGGTTTTAAGTTACCGAAATAGCAAGCAGCTACCTCGTTATTACGATATTAGCATATTGACATTTTTCTGTCAATAGCATGTAATGCTGCTTTTTTACCTCCCTTTTTGAGCGAGTCGAGCAACCTTGCGCAGCCACCGCTGCTTGGCAGCCTCTGAGGCGCGCTCTGAGGGCCCAAATACGGTCGAGCGGGCGCGTACGCCGGCAAAGCGGAGTATCACGAGCTCGAGCACAACCGTTGGCGAGCCGTACATAAATCGCAGAATCCACGGGTTCATGTTGGCACAGGTGATAATCCGCGCCGTGCGACCCTTGAGGAGCTTAGCCCAGGTGAGGCCGTGGTCGGCAAACCTGAAGACGTCGTGCGGGAGCCATGCCCGGTCAAACAGCCCCTTAAGGAGTGCGGGCATCGAGCACCACCAGGTTGGGTAGACGATGACAATATGGTCTGCCCAGTGGATATTCTTAGAAAAGGTCTTGAGGTCTGGCTCAAGCTCTTGGATCTCCTTGTACCCTCTGTGCAGCACCGGGTCGAAGCTCATGTCACCAATGTTTAGCCGGCGCACGGTGTGTCCAGCCTTCGTGGCCGCCTCTTGGTATCGGTCGGCAAGCGCTCCTGAGAGCGTGTCTACGTCGGTGTGCCCGAGGAGGACGAAGATCTTCATCGGCGAGACAGGCTGATGCGCCGACCAGTCTGCAACAAGATGAAAACGAGCACCGCCGCAATAGCGAAGAACGTCGCTGTGGTACCAACCGTACCCGTCGCCAGCTGTCCGGTGGTGAGATAGAGGAGAAACCACCATGCGGTGAAGGAGATCGCCGAGCCGATTGCAAGAGAAAGGTACCGACGTGACATAACCCACGACACCAGTATGACGAGGAGCGCGAGCACCACGAGCGTCCAATAGCTCTCGGTAAACGCCGGCTGGAGCGCACTGTCTGTTGCAAAGGCACTCACGACCAGGCCGAGAGAAGAGAGCAAGAGGAGCGACATCCCGAAGCGCAGGCCTCGGTCGATACTTTTCAGGTGCGCGCGCTCGGCCTTGTTGACCCTCCCATCACGCATGGCCCACATATAGGCGAGCTCGCTCCACACGGCGCTCGTTGCGCCGACAAAGGCTCCCAGCGCCTGGCAGAACACGAGGATGGAGGTAAGCGCAGACATGCTACCGCTGCAGGAGCGCCGCAAGCTCGGCTCGATACTTCTTCATCACCTCCATGCTGGCCTTCATCTCGGCCTCGCCGCCCTTCTTGCGGCGCTCAATCTCTTCGCCGATTTTCTTAAATAGCTCAGGGTCCTTGGTTACGAGGGCCATCATCTGCTCTCGCTGTGCCTCGGGGACGTCTTTCAGCTTCCAGTTTGCGTACTGTTTGAGCAAAAAACTTTGTACCGACATACGGTAATACTAGCACGCGTGTCCCACGCAAGAAATCCACTCCCTAGGAAGGACGGAGCAATATACCGCGGATGGTTCGCGTGGTGAAGTAGAGCGCGACAAGCGAGACCAAGGCGAGCGCCTCCAGATAGACAAACGATGGCTCGGTGATGTGAACACCCGCCCGATAGTGGCCCACGGCCGAGGTGCCGAACAAGAGCACGCCAACAAGCGCGAAAAATCCATTCAAAAAATGACTCCATGGTAGGCGCGGGCTCGTAATGCCTGCAGCAATCACCAAAGCTGCTGCAACAACCACCGCACCCGTGTTCGACAACGGTAGGTCCGCTCCCGTAGATTGGCCAAAAACGAGAATAATAGCCCCTAAGACGAACAACGCACGAACCACATCCCCGTGATAATGCGGAATACCGTGATGGGGCGGGACAATGTTGGCTCCGCTACCGACGAAGCTCATAGCGCGTGCCTACGCTGCTGCCTTAGGCAGAATCTTGTACATGCCCGTACCACACACGGAACACTTGCCCTTGGCTGCTGGGCGGCCTGGCTTGATCTCTACCTTCTCAACATTAAGCATCTCGCGCTTCTCTTTGCACTTAACGCAGTAGCCAATAATCGCCTCCTCTGCCACACTGGTGTCGTCTGTATTTTGTATATCCATAGAGAAAGCATAGCATGGATCGATATTGCGCAAGCCCTCCGGCAAGACGGCGGTGCACAACAAAAGCGCCCGGTTACCCGGGCGCTTTTGCTTAAAATTGCTTACGCAATCTTTGAGACCTTGATTGCGTTTGGACCCTTTGGGCTGTCCGCAACTTCAAAAGTCACCTTGTCACCCTCGTGGAGGGATGCGAAGTCTACGCCGACAAGCTCGTTAGCGTGGAAAAAGAGATCCTTTTCCTGGCCACTGACTTTGATAAAACCAAAGTACTTGTCTGCGATAAGACGTGCGATTGTTCCTTCTTGCATATTGATGTAAGAGATAGAGCTAGTAATACATCAAACACAGGAAGCTAATCGATGAGATTCGATCGTTTCTCGCAATCAGCGCTGAGTTGATATTTGTATAATATCACACTTTTAAGCTTTGTGCGAGTGCAAGGGCAAATCGAGCCAGGTCGCGTGAGCGCGTCCTCGGGCCCCACGAGATGCGCAGCGTGGCCTTAGCGCGCTCCTTATCGACGGTGAGTGCCAGCACCGCCCGCGACCCTTCCTCGCTATCTGTCTCACAAGCGCTCTTGGTGGAGACCGCGAAGCCCAGGTCGTCGAGCAGGGCGACCAGGTAGTCGGTGTCGCGTCCGAGCAAAGAAATATTCAAAATGCTCGGCGCCTGAAGCCTTGCCTCGTTGACAAGCACGTTGGGAACAAGGGCCGTGATCTGCTCAAGCAAGTCCTGTCGCTGCTGTTGTGCTTTGACCCGAAATACCTCTCGACCATCTACTGCCCGAGCAAGCGCGTCAGCGAACTCTGCCGCGAGCTCAGGTGTCTCGCTCCCCGGGCGTAGCCCTCGCTCTTGCCCACCACCTCGATAGAGTGGCTCGAGCGGTATCGTGCGGTGTGCCACAAGCACACCAAACCCTCGCTCGGGGCTTATTTTTGAGATATCAAAGGTGAGCAGGTCAGCGTTGAAGTGCGCCCGCGTCACCTTCTCGGTGAGTGGCGCCTGGCTCGCGTCAACATGCAAGCGAATCGGAGACGCGCTTATTGTGGATATCCGATATCCACGGATTGTCTCTGCCACTTCGCGTGTATTCCATACCACTCCCGTCTCGCCACAGACCGCGTCCATAGAGACCAGCACCGTGTTCGGCGTGAGCATGGTGGCGAGCAGTGCAACATCGACGCGGCCTTCATGTATCGGCAGTGGCTCGACGACCACCCCCTCAAGGGCAAGCTGCTTCATGTTCTCCACAATCGAAGCGTGTGCACTCGGCAGATAGAGCGCGTGCGCGTTATTTCTACGGCCCTTACGCACGGCCCGTACATGCCCAACTATCGCGAGCGCATTGGCCTCGGTTGCGCCACTAGTGAAGATGACGTCATCGGCCTTGACCTCAACCAGTCTCGCTATCCGCTCTCGCGCAGCCTCGAGCATCTGCTTAGCCTTTCTACCCTCCTCGTGCGGTGAGGAGGCATTGCCGGCCAACCCGGCGGCAGTATCCAGATAGACTCGCCGTTTCCTAAACATGCGTAAATTCTACACGAGATTGCGAATACGTCATTTTTGTGATGAAATAGGGCCAATATGGAGCGAACACAACGTTCGCCTGTCATTGCGGTGATGGGCCACATAGATCACGGGAAGTCTTCCCTCCTCGACTACATCCGCAAGGAGAACGTGGTTGCAGGAGAGGCGGGCGGCATCACGCAGCATGTCTCGGCCTACATCGCCGAGCACGACGGCCGCAAGGTGACCTTCCTCGACACGCCCGGCCACGAGGCGTTTAAGGCCCTCCGCACGCGTGGTGCGGCCGCCGCAGACATTGCCATACTCGTCGTCGCCGCCGACGAGGGCGTTATGCCCCAGACCCTCGACGCACTTGCGGCAATTCAAGAGTCGCATATCCCTTTCATCGTGGCGATTACAAAAATCGATAAGAATAATGCCGACATCGAGCACACCAAGAACTCGCTCTTAGAGAAGGGCATTTACCTCGAAGGCCTCGGCGGCGAGATTGCCTATGCCGCTATTTCTTCCAAGACAGGCGAGGGTATCCCCGAACTCCTCGACCTCGTCCTGCTTGCTACCGACCTGCTCGAGCTCAGCGCAGACGTGTCAACGAGCGCGACAGGCTTCGTACTAGAGAGCACCCAAGACCCGAAGCGCGGCGCCTCAGCTACCCTGGTGGTGCGAGACGGCACCCTCACCCTCGACGGCTTCGTCGTCGCGGGCGACGCTTTTGCTCCTATACGCTTTATCGAGAACTTCCTCGGCAAGCGTGTAGAGGAGGCCGGCCCTGCCTCCCCGGTGCGCATCTCAGGCTTTAGTAAGCTGCCTGCAGCTGGATCGCTCTTCAGTATCGCCAAGACCAAGAAGGAGGCAGAGGCACTTGCGGCTAAGAACGCGACCGCGACTCCGCTCATTGCGCAGACGGCCGCCGTAGACGGCGTCGTAGAGCTACCCCTTATTGTGAAGACGGATGTCGCTGGCTCTATCGACGCTATTGAGCACGAGCTGAAGAAGGTCACCCACGAGCGCGCACGGGTGCGTATCGTCTTTTCGGGCGTGGGGAGCGTGGGCGAGGCAGACATCAAGACCGCGCACGCGACCGGCGGTACAGTCATCGCCTTTAACGTGGGCACCGACGCTATTGCTCGCGAGCTTTCCGAGCGCGACGCTATATCAATACTCCCGTTCTCTATCATTTACGAACTTTCTGAAAAAGTCGGCGAGCTCCTCGCCGCTATTGTGCCCCAGATCACCATCGACAAAGAGCTGGGCCGCGCCGTGGTGGTCAAGCCTTTTTCGAGCAGTGCCAAGAAGCAGGTACTCGGCGCACGCCACGTCTCGGGAGTGCTCACCGTAGGCGACCGCGTCAAGATTGTTCGCAACGGCGAGGAGATAGCGCGCGGCTCCATTGGCAACCTGCAGCAAGCCCGCGCTGACGTGAAGGAGATTAAGACTGAAGGGACCTTTGGTACTGAGATTGAGGCCAAGGTAGACGCGGCACCCAACGACGAGATTATCGCCTTTCTCGTTACCACCTCATGATCCACGACGTACCTAGACGTGCCGACCACCACAAGGAGCGCATCGCGGAGGTGATAGCGCGCGAGGCCGCCAACTTTATTGGCCGCGAGGCAGGGCCTGGCTCACTCATCACCGTGGTGCGCGCCCAGCTCATGAACCATGGCGAGCGGGTGATTGTCTTTGTAAGTATCTTCCCTGACACGCAGGCACGCCCCGCACTCGCCTTCCTCGAGCGACACCGCGAAGCGTTTTCCAATCATCTCAAGAAGCACGCGAAGCTCGGCCCCCTTCCGCGCATCGACTTCCTCCCCGACAATGGCGAGAGCGAGCTCTTTGGGGCAATTGCGCAGGACCCACTTCCTGAAGCTCCGCGCGCGTAGTATCATCAGAGACACTGGCCCGGTGGCGAAGTGGTAACGCTGGGGACTGCAAATCCTCGATGCGCGGGTTCAATTCCCGCCCGGGCCTCCAGTGCACAAGTATGCCGAGGTGGCGGAATGGTAGACGCACAGGACTTAAAATCCTGAGAGAGCCTAAAAACCCTCGTGTGGGTTCGAGTCCCACCCTCGGCACATAAACTATCGTTTGGTGCGCCTACCTGGGCTCGAACCAGGGACCGTCTCCTTAAGAGGGAGCTGCTCTACCAACTGAGCTATAGGCGCAAAATGTCGCACTGATGGTGCGTAAGTAAAATATAGCAGAATATAGTATTGTGTGAAGTATTGCCGGGGTGGCGAAATTGGTAGACGCACCAGCCTTAGGAGCTGGCCCCTCACAGGATGGAGGTTCGAGTCCTCTCCCCGGCACATTTGAGCGGAGCGAAATATGTGCCGGGGAAGCAAGCCGTAGGCTTGCGTGAGGACTCGAACGCCGGAGCGGGAACCAGCACAGCAGTGCTGGTCGCGAGGCGGTGCCTAGACCACGAGCGAGCGACGGCGAGAGAGTGAGTCGAAGGAGAGACTCCTCTCCCCGGCACAGCAACACGCCGCCACCGCAGAAGCGGGATTATACGGCCTATTTACACATACTTGACAAATCACCCTTTTGGGTGTATACTAGACGCATAGAGGTCCGACGGGCCTCAGGTTATTTGACAATCAAAATAGTGCAGGAGAAATGTTATGACGCCACTAATGAGTCGCGTAGTTGGGCTGGTGGTGGCCACGCTTGCGTGGCCAGTCATCGGCCTACTTGTGCAGTGGGTACTGTCTTCGGCAGTGCCCTTCGGTCACATTGGTGACGTGCTTGGTGTGGGGATCGGCACAGTCGTCGGCGGCATTGCCGCTTACAACTTGTACTTCACCCGTGTCGTTCACGTACCCATGAACTGGGTCGGTGTCGAGCGCCTGCTCGGCAGGGCCACAGGAACAGTCTATGGGGACGGTGACTTCTGGGTGCCGCCTCTCTTTAGTCTTCGCAACGTTCCGGGTCGCGACATCAGGATTACACTTCTGATGCCGCACGAGAAGATCAATACCCAGGACGGGTCGCTGGTCTACTTCGGCGTCGATGAGGGCGAGCCGGATAAACGCAATAGGATCCTGTACTCAATCGTTAACCCCGTAGCCTACATACCAGTCGAGAGCCCCGAGGACAATCTGCGTGAAGCGTATCTTGAGCAAGCCCGGATTTTCTTCAGTAAGGCTACGACGGCAGTAGGCGTCAAGAACGAGAAAACGCTTTTCAGCGACTTCGTCGTCCTTCCGCCGCTGAGAGTGTCCGGCGCAGCGAAGAAGCATGACGCCATGACGGAGCGGTTAGAGGAAACGACCTTCTCAGAGGAAGGCACGTTCCGCAGAGCTGCAGCGCAGAACGAAGGCGCCCGTCTGTTCCGGGATGAGGGAGTCGTGGAGATCATGAAGAATGCGGGCGAGTTCATTGAACACGCAGCGTCCTGGGGCATCGGCGACATCCACGCCTTCACGCCGAACGTCCGCGTGAATCCCGAAGCGGAAGCAGCGGCTTCGACCAAACAAGCAGAGAGGGAAAACGCAGAAAGTCTCAAGACACGGGCCGCAGCGGTGACAGCGGAGGCGCAAAGGATGCAGCGAGAGGCCAGGGTAACACCCGACCTTGCTGCAACCATGGTCTATGCTCTCAGCGATAAGGACGCTGAAGCACATATCGCTCACAACACGCAGAACTACCCGGGAATCCCGGAAGCACTGGTGAGCGTTGCCAAGGCGCTCATCGCTGCCTTCGACAACAAGGGGAACTCAAGTGAACGCAAATCCAAGTGAGAGAATCGTCAAGCAGGCCGGTAGCAACCGGTCTGTGGACGCCCCCAGGGTGGCAGTACCCGCGAGTACCCGCTCGTGGGTCATTGGCATCCTGGTCGTGATCGCTGTGATTCTGATCGGGTACCGTATCACGGCACTCACTTCGTCGGCTTCGCCGTCGAGCGTGAGCGCCGTGAGCGCCGCCGAGACGCACAAGCGCGTCCCGGCGACGGAGCCGGTGTTCCTGACGATGGCACCGGGTGGAGAGTCGGAGCACATTCCAGTGCCGCCCGACACGCACCCAGTGATGCATGGAGACGACTACGTTTTGCATGTCGTCTACCGTAGTGGGCGCGACTGTACGAGCGGATGTCCTGACGGACCTCTTCTCGCAACGTACGCGAAGAATCTGGACACGAGAAATCGAAACGTCGTGTCCCTGACGTTTGTCCCGAAAGGACAATGATCTTTCAAAGAAGGCCGCACGGTGGGAAACCGTGCGGCCTTACTCTTTTATATACCTAACTACTGCGAGATTTTCTGAACAGGATCGAGTCCAAACGTTGCAAGAGCAATGTTGAGAATACCGTACACACCGAAGATGATGGCGAAGCCCACTACGCCCCAGAGTATCGACTTGCGCCCTTGTTCGCGCTTGGTTGCGTCGCCAGCATGCGCAATGAGCTGGAATGCGCCCCAGACGAATACCACGAACGCCCCTGCCGAGAGCAGGAGTATCAGTGGGTTAATTATCTCCCTTACGACGTTCGCAAGAAATTCGTTGAGTACCGACATTCTCTCTTAGCCGCCAATCTCGACACCAGCGCTTGGAGTACCGCCCGCAGGCCCCGTATTATCGCCAAAGCCGACACTCCCCACGAGAATGTTGACCAAGCCCCAGATAGACACCATGACAAAGAAGCCTATGAGGCCGTAGAGCATGAGGTTCTTGCCCTCGTCCTTCACGTCCTCAGAGTTGGCACCCATGATAAACGTCTTGAATGCACCCCAGAGGAAGACAATGAACGCAACGGCGAAGAGCACCGGCACGATAACCCCGTTGATCGTATTGATGATAAACGAGCCTACGTCTGAGATGTTGTTAAGCGGAGCCGCGGAAGTAACCAGCGGGAGCGCAAGGAGCGTAGTGGCGGCAATTGAGAAAGCTTTTTTCATAATATAAATAAGTTGATAACATTGTAAGTATAGCCTCCCCGTCGATAGCCTGAAAGCGCGTGGCGGGCGCGGTGTGGATAGCTAAAGCGTCGGTGGCAGAGGCGCCGTGCCACCGGGGGCGAGATTGAAGGTGACCAGCACGATCCACACGAGCCCCCACACCGAGACGATAACCACGAACCCGATAATCCCCCACAGGACGAACTTCCGCCCTGTCTCGAGCTCGCTGTCGCTCTCGGCTCCCATGATGAAATACTTGTAGACACCGAAGAGGAAGAAGATAAAGGCGATAGAGATAAGCACGGGCACCAAAAGATCATTGATGATAAACATGAAGTCGTTGAAGTACCGCCCAATGTAGGCGAAGTTGATACCCCTCGGGGTCTGCGTTATCGCTCCTTCGCTCCCGTCAGAAGTCTCAGCCGTACCGCCACCCGCGTTGCGCCCTGCTGGAGAGTCTACCGAGCTCTTGTTCGGCGGTGTCTCACACTTCGTGCCACCGAGCGAGCGGTACGTACCAGCGGGACAAGCCGCCTTCTGTGGCGCTGGTGCTGGCGTCGAGCCCTGCGTCGTCCCGCCCGGTGTCTCACACGTGGTCCCATCAAGCGAGAGGTACTCCCCAATGTCGCATGGCGGACTCTTGGCCTGTGCATGGGGCGCAAGCACCAACAAGCATCCGAGCAATGCCGTGCTGGCAAGGAGCGTGGTAAAGCGATGGGACATATGCGCTAGTACGAACGTGGGTAGGCCGGTGCGTAGGTGCCTGAGAGGCCGAAGGTGTTCGCCACAATATTCACGAGGCCCCAGATGGAGATCATAATAGCGAAGGCGACAACCCCCCAGAGTACGAGACGATGCCCTTCGGACACCTTATCGGCATCACCCTTAGAAAAGATGTATGCCTGAGCGATGCCGTAAAGGAAGAAGATGAAGGCAACTGCGAAGAGTACGGGTACCAGCACGCTGTTGATGATGTAGAGAATCGTACCCGCGATGCCACAGATAGTGCTCGAACACCCGCCGCTAAAGCCGTTACCGCTCCCCCCGAAAGAGATACCCAAGAATGTATCCCCCGACCCACTGGTGCCTCCCACAATCGTGGTGGCGGCGAAGGTAGCTACGGGTAAGAGAAATATAGCGAGCAAGGTAACCGAGCGGGTAATTGATTTCATATAGGGTAAGTATGACATGCTAAGCCCCCGGCGTAATGCCAAGCGTGGATAACACTATCCGCACAAATGACCACACCGCGAGTATCGAGACCAGCCCAAAGAGGCCCCAGAGCATAAACTGGCGACCCTCCGCGAGACTCTTATCCTCGCCCCCATGGATGAAAAAGTAGCTAACCGCACCCCACAAGAATGCGAGGAAAGAGGCCGCAAGCAGCAGTGGGATAACATAGACATTAAAGACCCCCACTACACCCGTCGACCCACTCCCGACAAAGTCTGCAAAGGTCATATTAGCTTCCTATCGAGAGGGCCTTCACGGTGGCCTCGATACCAGCGGCGATGACCCGCGCGCCGAGCAATATGAGCGCGCCGACGACCGTCCCGAGCAACATATCGCGCGCCTTAGAGATCTCCCCTGGCTCGCCCTGAGCGGTGACAAACTTGAAGCCGACAAAGACCATCATCAGCACTACGACCACCGTACCGATACGGATAACGAAGTCGAGAATGCTGTTGAGAAACTGCTGCAGGCCGTTAGACCCCGTGGTACCGAGAGGGTTGATGAGCCTGACCTCAGCCGGAATGTTGTCTGGCCCCTGCTGAGGCGTCTGGCCCGGAACGTTGTTGGGGCCACTTGTAGAACCAGAAGGGCTGTTGTTGGGGCCTATCTGCGTCCCGCCGCTAGTGTTTTGCTGACACGGTCCAAGGTCTGGATCACACGTAGCAATCGATGACGAACCTTCGTTAGGATCTACTCGATAGTAGAGATTACCACTCGAGGTATCGACACAACGGAACGCCCCGGCTTTATCAGTCCCAAGGCGCGTAATAAGTCCCGAGCACTCCTGGAGAGTTGCTGCCTCAAAGGCGGTAGCGTCAGAAGTTCTGCAGGGTGTCGCCGTGGTACTGAGAATAGTACACATAGACTTCCACTGGCCTGTTGAGATGAGCCTTCCCTCGAGATCCCACGTCTTATTTGCCGCATTAGGAGGGGATTGAGTGCCCCAATAATCACCCGCGTATACGCTTGCGGGCACCAACAAAAAGAGCGCTACGAGTACTGACGCGAACGCTGCGGAGTTATTTTTTTTCATTGTTGTAATAGCAAGCTAAGCGCACCAGCGGCCTTGCTCAGCGCCGCGGCTGACTCGGAGCGACCGCTCACCACACTGCCAATCATAGTCGAGAATACCTGATCCGTCCCCGAGGCAAGGGGAGAAAGCCACCCCTCTGTGTAGAGGGCCGAGCTGTAGGCCACCGCGGCAAAGGGGTCAGACGGCAGAGCGGCGAGCGCGTTGCGCGTCGCGGGTGCGAGCCCGGTTGCCCGCGCCGCGATAGTCTGCTCAGCAGAGCTGCTGAGCGTTGCTGCGGCCACGTACGCGCCACTCGGGTTCTTTGCGCCCCGTGGGATCATAAAGGCATAGACCAGGCCGTAGGTTGCCTTTATCGTTGCGGTCGCTGGCTGCGGGAGCGGCGCAACATTGAAGCTAAGGTTTGGGTTTGCTGCGGCAAGCGTGCGCGCCTCTGACGCATAGCCTACGTAGAGCGCCAGATCCCCTGTTTGAAAGGCTTTCTGTGAGTCTGGCAGTGAGGCGTTCCAGGTGTACGAGACCTTCGAAGGGTCTGCGAACTGCGTATAGAACGAGAGCACGGCCTGTCCCGGAGGCGTCCCCGTAACCGCCTCCTCGCCAAGATTCGCACGCGCCAAACCGGTGGCCGAGTAGTTAATCATGGGCACGTTCGATTGCAAGAAGATCGCCGAGAGTATCGCGCGCGCATTGCGCACATTGTCGTAGGTGCCGAGCGCGATAAGCCCGCGAGTAATCTGGCGCGTCGGCGTGAGCTCGGCAATCTTGGGTACGAGGCCCGTTAGCGCATCCCAGGTAGCCGGGGGCCGAGCTATACCGCTCGAGGCGAGTATGTCGTTGTTCCAATACAACACGAGCGGGTCGACCAAGAAAGGCAGGCCGTAGTACCCTCTGCCATTTGGCTCGGCAAAGAGCGACCCCCCTTTGATAAAGCTGTCGGTAAAAGTTCTCTGAGAGAGCGTGCTCTCGGGGATAACCTCGATAAACCGTGCCATGCTGTAGAGCTGCTCGTGTGAGGCCAGTACCAGGTCTGGAGCCTGATCAGTGGCAATAGCGGCCGAGAGGTCGGTAGCGAGCGTGTCCGCACTCTTCTGTACATACTTAACGCTCTTCATACTACTGTCGAGCGTAGTCACCTCAGTGAGCGCGCTGTCGATCTGCCCCTTGGGCAGCGTGCCCCACACCAGCACGCTGCCCACCGAGTCCTCTGCTGCGCCGCCACCACTGTAGGTAGCAAAGACAAAGAGCCCCACGAGCGCGCCTGCGCCAAAGATGCCGATCAATATGCCCTGGAAGAGTGATATTTTCATAGTGCGGTTGCGGGTATGCTAAATATAACACCGTAATGGTGCGCACCTGCTACAAAGGACTTCTCTTTCGTAAAGCCTGCACTGAGAAAAAGTTCCTCAGCGTCTTTCTCGGGTACCACCTGTGCGGGCACAGGACCCATACCACCAAAGCTCCCTGACCAATCGATAACGATGAGCTTGCCACCCGGCTTGAGCACCCGCACAATCTCGCTAAGCAATCCAGGGCGGTTATCGATTTGAAAGAGCGTGTTCGCGAGTATCGCCGCGTCGAGCGACCGGTCGCGCAGGTGCGTACCGCCCAGCTTCTCTATGTCGCCCCACACCGTCTCAATGATGCTTTTGTGATGGTCGTGCGCATTGTTCTTGATGTGTTTCAAGACATCTTCTTGCACGTCTATCGCGTAGACCCGGCCCTCGTGCCCCACCACACCAGCCGCTGCGCGCGCGTAGTGCCCCGTACCCGCACCAAGGTCGGCCACGCGCATGCCCTCGCGTAGACCCATCTGCAACACATTCTCTGGTGGGTCGCTAAACGACGCGTTCATAGATATAAAATACCACGCGCACGAGCCAGCTCGTGCGCAATCAACAAAAAACTCGGGACCGGCTCCACCTTGGTGGAGCCGGTCCATGTGCGGGTGCGGTAGTCGAGCGACTAGCCGCACATCCCGGCGGGCACCTCCGGGAAGAAGTCCGACTCATCATCTACCTGGCCCATGTCGCCCGCCTGGAGCGACCTCAGGGCGGCGTCGACAACCTCCTCTACGTCCTGACCTCTGAAGTAGAGGTCACGTGCCGGAACGCTCAGATGGACGGGTTCGCCGACCCACTCGCCGTATTCCAGGCAAAATGGACCATGGTTGCTCAGCTCCGCAAACTTTTCGGTCAACGTCGACATGCACTTGCCTCCCACCGTGCCCCTCGGTGTTGGTAAGGATCAGGGACAGCCTTCATACTACCGCCGCCCAGCCGGCCTAGGCAAACCCAGGCCCTGTTTACAACGCGACCATCGAGGCGATAGAGTCGCCCTCGTAGAGCCGCATCACGCGCACGCCCTGGGTAGCACGCGAGAGGAGCGAGATAGTCGAGACCGGGGTGCGTATCACCTGCCCCTTCTTCGAGATCACCACCACCTCCTCTTCCCCTTCTTCGCGGTTGAAGACTACCTTCGCACCGATAATCTCGCCGGTCTTAGGGGTTACCTCGGCAGTCTTGATACCCGAGCCGCCACGGCCCTGCACCTTGTATTCAGATATTGCGGTGCGCTTGCCGTAGCCCTTGCTCATAATCACCAGGAGCGAGGCCTCCTTCTCTTGCAATGCGGGAATTACTTCGGCCGAGACTACGCGGTCGCCCTTCTTCACACTCATGCCGCGCACACCGCCAGCGGTGCGGCCCATCTCACGCACATCTTCAGTATCAAATCGTATCGACTGCCCCTTTGCGGTCACAATAGAGACCGTGTCACCCTCGCTAGCCAGGTTAGCAGAGACGAGCTTGTCGCCCTTCTGGAGACTGATCGCAATAATCCCCGAGCGACGCACGTCGGCAAACGACTTTGCGGAAACCCTCTTGACCACGCCCTGCTCGGTGACAAAGGCCACCGACGAAGCGTCGAGCGCCGCACCCTTGGGCACCGGCAATATCGAGGTCACATTCTCGTCGCCCGCGAGGGAGAGGAAGTTCATGATGCTCTTGCCCTTGGTGGCACGCTTGCCTTCTGGGATCTCGTACATCTTGAGCTGGTACGCCTTACCGAGGTCGGTAAAGAAGAGCAGGTCGCTGTGCGCGCTCGTCACGAGGAAGTGCGTCACAATGTCCTCTTCCTTGGTTGCAATATCGACCACGCCCACGCCACCTCGCTTCTGGCTCTTGTACTCATTTGGGTTCGTACGCTTCACGTACCCTCCCTGCGTGAGCAGCAGCATTGACTCCTCGTCGGGCACCAGGTCCTCTACCGAGATGTTCTGCACGCCGCCTTTCACAATGCGCGTACGGCGGTCATCGCCGTACTTCTCTGCAAGCTCAAGAAGCTCTTTGCGCACCACCGCGAGTATCGTCTTCGCGGACGAGAGGATGTCCTTAAGCTTCTTAATCAGTGTCTGCACCTCATCGAGCTCATCCTCAAGCTTCTTGCGCTCGAGGCCCGCGAGCTTACTGAGACGCATCTCGAGTATGGCAGCAGCCTGGAGAATAGAGAACCCAAACTTCTTCTGCAGCGCGGCCGAGGCGCTCGGCACATCGGCCGCCTTTTTGATTATCGCGATGACCTCGTCGATGTGGTCGAGCGCCTTACAGAGGCCCAGCAATATGTGCTCGCGGGCCTCAGCCTGGCGGAGGTCGTACTCGGTGCGACGCTTTACCACCTCTTGGCGGTGGGCAATAAAATGCGCGAGCATGCCCTGGAGCGAAAGTGTCTCGGGTACGCCGTCCACGAGCGCGAGCATGTTGTAGTGGAAGGTACTCTCGAGCTCAGTATGCTTGTAGATAGCATTCAAAACGGCCTGCGGGTGCGCGGTGCCCTTAAGCTCTACCACTACGCGCACGTCCGAGGTTGATTCGTCGCGCAAGTCGCGAATGCCCTCAATCTTCTTGTCCTGCACGAGCTCGGCAATACGGGTAATCAGCTCACTCTTGTTGATGCGGTATGGGATAGAGGTGATTACAATCTTCGAGTCTTTCTTGCCGTCGTCTACTATCTCGGCTTCGCCGCGCACCACCACCGGCCCACGCCCGGTACTGTAGGCGTGCCTAATGTCGGCCTGATTGAAGGCCACGGCGCCGAGCGGGAAGTCAGGCCCCTTCACAAAGCCGAGCAAGTCTTCAGTGGTTGCGTCTGGGTTGTCTATGAGGTGCACGGTCGCATCCACCACTTCGCGCAGGTTGTGCGGAGGTATGCTTGTGGCCATACCCACCGCGATACCGAGCGTACCGTTGAGTAGCAGGTTTGGGAGTGCCGCTGGAAGCACGCTTGGCTCCTCGCGTGTCGCGTCATAGTTAGGGTTCCATGCCACAGTCTCCTTCTCGAGATCAGCAAGGAGCGACTCAGAGATGCGCGACATCTTGGCCTCGGTATAACGCATGGCCGCAGGCGAGTCGCCGTCGATAGAGCCGAAGTTACCCTGACCGAGTACGAGTGGGTATCGGTGTGAGAAGTCTTGGGCCATCTTGGCCATAGAGTCGTACACGGCTGTGTCGCCGTGCGGGTGATACTTACCCAGCACCTCGCCCACCACGGTGGCACTCTTACGAAACTTCGCACCCGGTACGAGCCCCATGTCCTTCATGGCATAGAGGATGCGGCGGTGCACCGGCTTCAAGCCGTCTCGCACATCGGGAAGTGCGCGGCCCGTGATAACCGTCATGGCGTAGTCGATATACGACTGACGCATCTCGGCGACAATCGGCTGGATGATGACGTTCGCCGCAACAGGTGCCGCCGCCTCAGGTTGTTCTGTGTTTACTTTCCCGCGTGCCATGATGTTCTATTTAAAAAGGTATGGTGGTCTGCTCCCGAGGCGCCACTGGCGCTGAAGTGGTCGCAATATTTACAATCTCGATACGTGCAGGACCAGAGGCGTCTCGCTGCCTCGCGGCAGCGGCACCCGCAAGATTCTGCTCAGGACCTTCGGTGACGGTCGTAATCGCAGGACCCTGTGCAGTGCTCTCCGCAAACGTACTCCCCTGTATCGCGAAGGCGTTTGTGGAGAGCGAGACGCCGAGCCACAGCACCGCGACGAGGCTCGTGACCCCGCCAGCAACACCTAAGGCAACCTTACGGCGCACATGGTGCGGTTTGGTCTTGAGATGCTCAACGTGATCGGCAATTTTTTTCATAGCTACTTATTGGGAGTTATCACAATTATACTCCCATCTTTGCCCGCCAGGTCCTTCTTCTTGAGGGTCAGCTTGTCGACCTTCTCGCTACCATTGCCTCCAGCCTTTAGGAAGGTCTCAAGCGCCTTGTCCTGCCCGAGCCCGCTCCAGTGCATCGGGATGATTATTTTCGGCTCAAGCGAGACAGCAAGCTCGTGTGCAGCAGCTGGGCTCAAAACACCGTCGCCACCCACCGGTACGAAGAGCACATCGATGTCCTCGATATTCTCACGCGCCTCTTTCGGCAGGTCTGCATCGTTAAGCGCGCCGAGGTGCACGAGCGTCATGTCTTCGATGTTGACCGAGTAGATCGTGTTTACCGCTCGCTCCTCGCCCTTCTTAAGGCCGTATTCGCTGTTAGAGAGAAACCCTTGCACGACAATCCCTTGTCGCTCATATTCGCCGGGACCCGTGATAGCGAATGGCACCTTTTCACCATAAGTAACCTCACTCACGCCATTCATGTCGGCGTGATTGCGCGAGGCGAGAGCGATATCGGCACCAAAGCGCACACCAGGGAGCGTCGCGCCTTTACCGATTGGGTCGAACACAAGGGTCAAATCCCCGAGCGTTACTTTGAAGCATTGCCCACCGTGATGCGTGATAACCATTGCGTATATTGTAGCACAAAACTCCTTCTCTTTCAGGCACATTCAGCCTCAAATCCCCTCCCCGGTTGGGATTGACATATAGGCTCGATAGATGCTACAATAACAAACAGAAGGACGTCCAGAATTTCAACCGCGGACGCAACTTTAAAGGGGAAACTTTATGCCACTACATATTGGATTCGTCAGTGTGGACGGTGGACAGCCGGGTGCAGCTGTCACCAATGCCCGCTCAGCCACAGAAATGCAGGCGAGTATCGAATTCGCCCGCGGATGCGACGGTCGTGAAAAGGTCGTCTCGTTCGTGATCGTCGAAGGTGTGGCTGCCAATCTGCTCTCGGCTCTCGTGGGTACGGAGCTGATGGCGGACCTCGAGAACTTCCTCACCGAAGTGCACAACGCCTGAGCAGAAATCTGGGCGAAACTAAGGCGAGACCGCAGTGCACCAAGGGCCACATACCGAAAGGTTGTGGCTCTTTTACTTTTTATACTTACTTGCTATAGTCAGTCTGTTGCGTGCAGGCATTAGTTGAGGAATAACCCTCCTGAGCGTTTATCCTGAGTAAATCGAAGGAAAAGCGAAGGACACCCTCGGCGAATCCAGCACTGCTTATATATAATGACTGACGAGAAAACAGCTGAGAAAGCTGCTCCCTTGCCAACAATCCACCTAGACGCAGGCCACCCGATGGAGGCCCTTGTCGACTCTATCCAGACGCCTCCGGCGCTTGGTGACCTTGTAGAGGGCTCTATTATTGCCATGAACCGCGGACGGGTCTACATCGACCTACCACCCTTTGGTACGGGCATCATCTACGGTCGCGAATACCTCAACGCTGCCGACGTACTCCGTAAGGCCAACCCTGGCGACGCAGTGAGCGCAAAAGTTATCGACCCAGCAGGTCGCGACGGCTACATCGAGCTCTCTCTTAAGGAGGCTCGCCAAGCTGCTATCTGGGGCGAAGCTGAGAAGGCTATTCTCTCTCAGACGCTCTACACCCTCACCGTGGAGGAGGCCAACAAGGGCGGCCTTATCCTCACGTGGCAGGGCATCGCAGGCTTCCTCCCTGCCTCACAGCTCTCTAAGGAGCACTATCCACGCGTGCCAGAGGGCGACAAGGAGAAGATCCTTGGCGAGCTCAACCGCTTGGTCGGTCACCCGGTCTCTGTGCGCATCATCACTGCCGACGCGAAGGAGAGTAAGCTTATCTTCTCTGAGCGCACTGAGAACGAGGCCGAGGAGAAGGCTTCTCTCATCGACAAGTACCAGACGGGCGATGTTGTAAACGGCGAGGTCACGGGTGTCGTAGACTTCGGTGTCTTTGTGAAGCTCGAGCAGGGCTTGGAGGGCCTCGTGCACATCAGCGAGCTCGACTGGGGCCTCGTTGAAGACCCGCACGCGCTCTACAACGTAGGCGACAAGGTGCAGGTCAAGGTTATCGAGATCAAGGAGGGCAAGATCTCGCTCTCTATTAAGGTACTCAAGGAGAACCCTTGGCACACTGCCGGTGAGCGCTACAAGAAGGAGATGGAGGTGCCGGGCATCATCATCAAGTACAACAAGCACGGCGCGCTCGCTTCTATCGAAGAGGGTGTTGCTGGCCTCGTACACGTGAGCGAGTTCACCTCGCCTGCACAGCTCCGCGAGACACTTGAG
>JBAYUT010000001.1:0-54342 GCA_041674945.1 Minisyncoccota bacterium | reverse complement strand
TAGCGCTGCTAAAATGAAGTACGCATCGGGTGATAAGATATTCTTTTTCCTTGTGCTTGCGACCGCCTTTGCGGGCCTTGCCATCTTCTCCTCGGCCGCGCTTGGTATGCTTGCGCGCGAGAGTAGCTCAGTCTCAAAGGACATTTTCCTGCAGGCGGGTCTTGGTTTGGGGCTGGGCTTCGTGGTGCTCTTTCTTGCCCGAGCCATACCACTTGGCTGGTTGAAGAGGGGGGCTCCGTATGTGTACGGCGCCACACTGCTCCTTACGGCTCTCGTGTTCATCCCGGGGATTGGGTTTCGCGCGGGAGGCGCGACTCGATGGATTAATCTCGGCTTTACGACCGTACAGCCGGCCGAGTTTTTGAAGATTGGCGTAGTGCTGGTGCTCGCGTGGTGGCTTGCGCCACGTGCTCGCGAGCTACGGGATCCAAAGCAAGGCATACTCCCGTTCCTTGGATTCCTCGCGCTACCCGCTGCGCTCCTGCTCGCACAGCCGAACACCTCGACCACGATGCTGATCCTGGTTACGGCGGGGATTATGTACTTTGTCGCAGGGGCTCCGTGGCGCGACTTCGCTATCCTCATTTCGGGCACGATTGTGGCGCTCCTGGTTATTGTTATGCTCCGTCCGTATGTCCTCGACCGCATCAAGACCTTTGTTAACCCCACGCATGACTCATTAGGGAGTGGCTACCAGATACAGCAGTCAATGATCGCTATTGGCTCCGGCGGGCTCGCTGGGCGCGGCTTTGGCCAGAGCGTGGAGAAGTTTAACTATCTGCCCGAGCCAGCGGGCGACTCGGTCTTCGCCGTCTACGCTGAGGAGACAGGCTTTATTGGGGCATCACTGCTCTTGCTCCTTCTGGTGGCTCTGGTTGCGCGGGGTATGGTGATTGCGGGCGGCTCACGTGACTTGTTCGGCGGGCTGGTAGCTCTTGGCTTTTCTGCACTCATCATGACGCAAGTGTTTATCAATATCTCTGCCATGCTCGGCATCATCCCTCTTACGGGTCTGCCGCTCCCTTTTGTCTCGCACGGGGGCACCGCCCTCATGGCGGTCTTGCTCATGTGTGGCTTAATCTTGAATGTGGCCGGCCACAAAAAGGCTTAAAGGGTCATCTTCTGATATCCTTAGTCCTATGAAGATTGTATTTACTGGCGGGGGGACAGGGGGGCACTTCTACCCGATTATCGCGATCGCTGAGGCGATGACTGATCTGGTACGCGAGCGCCGTCTCATTGAGCCCCAGCTCTACTTCATGGGGCCGGACGCCTATGACAAGGAAGCTCTTTTTGAGAACGGCATCGTGTTCATCCGCGTACCGGCAGGGAAGTGGCGTCGCTATTTTTCACTGCGCAACTACAGCGATCTCTTTGTGACGCTCGCGGGTACGCTCAGCGCTCTGGCGATGCTCTTTCGCTTGTATCCCGACGTGGTGGTGAGCAAGGGCGGGTACGGTAGTATCCCTACGCTCATGGCGGCACGCCTCTTGCGGATACCGGTCGTTATCCATGAGTCAGATTCGAAGCCGGGCCGCGCGAGCCTCTTTGCCGCTACGTTTGCGGCGAAGATTGCCATTTCATATGAAAGTGCTGCGGCCTTCTTTCCAAAAAAGGTACAGGGCAACATCGCTCGCACGGGCACGCCGATACGCAAGGCGCTCATGCGCGTAGAGCCCGAGGGAGCGCGAGAATACTTGAAGCTCGAGCAGGGCCTACCGACGGTATATATCACGGGAGGGTCACAAGGGTCACAAAAGATTAATGAGACCGTTATCACTGCGCTGCCAGCGCTTGTTGCTCTCGCGAACGTCATCCACCAGACCGGTGAGAACAATCTGAAGAGCTGCGAGGCGATCGCGCAGGTAATCTTAGACAAAGACCCTCACGCCAGCCGCTACCACGCGTTTGGCTATCTCTCACAGATCTCTCTACAGCGAGCCGCGGGCATTGCCGACGTGATAGTCTCGCGCGCGGGCACCGGCACTATCGCGGAGATATCTACCTGGAAGAAGCCGGCAATATTGATACCTATCCCAGAATCGGTGAGCCATGACCAGCATGGCAATGCCTACGCCTACGCGCGTACCGGTGCGGCAGTGGTGATAGAAGAGGGGAACCTTACGCCGCACCTCCTCGCCTCAGAGATAGAGCGCATTATTAAAGACAAAGAGGTCGCGACAAGGATGAGTGCCTCTGCCGCAGGCTTTACCGACCCAGATGCGGCGCGCATACTCGCCGGCACCGTGCTTGGCATCGCGCTCTCACACGAATATGAGTAAGGTCGTCACACGCTTTGCGCCTTCGCCCACGGGCCTACTTCACTCTGGTAACTACCGCACGGCTGTTTTTGCATACCTTTTTGCCAAGAAACATGATGGAGAATTTCTCGTGAGGATAGAAGACACTGACAGAGCACGCTCGAAGGTAGAGTACGAGGATAACATCTTTGAGACGCTGCAGTGGCTTGATTTTCAGTCAGACAGGGAGATATCTCGCTCGAGCGATCGGATCGACCGACATAAGGAGATGCTGACTAAGCTTATCGCTGAGGACTTTGCATATGTGTCACACGAGCCAAAGAAGGATGATGCAGACCAAATGGTGGACGTGGTGCGATTTCGCAATCCTGGGACAACCGTAACCTTTCATGATGAGATACGCGGCGACATAACATTTGATACAACAGAGCATGGCGACTTCGTAGTGGCTCGCGCAGTAGACGATCCTCTTTTCCATTTTGCGGTTATTGTCGACGACGGCGACGCTGGCGTTACCCATGTCGTTCGTGGTGAGGATCATATATCCAACACACCACGTCAGATTCTGATTCAACAGGCTTTAGGATATTCGGTGCCCGTCTACGCACACTTGCCGCTTATTCTTGGAAGCGACCGCACTAAAATGTCCAAGCGTAAGGGAGCAAAGGCCCTGACTCACTACAGAGACATGGGCATTCTACCTGAAGCGATGCTGAACTACCTAGCTCTGCTTGGCTGGAACCCTGGAGACGATCGGGAGTATCTTTCGCGAGAAGAGTTAGTGGACGCTTTTGACCTTTCTCGCGTGCAGAAGGGGAGTGCCATTTTTGACGAAGTTAAGCTCCTCTCAGTCAATCAGCACTGGATGCGAAAACTCTCGGACCAGGAGTTCATAGAGCGCGGACAGCTGACCGGGCTCGATAATGCAAAACTCCTTAAGGCCGTGCCGCTATTGAAGGAGCGCGCCCATACGTTTACTGAGGCACGCGAAATGCTCGCAGGGGAGCTCTCCTGCCTCTTTATAGTCCCGGCTCTCGACCAAAAGGCGCTTGTGGCTAAGGAGCCAGCAGACCGCACAGGACTTACTAAAACAGCTCTAGAAGGCGTCCTCGAGGCTGTAAAGGCCCTCCCAGACGGCGTCTCAGCCGAGGCGGTCAAGGATACGCTTATGCCCCTAGCCGATGCTGAGGAGGCAAAGGGCAAAGGGGGCAGGGGAGGGGTCCTCTGGCCCCTACGCTATGCGCTCTCGGGGCAGGAGCGTTCACCCGACCCCTTCACCCTTATTTCAATACTCGGTAGGGAGGAAGCTGTGTCTCGCATACAAAAAGCTATTGCTATACTGAGTTGATGATTCGTCACCGTCTGCTGCTCCTCTTGCTCGCGTGTGCATTGAGTGGGTTCTTGTTAGCGCCGCGTACGGTCATGGCCGACGCAGCGTCGGAGATTAAGGCGCAGATAGATGCTCACAATAATCAGATAGCGACGCTCGAGGCAGACATTGCGGCGTATCAGAAACAGCTCGACTCGCTCGGCTCGCAGAAGAGCACGCTGCAGTCCACCATCAATCAGCTCACGCTCTCTCAGAAACAGCTTGCGTCGAAGATTGCCGTGACGCAAAACAACATTGCGTGGGCGAACAAGCAGATACAACAGCTCTCGCTGTCGATAGGGGACAAGGAAACGGCAATCCTTGGGCACCAAGCGTCTATCGCCAAGGCGCTCCGTAGTGTCGACCAGGGTGAACAGGAGTCGCTCCTCGAACAACTTTTTTCCACGGACTCTTTTAGTGACGCATGGAAGGCCGCTGATGCGGCAATCCAGTTTAATCGTGCACTTAAAGACAACATTGCCGACTTGCAATCGGCACGCATCACCCTGTCGACAAACCGCGACCAAGTAAATGCCGAGAAGGCGAAGCTCGTCTCCCTCCAAAAAGATCTTGCCCTCCAAAAGCGCTCGGTAGATGCGAGCAAGGCCACCCAGAGCCAGCTCCTTGCGCAAACCAAGAACCAGGAATCAAACTACCAGAACTTGATTAAGCAAAAGCAGGCAGCGGAGAAAGCGTTTGAGCAGCAGCTGGTGAGCCTGCAGAGTCAGCTTAACCTCATTGTGAATCCGGGCTCATTGCCGAAAGTTGGCTCAGGTGTACTCTCGTGGCCGTTCTCAGCCGCCTTTATGAACAACTGTGCAGGCAGGAGCAAGGTGTTCGGCAATAACTTCTGTATCACCCAATACTTTGGCAACACGCCGTTCTCGACGGCTAATGCGCAGGTCTACAATGGCCGCGGTCACAATGCTATCGATGTGGGGGCGCCTATCGGTACGCCACTGCTCGCGGCTGCCGCAGGTACGGTGCTCGGCACGGGCAACACCGACCTGGTGCGCGGCTGCTACTCCTTTGGTAAGTGGGTAATGATCCAGCACAACAACGGTCTCAATACGCTCTACTCGCACCTCTCCACAATAGACGTTACGCGCGGGCAACAGGTGGGGGCGGGGCAGGTGATAGGGCTCTCGGGCATGACCGGCTACGCCACGGGCCCGCACCTTCACTTCGGGGTGTACGCCACCGAGGGTACGAAGATTCAGACTCTACAGCAGTACCGCGGCGCCACAAGCCCATGCGCCAGTGCGAGCATGCCGGTGGCCACCCTGACGGCCTACCTGAACCCGTTGTCGTATCTTTAGTTGTATTTACTCATGAATGTAGTATAATTTATAGACATGCTTACAACGCTTTCCATACCGTTTACGATTTCGGGCACAACAATTACTCTGCCGTTCTCGGCCATTTGTACGGTAACTGACAAGTCCTTTGGCGGCGAAGTGGTCATTGAGTCTCCCGCTAAGTGACAGTCTTCATATGGATTTTGTTAGACGTTTTTCAGAGATATCAAAAAAAGACACGGCATTGGCAGGAGGTAAGGGTGCCTCGTTAGGCGAGATGATGCGGGCGGGGATTCCCGTGCCGAATGGCTATGTGGTGTTGGCGGACGCCTTCGAGCTATTTTTAGAGGAGACGAAGCTGCGCGCAGAGATCGACGCCTCTCTCGACTCTGTTGACCCAAACGCGATGCATACAATCGAGCAAGCATCTGAAAAGATTCAGGCTCTCGTGCTTGCGGCAGCAATGCCCGCGGACATCGTGTCGCAGATTATGAAACAGTTTGAGGAGTTGGATGCGCCATACGTCGCAGTACGGTCTAGCGCCACGGCAGAAGACTCAGTGACGGCAGCGTGGGCTGGCCAGCTCGATACTTTTCTCAATACAACTGAAGCAACATTGCTTCAGAATGTGCAGCGCTGCTGGGCCTCACTTTTTACACCGCGGGCCATCTTCTATCGGTTTGAAAAGGGACTGCAAACGCAAAAGATTGGTGTGGCAGTAGTGGTGCAGAAAATGGTTGAGAGCGAGACGTCTGGTATTGCATTCTCAGTGCATCCTGTGACAGAAGATTCGAATCAACTCATTGTTGAAGCGGGCTACGGCTTGGGCGAAGCAATTGTCTCGGGAGCCGTTACTCCAGACAGTTATGTCGTAGAAAAGGTGCCACGACGAATAGTCGAGGTGTGTATTAATACGCAGACTCGAGCGCTCCATCGTACTGAAGGCGGGGCAGGGAACACCTGGAGGACAATCACAGAACCTAAGTCCTCCTCGCGGGTTTTGTCGACGGATCAGATCCTCAGGCTTGCCGACATTGTTATGCGAATAGAAAGGCTCTATGGATTCCCGTGTGACATTGAGTGGGCGTATGAAAATGGCGGCTTCTACATAACGCAGAGCAGGCCTATTACGACCCTCGGCGCTCCGACCGATCGTAGTGGTCGCACGCCGAAAATTGACGCGGATGACTACTACCTAAACTTTAAAGTTGGCGGATACAGCCTACCGTTTGTTGAGCTTATCACTGCACACTATGACCCCAGTAAGGTGCTAGCTCTCGTTGATGGCGCGGGCGATTATTACTCGTTCTATAGCCTGCAGGACGAACGGCAGATGTCGCAAAGAGCGTCTGAGGACGACTTCGTCAGTATTCTAGAAACTGCAGCAGGCGAAGTTGCGGAGGCCTGCAGTCGATTGTCGGTGCTTGGAGAAGCGATTGCCGCGAGAGCGACAAGGAAAGATTATCAAGAGGCGCTAGATACTATCGCCCACCTATGCGCGCACTTTGGCTACTTTAATAATGCGTATCTCGACACACTTTCTCTGCGTGCAAGTGCCGAAGTTACTCAGAAGGTGGGCACCTGGAAGAACATTGCGAGAGAACACGCAAACGACACATTTTTTACTGGTTGCTTGGTATACCCAACGATGCTGCGGGATATCGAGCGGCAGTTAGGCGTAGTCAAGGGAAATCTTGATTGGCATCGCAATGAGGAAATCCTTGCTTTGCTTGATGGGCACGCGACTCTGCCACCGCAAGCACAAGAGGAGAGAAAGCAGGGCTACGGCTTTATTAAGGAAGGTCGTGGCAAGCAGCTCTCGTTTGTGACTGGTACACCAGTCATCGAGCTTCTCAAACGACTTTATGAAAATAAGGGCGCCGAAGATGTTATTACTGGTATTACCGGGCACGCGACGGGGCAGATTGTTCGAGGGAAAGTGTGTCTTATAAAAACCGACTACGCAAACCTCGAGAGGATGGCTGCTGATATGGCGGCGATGGAATCGGGTGACGTACTCGTGTCGCAAACCACCGCACCAGAGCTCATGCCGGCTTTTTATAAGGCCTCGGCCGTGGTTACTGACATTGGTGGTCTTCTTTCGCACGCCGCAATTACCTCGCGTGAACTTGGCCTCCCGTGCGTTGTAGGTACCAAGAACGCCTCTGAACGCCTGCAGACAGGCGATCTCGTTGAGGTTGATGCCGATAATGGGATTGTGAGGATCTTGAAAACGATGAATAAAGAGGAAGTTGCCCTTAATAAGGAGGACTACATTCTTACTTTTTGGGCTCGCGGTGTGAGTCCTCTGGTTGTTGATATCAATACGAGAGCATACGCGCGACTCGAAGCGCTATGCATGCTAGATCACGGACTTTTCAAGCAATACTTTAAGAAGAGCGCTTATACAGAAGTCTTAAATGAGGGCCTAGCGTTCTATGCAGATGAGAATGCTCCAACGGAGTATCAAATCGGACTCCGCGCTCATTGCTGCACGTTTCAAAACTTTTTTGATACAGTGATACGAGACGCTGATTCTCTTTCTGTAGAATCCATCAAAACTTTTCTTGCATACAGCACGACACTGTTCGGTGAATACAATAAGATGAACTATGAGTATACTAACAAGGCTTTTCTTCAACAAGACAGCGACCCAGTGATAGCCAAAAACTTGGAGGTTGTTACTAGCTTTAAGGACGAAGTGCGCGCATTTATGAATGAAGTTTTCTTTGACGAGCGGGGATATGTCAGTAGCATTTCAGCGATTTTGTCCGGACAATTTGCCCTGCCGGCAAACGTTTTTGCAAACCTTACACAGCGAGAGTTGCTCGGTCTATTTGCAGGGCAGAGCGTAGGCGGGCAAATAGTGTCGCGTCAGACAGGCGCTTTTGTTGTTTTTTACAATGAGGAATTGCCGCTCGACGGTCAGGAAGCACAAGAGACGGTGGCTCTCTTCGAAGAGCGGGTTGCTGTTAGTGCCGGTGAAGTTGTTGGGCAGACTGCAAACAAGGGAAAGGCAAGGGGAAAGGTAAGAACGGTTCTTGTCGACTACAGCACCCTGTCTGACGTCCGGGCCACGATTGAAGCTATGAGCCAAGGAGACATATTAGTTGCAGAGACAACGGCTCCCGAGCTGTTGTTTGCGTGCAAAAAAGCGGGAGCTATCGTTACTGATATGGGAGGCCTTATGTCGCACGCTGCAATTGTCTCACGAGAGCTCAATATCCCATGCATCGTTGGCACGAGCATTGGATCCAAAGTCCTCAAGGACGGCGATCTCATTGAGGTTGATGCTGACAGGGGGGTGGTAACTATTTTGAAAAGGGCCTAACGACAGGGTAGGCGAGTGTATAATAAGAACAATATGCTACGACTCATTTTCTGGATTGCGGTGTTGCTGCTTGCGCTGTCATTCTTCGGTATTTCTATACAGGCGATTATAAACTCGCCCACGGGACAGGAGAATTTTGGGTTCGCCTATCAGATTGCATTGCAAATTTGGAACTTCATTCTAGGTATCTGGCATTGGCTCATCGCCCTCTTCTCGAACTAGTATAAAAAGAAAAGAGCCGTCCCCGCCTTGCGTCGCACCAATGTGCGTACGCGAGAACGGAAGCGGTCTCTTTTGTCGGTGCGAGCCTCAGATCCGGATTTGTACCAGAGTACGGTTGTCGACGACGAACCCCTCGGCTTCGCCGAACCCAGCGTGCAGAAGATCACTCGCGTGTTGGGTGAACAGCACGCTCCCGAGTGCCGTGAGCAGGACCCGGTCGAGGCCGACGATGAGCACGTCACTCAGAGTGTTCTCGCCGCCAGCTTCCTCAACAGCCTCCCAGACAGCGGAGGCGCCGAGGGCTCCCCAGCTGGCGAGCCAGCTGTGCTGTCCCTGCTCCTCGAGGTAGCGGAGCGCCGTCGCTCCCGAGAGTCCGCGCGCGGCAATTTTCATCCTCGAGTAGTCCTCCCCCGTGGGGTAGCCGAGCTCGGTGAGCTCGAGGATCTTTTGGAAGGTTGCCGGCAGGATCTGCCCTGCCGTCTCGACTGCCCGTCGATACGGGGGCATAAGCCCCAAGCTTGGCGCGAAGTCAAGGCCCGTGAGCCTGGTCAGACAAAGCCTGGACTGCCGGATTCCTGCGGGGGTTAGGCCGCAGTTCCCGTCACCGCCCAGTCCTTGCACTGCCTCTGCGCAGTGTATCGCTACTATTCGCATATCTCCTCCTTCTACAAGTAACGTCAAGATCAAAAGGGAAGGGGACCCTCCCTACCTGTGTGTACGATAACACGCGAACGTCTCATGTCAAACATCTCTCGATACAAAATCTAAGAGACCGTCCCGTCCCTGCACAGTACCTGCTTGGTATGTGCGGGACGAGAAACGGTCTCTCTTGTTTCTGACGGCCCCGTGGGGGCTGCTCAGTGGTGGTTGAGAATCTCGAAGCGCTCGCCGTCGAGGAGGAACCCTTCGCCTGGATTCAGACCCACATGCAATAGGCGGTCGGTGTGGGTCCCGCTCAGCCCGATGCCCACGATTCCGGTGAAAGGGTTGTGGGTCACGATGATCACTGCGCTCGTCTGGCGCCCGATGATGCTCGTGATGCCCTTAACTGCCGAGAAGCCCAGCTTCAGCATCGGCCCAGGGATCTCCTCGAGGCACCTCAGAAGCGGCGTGCAGGCTCGGTTGCACACTCGGCGTATTGCTCCGCGATCCTCCGCACAGTCAGGATAGTACAGCTCATCGATGGCCGAGAGCCCAGCGACCTTCGGTGGCGCAAGGATTCCGGCTGTATGGAGTGCGCGATTTGCCGGCGAAGTGATCACCTGCGTGGCGCGCCCGGAAAGCTCCTTGTGCACTGCCGTACGCAGCCCTCCAACCTTCGCGATCCCGACTGGTGTGAGCAGACGCGATTTGTCGTCGAGTGTAACGTGCTCTGCAGCGCCCGCTCGGACGATGATAAATATCATTTGATTATGTTCCAATGTGCTACTCCTCTGCGCCTATGCGCTCGTACACCCAACCGCCAATCGTGGGGAAGGGGAGACTCCCCCTCTGTCGTGCAGAATGTCACGTCATTTGCCCTGTGTCAATTTTCAGACAATGCTCACCGCGCGGACGCAGAAAATGGTCTGAGAGTTCTCCGTAACGGCGCACAATGTGGTGCAGGACCAAAAGTAGGCATGTGCGAGCCGGGAGCAGAAACCGCTGCGGCCCAAGAGGGGCTTGGCTTGGCCAGATATAAGTGCGCAAAAGGTATATTGTGCGCACTTCGGCTACGGCAAGAGAGGGGCTGCTCTGCCCCTCTGCACAGCCCTAGCAGGTCACGTTTGTACTAATGTACTCAAACGCCTCGTCAACGCTGTCTACGACCTTATAGAGCTCCAAATCTTTCTCATCAATTGCGCCGCGCTCTTCCAACATCTTTTCCTTAAAAAAGGTCAACAATGGATTCCAGTACTCTCTATCAAACAATACGATCGGTACGCGCCGAATCTTTTTGGTCTGTATGAGGGTGATGATCTCAAAAAACTCGTCGAGTGTCCCGAAGCCGCCCGGGAAATACACGTAGACCTCCGAAGCATAGGTCAGCATCACTTTACGTACAAAGAAGTGATGGAAGGCGTACTTCTCGGTAAGGTACGGGTTGTCGGCCTGCGCTATTGGTAGCTCGATATTGAGACCGACTGAGCCACCGCCTTTTTCAAAAGCGCCTTGGTTGGCCGCCCGCATGACGCCAGCACTGCCGCCCGTAATTACCGCGAAGCCTCTCTCGGCAAGACGGCCCGCAAGTTCTTGCACTTGCTTGTACTCAGGGTCGCTGGGCTCCAAGCGAGCGCTGCCGAAGAAAGTAGCTGCCAAACCATATTTCCTTAGTATGTCAAATCCCTCGACAAACTCCGACATAATCCGGAAGATGCGCCACGGCTCCATAGTGCGTGGCTTGCACACGAGGAGCGGACGAGTCTCGG
Source organism: Minisyncoccota bacterium (assembly GCA_041674945.1). Classification (GTDB taxonomy): domain Bacteria; phylum Patescibacteriota; class Minisyncoccia; order Phycocordibacterales; family Phycocordibacteraceae; genus C7867-001. The sequence continues at coordinate 43,453 of JBAYUT010000001.1, read as the reverse complement.
GCATGGTGCGCTGCCCTTCGTGTATTGCCTTGGCAAGGTGCTCGCCCATCTGTGCATCGTCCATCATTGCGTTTATTGTAGCAGACGAAATTTACAGACCGGTGCAATTATCCGCTGGTTCGTAGCCTTGCGCGCGCGCAAGATAAGGTGAGGCGAAGTAGATTCTGTTCTCCTTAGATATTCTTTTAGCACCCGCGCAGGTAGGCGGGTAGTACTTGGTGCCCGCCTTCGAGGCGACGACCTCCTCCGAAGTGTTTGTCGGGCTGCGAGCCCCTTCTGTGGAGAAGCCACTCCCCTGCCCCAACAATTTGTAGTCTCGGCCGGCCAAGAACCCTAGGCAAAAGCTTGTTATAGAGGCAAGTAGGAGGATGCTGATAATGAGAATGTCTCGAGGGATGGCAGCGAGGGTCTTTTTGCACTTTTCCCGTATATCTGCTATATTCATCAGGTAAAACTATAGCACTATGGCATCAACAAAGGCTGGCGGCTCAGCAAAAAACCTCAATACATCAAATCCTAAATACCTCGGCGTAAAGCTTGCGGACGGTTCTTCTGCGCGCCCGGGCATGGTCATTGTGCGCCAGCGCGGCACTAAGATAGAGGCAGGCAAGAATGTAAAGGTGGGCCGCGACCACACACTCTTTGCAATGACTGCGGGCAAGGTGGCATTCCGTACTATGCGCAAGACCTCGTTTACGGGCCGCATCTCACAGAAGAAAGTAGTTGACGTAGTCTAAATAATCAAAGACCCCTGCGGCCCATGGGCCGCAGGGGTCTTTGCTTTTGCAGCCGGCTACTCTGCCTCGATAGTGACTGAGAACTTTCCGAACAGTTCACCCTCTGCAATGGCTATCTCAAAAGTCCCGAGCTCCTTGATTGGCTTTTCAAGCTTGATGGCATCTTCTGGGAGGTCGATACCTGCCTGCTCCTTGGCAGCTTGCGCGAGCTCTGTAGCACCTATACCGTCGTAGAGGTGACCCTTTTCATTTGCCTTGGCTTTGATGACAATCTTAGCTTCAGCGAGAGAGGCAAAATTCTGCTCGAGGAGCTTCGCATCGATCGCTCTGCGATCGGCCGCCTTCTTGAGGTGTATAGCAGCTCCATTGGTAGCACCAAGGGTGGCAGCGACCGCGTATTTGCCAGGAATAAGATAGTTCAGCGCGTAGCCGTCGGCGGTGACGACCGTCTCGTGCTTGCGCCCAATGCCCTTCACGTCCTTCGTTAAAATTACTTTCATATCCTGCCACTGTACCTGACTATTTGCCTGTCGTCAAAAACTGCACGGCACGAGCCATTTGTGGGTCCTGCTTAGTGTCGGCGTCTTTCTTGGTGAACGGCACGATGATATCGGGGGTTATGCCGTTACCCATGATCCAGTGCCCCGATGGTGTAATCCACCGCGCGACGGTGACCTTGAGCGAGCCGCCATCGAGCGGGATAAGCTGCTGCACGGAACCCTTGCCGAACGACTTGGTGCCTATGAGGGTTGCGAGCCGAGCGTCTTGCAGAGCCCCTGCAAGTATCTCAGACGCAGAGGCTGACCCGCCGTCGATAAGCACGACAATCTTCGCGGTGCGCGGCACGCCACCATAGCCCGCGCTGGTGTGCACTTGATTCTTCTCCTTACCATCGAAGTCTTCGGTCACAACGGTGGCTCCCTTGGGGAGGAAGTGGCTCGCGATATCGACCGAGGCGTCGAGGTACCCGCCTGGGTTGCCGCGCAAGTCGATGATGAGCTTGTTGGCACCTGAGTTCTTGAACCGAGTGAGGGCTTCTTCGAAGTGCTCGGCCGAGTTGCCGCTAAACTCAAAGAGCGCAATGCGGTACACGCCGTTGCTGGTGTCGAGCTCGTCCTCAGTCTCGGGCACTTGGATTGTCGCGCGGACAATCTTCACCTCCTGCAGAGCCCCGTTGCGTACAATGGTGAGAGTCACGGTTGAGCCGAGTGGTCCGCGAATCTTGCTCACGGCAGCCTCAGTGGAGAGGCCGTCAGTCGTTTTGCCATCGATAGCGACAACCTGGTCGCCCGCAGTAATGCCAGCGGCCTCTGCCGGCGTGCCCTTGAGTGGTGCAATAACCGTGAGGACGCCGTCTTTCACATCGATCTCCATGCCCACGCCGCCAAAGCTTCCTGAAATGCTCTCTGCAAAGCTCTTTGCCTCTGCTGGTGGCATGAAGACGGTATAGGGATCGTTATACGAGCTCGCGAGGCCCTTGATTGCGCCGTACAGCATCTCCTTGTTGGTGGGAAGAGTTGAAGAAGCGTGCGTGATGACGTAGTTGGCACGGAGTGCGTTCCAGGCCTTCCAAAACGCGGTGAGGTCGACGGTGTGGTCGGGGCTCGCGTCGAGACCGTCTCCGACGAGTGGTATATGCGTAATGACGGCGGCGGCAGAACCCGTGTTCCCCACCAGTATGCCTGCCCCGAAGGCTACCGATGCGATGAGAGCAAAGGAGATGCCGCGGGCAACAAGACTTTTGTAGAGGGTGGTCGGCATAGGTTTTGCTCATTGTACCACGCGCCCCATGAGGCCAAGGGGCTCATGGTATTCTGCTCCTATGACACTCTCCCCTTCCCTGCCTCGTTGTCTTGCGTATGAAGTGGATTAACAGATTTTTCGCTGGTCGTACGGCGCCGGTAAGTGAGCGTGCGGCGCGCGTTTTTCTAAGCAATACGCTCTCGGGCGAGCGCGAGGTGTTCATTTCGCAGAAGCCAGGTGTGGTCTTGTTGTACTCGTGTGGGCCAACCGTCTATGGCCCGGCCCAAATAGGTAACCTCCGGTCGTATGTATTCTCTGATACGTTGGCCCGAGTGCTTGCGGGTGCGCAGTATCGAGTGAACCGCGTGATTAATATCACTGACTTTGGCCACCTCGTTTCCGATGGTGACGAGGGTGAGGACAAGATGACGAAAGGGCTTAAACGTGAAGGGCTCGAGCTTACGATGGCTAATATGCGCGTGCTTGCTGAGCAGTACGCCGCGCTCTTTATGAGCGACCTTGAAGCGCTGAATGTGGACACTGAGTCGATTCGTTTCCCGCGGGCAAGTGACTACATTCCCGAACAGATAGCGCTCATACGCACGCTCGAACAAAAAGGGTATGCGTATAGAACCAAACAAGGTGTCTACTTCGATACGGCGCGTTTCCATGGCTATGGCAAGTTGGGCGGCATTAACGTAGACGCACAGGTACAAGGTTCGCGCGCTCAGACCAACAGTGAGAAGCGCAGCCCCGCCGACTTTGTGTTATGGAAGCCAGATACAAAACTGGGGTGGCAAAGCCCGTGGGGTATGGGCTTCCCTGGCTGGCATATCGAGTGTTCTGCCATGGTGCGCTCGTTGTTGGGCCAAGAGATCGATATACACACCGGCGGCGAGGATCATATCGCGGTGCACCATAACAACGAGATCGCGCAGTCAGAGGCGGCGAGCGGGCGACCTTTTGCGCGGTACTGGCTCCACAACGCGTTTCTCACGGTAGGCGGCGAGAAGATCTCAAAGTCACTCGGTAACGGTTTTGTGCTCGCCGACCTTATTGAGAGAGGCTTCCATCCGCTCGCCCTTCGTTACTTCTTCCTCCAGGCGCATTATCGCTCTCCCCTCTCCTTCTCGTGGGAGGCGCTTGCTGGTGCTGCTGCAGGACTCGACCGTCTTTGGGCTACGGCACAGCGTATCGCAGAGGAGTCTAAGCGGGTGAGCCACCCCTCCGAGGCACGGGTCAATTTCCTTGCATTGCTGCGCGATGACCTCTCCACGCCTCAGGCGCTCGGCGTCCTCTGGGAAGCGCTTAGGTCTGAGGACTACGCCCCTGAGGAGAAATGGGGCCTCATTGAGGATGCTGAGGCGCACCTGGGGCTCTCTCTGATCAATCCGCCACGAGCGGGCGCTGTCCCGGAGAGCGAGATTCCTGAGGAGGTACGCGCTCTTCTGCGGGAGCGCAACACTGCGCGCTCCGGCAAAGACTTTGAAGAGGCGGACCGTCTCCGAGGCGAGATAGCGCAACGGGGATATCGTGTGGACGACGGGCCCTCTGGGGCGGTGTTGACCAAGACCACTCTTTGATACACTGGTAGCAATGGCTACCGCGAAAACCTCTCCTCAGAACTCTGCCACTCGAGTGCCGCCCCAGTCGCTCGAGTCTGAGCGGGCCTTGCTCGGAGCGCTCCTCCTCAAGCCCGATGCTATTCACGACGTCTCTGACCTTATTCACGGGGACTCCTTTTATGCCGAGAAGCACCGGATTATCTTCAGCGCGATGCGCGAACTCTCTGAGCGGGGCGAGCCTATCGACCAGCTCACGCTCTCAGAGCGTTTGCAGAACCAGGGGCTCCTGGAGCGCGCGGGTGGCCGCAGCTATTTGGCAGAGCTCGCGAGCGCAGCACCAGCGCCCGGCAACTTCTCGCACTATGCCGAACTGGTCTCGCGCAAGTACCTCATGCGCGCGCTTATCGACGCCGCCTACGGCATTAGTGAGTCGGCCTATGACGACTCACGAGAGACCATGGAGGTGCTCGATGAAGCAGAGAAGAGTGTGTACGCCATTGGTAACGCCTCGGCCGCGCACAAGTTCGTCGCTATTGCCGACACGATTCACCTCGCGTGGGATCGTATCGAGGCGCTCTCTAAGCGTGAAGACGGTATCCGCGGCGTCCCCTCTGGCTTCCCTGTTCTCGACAATCTGCTCTCCGGTTTTCATCCCTCCGACCTTGTTATCCTTGCGGCGCGTCCTTCGGTTGGTAAGACCTCGCTCGCGCTCGATATAGCGCGCAATGCTGCCGTGCGTCACAACGTGCCGGTCGGTATCTTCTCACTCGAGATGAGCTCTGAGCAAATCATTGACCGCATGCTCTCGGCAGAGTCGTTCGTAAACTCATGGAAGCTCCGCACTGGCCAGGTGAAGGAGGAGGAAGACTTCGGTCGTATCCGCGACGCGCTCGAGACGCTCTCGAAGGCGCCCATCTACATAGACGACAAGCCGGGCAACAACATCCTCGCCATGCGTGCCGTGGCACGCCGCCTGAAGCGTGAACGCGGCATTGGGCTTATCATTGTCGACTACCTCCAGCTCATGACGCCCACCAACACCAAGGCCTCTGATTCGATGGTGCAGCAGGTCACCGAGATCTCGCGCTCGCTCAAGAATCTCGCTCGTGAGCTTGAGGTGCCGGTGATTGCCCTCTCGCAGCTCTCGCGTGATGTGGAGAAGCGCGGTGGGAAGCCACGCCTCTCAGACCTTCGTGACTCGGGCTCTATCGAGCAGGACGCCGACGTGGTGATGTTTATTCATCGCGATGATAAGGCTAATTCGGCTAAGGAGGCCGACCGTACGGGCATTGCCGAGATACTCATAGAGAAGCACCGCAACGGCCCCACCGGCTCGGTGGAGCTCTTCTTCGACGATAAGCGCACCAGCTTCCAGTCGGTCGACAATGCCTACGGTGGCCTCGCGGCAGAATTTTAAAAGCACGCATGGATAAAATCGACGAACTTGCTCAAGCGCTCGCGCGACTACCGGGCATTGGGCCTCGCCAGGGTAAGCGTTTTGTCTTTCACCTCCTTTCTATACCGCCGAGCGAGCGCACCAAGCTCGCTGAGCTTATTGCCGATTTAGGAAAAAACGTTCGCCAGTGCCCCGACTGCCTACGCTTCTACAATGGCTCGAGCGCGCTCGTCTGTAGCTACTGTGGCGACGCGCGTCGTGATGACTCGCTCCTGATGCTCGTCGAGAAAGATCAGGACCTTTCCGCCATAGAGCGCGCAGGTACCTACAAGGGTCGTTACTTCGTACTCGGTGGCGTGCTCACGCTCACGGGCAAGGGTGGTATTCGTGAGAAAGAGCTCATCTCTGCACTTGAGCGGCGCATCCAAAATGGGTTGCAAGAGATCGTGCTTGCGCTCTCGGCCACGAGCGAGGGCGAGCATACCGCAGACCACATACGCCTTATGCTCGCGCCCTATCGCGACCTCGTAAAGACCTCGGTGCTTGGTCGCGGCCTCGCCACTGGTAGCGAGCTTGAGTACTCGGATGCTGAGACTCTGCGCGCCGCGCTCTCCAACCGTAAGGAGGCGTGAGGCGCTTTTGTTATACTTTGTACTCATGGAACGATTCCCGTCGGCGACAAATAAAGGAGAAAAGATTCCTATTGACGCAGACGCACTCAATCAAGAGCAAGGTACAGTGCATGCCATTGAACATACGTTTAAACAAGTTTCCTGGAATGAGGAGCTGCTGACTCGTTGGTTGAAACTTTTCTATCGTTTAGACGTTGCGATAAAGGAAAACCCAGAGGGCACGTTAAATATAGGCGTAGATGCTATGCCAAATGGTATTCCAGACTTACCCGCAGGATATGGAGTAAAGGGTGGTGGAGCTAGGGCCGTGCTCAGATCAGTTCTTAAAATCGAAGCGGAACCGCCTCGCGATATTGACTTAGTGTATGTCGGAAAGAATGAGCAAGACACAGAAATGTCTCGAAAATTAGCGGAGACGTACATGCCTGACGATTTCGCGTCTGGGTACGGCGTCGAGACGCTTGAGAAAGATTATTTTTTGAGTCGTGACTTTACGTGGAATGAGGTTTTATACGTAGATGGACACATCGTGTGCACAAAGCAGTGTCTACTGGATACGGTGAGGAATGTCGTGCGCGTCAGTGACTATGAAAAGCGAGAATCATATAGCGGCCAGGCCTTCTATGTAAAACCAAAATTGCTCGCAAAAGCAGTGCGGTTTGTAGCTGCGGCACGTGCCCACGGCAACAATAAAATGGCGCTCAGTGAAGAGACTGACCGAGCGGTAGAGATGGGGATAGATTATTGGCATATCGCACTACATTTAAATCGGTCTTTTGAGCAGAGCGAAGCGGTGGCTGAGGAGTACGTTGACGCGTTAATCGCGCGAGAACTGTTACCCTCAACAATTCAAAGTCCCGTTGAGGCGCTCCACTATTTATCGGAGGAGACAGATTTTATATTTAGAGCGGAGGCGGCTGAAGTGCTCGACCGTGAGATCCGACTTGCTAAAGAATTGGATCTAGAGAAGGAGATTACTGATGAAGAGACGTACGAGACGTACGCGCAGTATTCGAACGTAACTCCATTTTGGCGTGCAGCAAAATAGAAGCTCTAGTCGTGGCCTCGCCACGGGCAGCGAGCTTGAGTACTCGGATGCAGAGACCTTGCGCGCCGTGCTATCTAATCGTAACGAAGCATAAAAGCACAGCGCCCTTCGGGCGCTGTGCTTTTAATTGTAAAATCTTTAGCGACCTTGAACGAAGGTCAGTGCCTTGCCCTTGTGTGCGGCACGGCCGGTACGGCCGATGCGGTGCACGTAGTCCTCGTAGGTCGAGGGTAGGTCATAATTGATGACGTGCGAGACTGCAGGGATGTCGAGGCCACGAGCGGCGACGTCGGTCGCCACGAGCACGCTCACCTTCCCTGCTTTGAAGGCCTCAAGTGCGCGGATACGTGCGCCGTGGGTCTTGTTGCCGTGGATGCTCTCCGCGTGGATATGGAGGCGCGAGAGGTCCTTGGCAATCCGCTCTACGCCGTGCTTAGTACGACCGAAGACCAGTGCGCGGCTAAACTCTGGCTCACGCAAGAGATTCACCAGTACCTGGAACTTGTCCTGGCCACGCTCGATGCGCACAACGTCTTGATCGATGCTCGACGGTGTGTCGGTCGTCTTGACCGAGATCACCACTGGGTTATCGAGGAAGTCGCCGACAAGCTTCTCAATCTCACGTGACATAGTCGCCGAGAAGAAGAGGGTGTGGCGCTCCGCGCGCATCTTGCTCATGATGGCTTTCATGTCGTCGATAAAGCCCATGTCGAGCATGCGGTCAGCCTCGTCGAGTACGACGGTGCCAAACTCAGTGAGGACAAGCGCCTTGCGCTCCATGAGGTCCTTCAAGCGTCCCGGAGTACCGATAACGAATGCTGGATCGTGACGCAGCTGTGAGATCTGGGGGCCAATGCTGGCACCACCCACCGCTACCATACCGCGGAACCCGAGGCCTTTGGCGAAGCCGGCGAGCTCCTTCTCTATCTGTACAGCGAGCTCACGGGTAGGTGCCATGATCAAGATGCGCTCCCCTTTCTGCTTCATCACTTTGTCGATGAGCGGGATGAGGAAGGCTGCGGTCTTGCCGGTACCGGTAGCGGCGAGGCCCACCACGTCTTGGCCGAGAAGTGCATGAGGAATAGACTTGTCTTGAATAGGTGTCGGGAGGTCGTACCCCTTGGCAAGAATGTTCGCCTTGAGGTTCGCGTTGATGTCGAAGTCGGCGAACTTGTGCTCAGGCACGAAAACCGGCTCTGAGGTGGTTACGACGGACTTGTTGGTAAACTTTGCGATCTCGTGCTCAGCCTCGCCGAACACGCCGAAGCCACGCCCGCGAGAAGGGGCACGTCCACCGCCGTAGCCACCGCCACGAGAGCCGCCGTATCCGCCACCCTGTGCGGGGCGTCCACGGCCATAGCTACTACCGCCACGTGCGGGTGGTCGAGACGAATAAGAGCTCGAGCCGCCACGCGTATCGCGCGATGGCCTCGATGGTCCGTGAGACGAACCTGAACCGGTTGTTGATTGATGATTCCAGCGCCCTACCTGCATAATGTGTATTGTATAAGATAAATAAAAAGCACCGACTCTCACGAGCCTAAGGGGAAAAGCGTTATCAAATGATTAGATTAAGAAATCGAATCGATCTTCACTTGGAGTACCGGCTGGCGATGGCCAACGCGCTTGAAGTAACGGCTCTTAGGCTTGTACTTCACCACTTCGATTTTCTTTGCTTTCCCGGCGAGGACGACCGTACCCTTGACCTCAGCACCCTTAATAGTAGGTGCACCGATGGTCGTGTCCGAGCCGTTGTCGACGAGGAGTACCTCATCAAATACGATTGTGTCACCAGATTTCAAGTCCCCAGGGAGCTTCTCAATAGAGATAGTGTCGCCTTTTGAGACGACATATTGCTTCCCACCGGTCTTGATTACGGCCACTTCCATTGGGGGCAATGTAGCATTCTTCTCTAGAAATGACAAGGGCCGGGTGGGGCGTCTCCCGAAGGAGAGCCCAACCCGACCCCGAAAAGTCACTTGACCCAGGCGACGAAGATCATCGCGAAGCCTGTGAGCGTCAGAATAGCCGCACAAGCTTCCATTCCCGGCTTCTCGACGCTGCGCCCCCCAAAGAACACCAGTCCCAGAGCAAGTAGGACCGCGAACAGCTTTACCTGGTATATGTGATTCAGTGCTTCGAATCCCACAGCACCACCTCCTCCACATCAAAGAGCGTTTATTCGTAACATATCTATCATAGCACAATGCTATGAATTAGTCAAGCTCGTTATCAGAGGGCTTCTCCAGGAGCTCAGGCTCAATACCGATCTTTGTCTCAGCGATGCGGTAGACGTCCTTGTCAATTTTGCCCAGCTCTTTATATCCGGAGTTGTAGTGCGAGACGCTCGTGCCAAGTGAGTTGCCGAGTTTTTTATAAAATTCTTGCCATGAGGCAATGTGTTTGCCGAGCTCCCCTACTCTCTTCTGTATCTCTTCAGCGCGCTCCTCTATCTGCAGTGCCTTGAGGCCTTGCATCACCGTCTGCAAGTACGCGAGGAACGAGGTTGGGGAGACGATAATCACTTTGTACTTCCCTGCGGCGCGCTGTATCAGGTTCTCCTCTTCTCCCCCACCCACTTGGTTGGTCAAGAGGTCGTAGTAGATACCTTCGCTCGGGATAAACATAAAAGCGAAGTCCATAGTGCCCTCTTCAGGCCGGATATACTTGGCCGTTTCGGTGATGCGCAGCTTCAGATCGTTTACAAAAGCCTTCTCGGCCACCGTACGCTCGGCGCTCCCCACCTGCGTACTTACGAAGCGGTTGTAGTTGTCGAGCGAGAACTTAGAGTCTATGGGTACGAGCTTTTTATTGATGATCACCACCGCGTCGACTATCTCGCCGTTTTTAAAGGGATACTGTATACGATAATCCTGTGGCGACATGACATTCTTGAGCACGGTCTCGAGGTAGTACTCGCCGAGGATTCCACGCTGCTTCGGGTTCTTGAGCAGGTCTTGGAGGCTCTGCAGCTGCTCGGCGAAGCTCTGGGTCTGCCGGCCTATCTCCTTGACCGAGGTTATCTCCTGCGTGATCTCTTTTATGAGCTTGTTTGACTCTGAGAACTGTCGGTGCGAGCTCTCTTGCATAGTGCGAGAAGATTCTGATACCTGCGAGTTGAGCGAGCGCTCGAGCGACTGGAGTTGCTGCTGGAGGAGCAAGAGTCCGTTGCCATCTTCCTTCGGCTCCTCACGCTTCTTGATCACAAGGTAGAAGCCTATCCCCTGCACGAGGACGATAACTGCGACGACGAGAACAATGGTGAGTGCAGACATGAGTTGATTATAGCCTATATCAACTCTGCGGTACTATGGGGCCTATGCAAGCACTTATTCTTGCCTCTGGTCGCGGCACTCGCATGGGCGAGCTCACTAGTGACACTCCTAAACCTCTGCTCCAGGTTGCGGGCAAGTCGCTCATTGAGCACAAGCTCGAAGCCTTGCCCTCGGCAGTAGACGAGGTAGTCGTGGTGGTCGGGTACCAAGGCGACGCCATTAAAGAGTGCTTTCGAGACGAGTCACATGGGCGCCGTATCGTCTATGTCCAGCAGGAAATACTTGACGGTACCGCAAAGGGCGTGTGGGCCGCGAAGGATGTGCTCCACGATCGTTTCTTGGTGCTCATGGGTGACGATCTGTATTGTCGCGAAGACATGGAGTGCTGCATCCTAACGCCCGACTGGAGTATGGTTGTCGCGCCGGTGGGCGCTATGGGTGCCGGAGGGCGTGTCGAGGTGGACCAGCGCGGCGTGATAACGGGAATAGAGGAGGGCGACCATGAGGGCCGGCCCGGCCTTGTGGGTACCAACCTTTTTGTGCTCGACACGCGCTTCTTTGACATGCCGCCCGTGCCCAAGGCTCCCGGCAGCGAGGAGTACGGCCTGCCGCAAACAGCAGTGATGATAAGCACGGCAGAGGCAATACCCTTCCACGCCATAGAGACACGCTTCTGGCACCAAGTGACCTCGCCAGAAGATCTTATCGAAGCAGAAAAAAGGCTTAGCGTGGTAAAGTAGATGCATATGATCCACGAAGATTTAAAGAAAGCCATTCCAGACGCCCTCCGCGCTCGTGATGAAGTAAAGCTGCGTACGCTACGCTCGCTCGTAACCGCGATGACGAATGAGGTTATGACCAAAAAGCGCCTCCCTACCGAATTCCTCACCGACGATGAGGCATTGGCCGCATTGAAGCGTGCTGCCAACCAGCGCAAAGACTCTATCGAGCAGTTCGAGAAGGCTGCTCGGCAGGACCTCGTCGGGCCCGAGCAAGAGGAGCTCGCAATAATCAACACCTACCTCCCTGCCCTCATCAGTATTGGCGAGATAGAGATCATTGCGGCCGCGAAGGCTGCCGAGCTTGGGGCCGCAACCAAGGCAGACGCCAACAAGCTCATCGGCGCGCTGATGCGCGATCTTAAGGGCAGGGCCGATGGCAACGACGTGAAGGCCGTTGTGGATAACTTGCTACAGTAGAATATTTAGGGTTTAATTAAGCTTGGAGGCACACGTATGAACAGAGAGCGTATACCCCATACACAGCCCGAGGCTGCAAGCGCCTCGCGTGAGGCCAATATCGAGGCGACGCGTGCGGTGCTCGACAGGTTGCAGGCGAAGGTCGTGGCGAGGGACGCGCTCGCCGCAGAAGAGAAGCGCCGACAAAAACTGAGAAGGCTTGCAACGCAGGCTGCCAGTGAACGTGACCCGTTCTACGTAGAGACTGAAGACGGCGAGGTTGTTGCGCCTGATACGGGCGTAAAGCTGAAGATCGCCAGCGACTTCGAGATGACGCATCCCGAGACGTCGCGACGCAAGAATCCGTAACTGCACGGGAGCACGCCAGCTTCCCGCACAGTTACGGATTTTTCCATGCTTCCCTCCCAGGGATTTTTTTGTTATAAAACAAGGGCGTGCGCAGTCGGGCCCTACAACCAAGCGGAGCGAGAGAACAAATCCTAATTTGTTCCGAGCGAAGCGCCGGGTGTATGGCCGGGTGCACAACACGGCCCTATCGTCTAACGGTTAGGACGGAAGCTTCTCAAGCTTTAAATCCGGGTTCGATTCCCGGTAGGGTCACAACTATTTTGTGCTTATTTTACGGGCTCGTGCGGAGTATCCAAACGGGACGATCGAACCAATACTTTGCGTCAGCATAAATTAAAACACTCACCCGTATCTCGACTGGAGGTCGAGTATACGAATGAGTGTTGAACGAACCTGACGGCCTTCGCACAAGCCGGTTGGCGTACGCTCCCGTTACGAGCGAGCGTAGATCTTGCAGACTTCGTGCTTGATCGCGTTGAAGATGAGCTGGCGGTTCTTCGGCACCGCAGAGAAGGGCTTGAACGCCGCCTTACCGTCTTCGCAGACGATATCGGCGAACTCATCCTTCTCTCGGCCGAAATAGCTTCGGAGCCACTTGCTGAAGTGGTAGCCCGCGTTGGGATACCTCTCCTCGAGCTTCTCCTTGCCCATGAACAGTCCGACTCCCGCCGCGATGATGCTGGCGATTGCCACCACCGTACCGAGACCTGCGATGAGCAGGTTCCAGAAGGTGAAGCCGTACTCCATGAACAGACCGGGAATTGTCCCCAGCACCAGCAGCACGAGCCACGTTAGCGGCATCTGGAGGATGCCGATCGGCGTCCACCAGCCCACGTCGAGCTCATCGTAGTGCTGTCCTTCGTCCCCTTCCTTCTCCTGCAATCTGAGAAGCCATCCACGAGCGATCGTGGGGAGGGCCTCCTTTTCCGGCAGGAACATGCTCGCCGTTCGCATCGCGAACGGATGGAGCAGAGGTTTCCACGCCTGCAACGAGCCGAGGAGCAGGATGCGCCAGCCGAACGCGAGAAGCGCTCGCCAGAGCACGATGCTCAGTGCCCACGGGCCGATGTAGGCGATCTTGGGGATCGCCCAGAGCACCTGCTTGCGGAAGTGGCACTCGTCGTCGGGCCGGAACTCGTCGCTGTTGGGGAACATGATCCACCATGCGAGCCATGGCGAAGGAGGAGGAGCGAAGAGCTTCTCATCGATCATGATCTCCTTCTTCGAGAGTCCGAACCCACTGACAGTACCCTTGTGGATGCTCAGTCGCCGGCGGGCCTCAGCCTCGTCGACGCCTTGTTCATCCATGATCCGCGGAATGCGGTCGGCATGCAGAATGTCGGTGTCGTATCGAGCACTCGCAGAACCGTTGTCACGTACCAGGTACTTCATGAGCGACCTGTCGTAGTCGCCGGAGACGACACGAGCGTGGATGGTGAAGGCACCGGGTTTGCGGAACGGGATCCACGTCTGCACCTGCATGAGGGGGACGATCTGGCGCATGCCAGGAACTTCCCACCCGTTTTCATCCGTGATGCAGAAGAGCACATGTGCGTCGTCTGCCAGCCATCGCCGCTTGAGGGCCGCAATCAGCTTGGGCGCGACGCACCACTGCACCGGCAGGTTGGGTTCCTGCAGGCCGATGTGCGGGAGGAGGATTTTGATGAGTCCTTCTCCCTCGACGTCGTCGGGGTCGAGAGGCTCTTCTTTTTCTTCCTCATCGTCCTCGGTTTCGTCTTTGAGGTCGGCGGTCTCGGCCGTCTGGCCATCGTCGCTGGTCTCGTTTTTGTGCAGGGCATCGCCCCGGGGTTCTTCTTCCACTCCGTCTGCGGTTCCGTTGGTGATGTCGGTCATTTCCTCGAACCTCCTTGCGCGTTTCAGTTGTCAATCCGTCAGTTTTGGGGACATCCCCCAGGTTTTGGGAGAATTCCCCTTCCGTTGTGTATACTACACAGAACATACGTTCTGTCAAGGCTTACAAAAGATGCGCTTTCGGTTAGTTCTAATCCCTAAAGGCAGTATTACGACCCTGTTCTCTCTTGTTCTAGCGAGCGCCCAAAGTCGAGCTGGCGATTAAGCTCCAGGATAAGTTGGTTCCGATTTTGTCTCATTTTAGCATAACGACTTGACACGCGGGCCAGAACATGCTATGATGGCTTAGAGCCATAGGTGGCTCTGCTCTTTTACCTCAACAAGATCTCAACCGACCCTAAAGGAGGGCGTGATGTCGAATCGAAAGCAACGACTCGCAGACTTCCTTTTCGGGAGTCAATTCTTTCTCGTGGCGTGGTCCACCCACGGCCAACTCGTCCAGATGACGACGTCAGCAGCAGGAGTCAGCGTCAGCTGGCTTGTGTTCTGGCTCATCTTCTTGGCAATCAACCTACGTCTCGTTAAACAGGCGGATCGGATCCAGCCTAGCCGTGTCATGCGGCAAACGATCTGGAGCTACCGACTGTCTTTTGGATGGTGACGTCTTTCCTCGCCGTGATGTTCTGGAAAGGGACGGGTCAGTGGAACGAGCGGGATACGCTCACGACGGTTCTTGCGTCAGTCGGTATCGTACTGACGCTTGGTGCGGCCCGGCTTCGCGGCTTGTCGTACAAAGACCCGATCGTGAAGGGTGTCCTGGCGATCTTCTTCAAGGCATTACCACAACTCATGTTGGCCTACAACATGTACGTGATGCACCAAGGGAAGCTGACGTGGGAGATGGTACTGATGGGTCACCTGACCATCAGTCTCCGCCTCCTCCAACTCGCCTTCACAGTGAGAGAGGCCGCGAACGAGCGCAACAGGCGCGGGTCGGCTATCAGTGAGATCGCGAACTGTCTGAGCTGGGTCGTCGCGACGATCGCCTGGTTCAAGTATTGCTGAGGTCGAGGCCCGTAGCGCAAGCTGCGGGCCTCTTCTGTTTCTTACATGCTCTGCCGTTTCTAATCCCTAAAGGCAGTATTGCGGACGCCTTCTAGATCCCTTCCGAACACAAGCCAGCTGTTAAGCTCTATGATAAGCTGGTTCCAATTACGACTAACTGGGGTCACAAATGCAAACCGCCGAAAGGCGGCTTTTGCATTTGTGACCCTAAGCAAAGCGTGGGACGCTTTGCGCCCGGGAATCGAAAACCTTGTGAGCAGATTATGCGATTTCCTGAAGCAAAATCTCCACAAGGTGTACTGATCCTGTAAGGATCGATACGCGTAATCGCGATCCCGGTAGGGTCACAAAATTGACATATACCGGCTGTAATGTATAGATACGTGTACATGAATCGCAGCAGAATGATGCACAGCTGTATTGTTGTACTCGTACTCATTGTGGCGGGCGGGTTAGCTTACTGCACGCACAATGGTACTACGCAAGAGCCGCAGACCTCTTCTACAGGACAGATTGAGTGGCGAGTCATCGATGCTTCAAAACCTTTCAAAACAGTGAAGTCGCCCTTTGCTCCTTCGTATGGTCCCGCACCGATTATGGCGGTCCACGATGTTGCCACATTTCACTCCGGCCCATACGCCGGATCTCACCTCTATTACGCACGAGGCACGAATCGCATAACGTACGGATACTTTATTGGTGACGCGGGAGGGAATCCCATTGCGTGGTGGGGCGACTTGGGATGGCGTCGCGGACCCAAGGGCGACATTGAAGCCCTGGGACTCCTAAACCTCCCCCTGGCTCCCGCGGATACTTTTCCGACGCAACTTTACCTCCCTGGAACACAAAGCGAGGCGAGATACGTAACCGATTCAAACGGTCACCGCTTCCAAGTATGGGCAACCGATCTGTATGCGAGCGATTGGGGAAAGGTCACTCCCGTTACGCCGACCACTACTGTGTCGGGAAGCACCCTGGCACGTCCAGACGCGGACACACCGGACTACGATGCTGATGATATTGAGGAGCACTTTGTTGAATATGGATATATGGGATCGCGCCCCACCTATGTCATTCAGACACCGATAGGCATTTGGTATGGCGCAAATCTTGTAACTGATTTTTCAGAGAAAGTACTGCATATGGAAGTCCCTGGTATTGCGTGGAAGGATGGGTCTTCCGCCATTGCTCAATACGACGGCGGGGCTCTATATGCCAAAGAGCAGTGCTATAAAGACTTCAAGACTATGCATGCTTTGGAGGTGTTATTTGTGCAGACCGGCACAACTCATAAAGACTCTACGGTATACGAAATTGACTCACAGAAGAATAGTGCCGTACACCAGTGTCTGTATAGTCTTGTCGACATGACAAAGTCCGATGCGCCATCATATGCCGAGTTTCTCGCCGCACACCCTGTAGTCTTCTGGAAAGATCCATACGGCTACTGGTACAACATGGTTCAATTCGATCTGTTCGTGCGAGGTCAAGTCGATGGCAACGTGTAGCCTCTTTCAGCTCTAATCCCGAAAGGCAGTAGGCCTACACGGAGGAGCGTTCCTGTTCGAGGGAGCGACCAGATACAAACCAGCTATTAAGCTCTCTGATAAGTGGCTTCAATTACGACTAATTGGGTCACAAATGCAAACCGCCGAAAGGCGGCTTTTGCATTTGTGAGCCTAAGCAAGCGTGGAATGCCGCGCTGAGAGACGCGCGAGTGTTGACGGGAGCTTTGATAAATTGTATGATTACAGATAGAGCAATCCCTCTCCTTTCACAATTTGCAGGAGGAGATCCGCAAATGAAATCTGAAGAGATACTTATTCCGGCGGTGCGCTACCGCCAGCGCTTCATCAGGGTCTGGACGTGTTACTCCACGCAGATGGCCCCGGGGTTTCTGGTGGATACCGAAAGCTATTATCACGACCTGCTGCTCTCCGAGGACGTCGAACAGAATCCGAGTCAGGAGCAGGTCATTCGGCACTTCCAGGGGTGGAATTGCGATGATCTGATCATGCTCGCGTACCGACTTGTCGACATCGAGTTCATCCAGGACGATCGGCGCACGTGGTCTCACGACAGTCAGACGAGCGGCCGAGAGGTACGGTTCATCGGCAAGAGGGTCATCGTCTACACGAGCAACTTCGGCTGCCCCACGCTGACCATGGCGCGTCTCAAAAAGGAGGCGGACTGGGCGAAAGCGTACCGGGGAAATATTCGCAAGGATGAAGAACCTCGCTGGAGGCGCATCACGGACGATACGAGACTCCTATACGACCAGTTCGTCAGAGATGGACTGGCCCCTGACCAGGAGCTCCTGAAGCTCGGCCCCTGGGCCTTCGTCGTTCTCAACGACGAGACCGAATACCGCCCGGTGGAGGGATTGAATGCCGAGCCGAAGTGGTAGGGCGCTACGCGGGTGCATAGACTCAGCCCGATTTCGTCTCGGGAGCCTCGTACCATTGCGGTACGAGGCTTTCTTAGTTCTTGTTGCTAGTTTTAAAGACTCCGTTCGAGAAATGAAACGTCGCCATAAAACATCCTAAGGCCCAAGAGCCTCGCCTTCAGTCCCCTACCAAACACAAAAGAAAAGGGCCGACGTATTCAACGCCGTGCCCCTTCGCAGTGACCGTTGGCTACGTGCTTGAGTAGCACAAAGGTCGTCTTGTTGTCTGGATCGTCCTGGATACCCTGGGCCAGAATTCGAAGTCCGTAGGCCTCTGCCGCAAGCCTCGAGGCGATCGCCGCAAACCTTGCCTGATCTCCCAGTTGTGAGACAATCTTTGCTGCTCCAGCAGTGGAGTTTCGACGCAGGCGCCGATCATGCGGTATGCCAAGGTTGTCGAGATACCTCTGACATTGCTCGAAAGCCCTGCGGTACGTCAGGACGCACTCGAGCTCGGCTGCGCTCTCTACGCACGCCTGAACCAGCAGATGGTGCTCGACCGGCAAAACAACACGGTCAAGCTCTGCGAGATGCAGACCCTTCGCGCGAAGTGCTGCGAGAGGTCTGGTTACTTCCGTGATCTCAGATCCCTCGATGGTGGAGTTGCGCACAGGGACTACGGCGTAGACCGACTCACGCGCAAGCCGAGCTAGCAGCTTGTCGAAGGAGCCGCAAAACAAGAGCACGCACTCCGCGTCAAGCCAACCCTGCCTTCTCATAAAAGCTATTGCCGCCTCGTGCCCATTTGTGAAGGCATCGAGGACTAGAATTCTCTTCATCAGATGCTTCCTCTGGTTGAGACAGAAAGAACAGCTTTGTTCGCATCCTCCCGAAAGTTAACATATAATAACGAGATTATGAATCTCCCCACTAAAGGCTTCTACTACCACTACAAGCACGACCCAGCGGGCCCGCTGGGTAATTACACCTATGAGGTGATCGGCGTCGGGCGCAACACCGAGCTCGAGACACTGGTGGTGCTGTACCGCCCGCTCTATATAAACCTCTGGCTCAAGCCCGCAGAGTACTGCTCGCGCCCACTTGAGATGTTTCTGGAGGAGGTCGCCAAGGGCGACACTACGTCTCCGCGTTTTCAAAAAGTCACCGACGAGAACGTTATCGCCGAGCTTGAGGCGCTCAAGAATACAATGTATCCGTAGCGGATTACCGCTTCTTCCACTGCTGCTCCTGTCGTACTAGCTTTGCAGAGTCGGCCGAGTCGGCGAGCAATGCCTCGACGACGCGCTCCATGCGGATAGACTGTGAGCCCTTTATAACCACAACATCACCTGGCTGTATGAGGTCGATGAGTTCGCGCGCGGCGATGTGTGCATCGTCGAAGAGTGTCACGGGCGCCTTCCCTTTAGCATGCGCAAATACTCGTGAGCGGATGCCTACGGCCACCACTAGATCTACCGATTCTCGCGCGAGCGTCGCGATGCGCTCATGCTCTTGTACCGAGTAGCGGCCGAGCTCGAGCATGTCGCCGAGCACGGCGATACGCCGCTTTGCCCCGGGGAAGCTCTTGAGCGTGGCGAGCGCCTCCTCAACAGCCACTGGAGAGGAGTTGTAGGTGTCGTCGATAAGCGTGCTGCCGTGCTTTCCTCTCAGGAGGCGGCCACGACCCGGCGGTGGCACATAGGACTCGAGCGTTCTGAGTGCGTCCGTAAGCGATATGTCAAAAGCCTGGGCAGTGGCGAGTGCTGCTGCAATGGGCAGTATCTGTACCGCACCCACCGAGCCGCGCACGATAATCGTCCCCTCCTCGCCGCCGACGGTTACGCGGGCAGTCATGCCCTCGACGGCACCCTCCTCATTCTGATAAAAGCCAGCGTCGCTAGTGTGTACAAATGCTCCGGGTGTTGGGCCGTAGGAGAGAATGCGGGCGGGCGTGCGCTCAGCCATCTCACGCAGGTGTGGCTTGTCGGAGGGGATGATGAGCGGTGCCGCTCCTCGTAGGGCGTATGCTGGCGAGAACTCCTCCTCTTGTACTGCCTCGGGTGAGGTGTAGGCCTCGACATGCACCGGGATATCAGGCAGACGGGTCACTACCACTGCGTCGGGTGTGGCGATGCGTAATATGCGCGCGAGGTCGCCCGGCTTGTCGGCGCCGGTCTCAAGCACGAGCATGTTGGGATAATGATTGGGTAAGAAAAGAAGGGCGAGACCGTTTTTAAGTACTGAAAACCAGGCGAAGGGGTTGCCCCACGGGTTGCCCACATTCAAGATGGTAAAGGGTACGCCAAACTCGCTGTTGAAGCTTTTGTCGCTCTTGCGCACCAAGAAGCGCGCGGTGAGCACCTCGCCTACAGCGTCCTTGGTAGAGGTCTTACCCACCGAGCCAGTGATCATGACAATCGTGGGGCGATATTTGTGCAATACGGCGCGAGCAAAAAGTCCGAGGAAGAAGGCGACAATAGCTTTGAGTAGGTCTTTCATGGTGTGGGGGTGGTTACGGCTCCTGCTTGTGTGGGGACGCCACGGTCTGGCGGTACCTCATAGTACTCGATAAGGAAGTGGACGAGGTCGAGGAAGCTCTGGTCGAGCGTCTCTGAGGCGTACTGTACACCACGCGGGTCATTGGTGTAGAGAAGGATTATAAAGCGTGGCGCGTACGATGGAAAGAAGCCTACGAAGGAGTGGAAGTAGCGGTCCTTGTAGTAGCCCCCTTCCCCGTCGGTGAGCTGGGCCGTACCCGTCTTGGCGGCGACCGACATGGTGGGGATCTTGGCCTTGCCGTTATCGAGCTTGACGTCGACCATCTCGGTCATCATTGCGGCGGTGGCGCGGGCCGCCTCAGGCGAGAACACGCGCACCTTCTTGTCCCAATCGATGGGGCGCTCGATACCCGTGTTGAGGCGGACGGCCCGGGCGAGGTGTGGCACGACCATGACGCCGCCATTGGCGAGCGCGCCTTCGGCGCGGATCATCTGCACGGCATTCACAGCAATGCCTTGCCCAAATGAGGCGGTACTATAGCCGATCTGCTGGGGCTTCTGCAGGTTGCTCATGAGCGAGCGCCCTTCGCTCGGGAGATCGACGCCCGTCTTCTCGCTGAGCAGCTTGGTGAAGTACGTGCGAAACTGCTCCTGCCCGAGCTGGCCCGCGATCCACGCGACGCCCATGTTCAGTGACTGCATGATCACTTCCTTCATGGGGATCACGCCTCGCGCCTTCAGGTCCCAGTTACAAATAGTCGCCTTGTTGACGGTGATACACCCGGTATCATTGTAGGTACTCTGCGGCGTGATAACGCCAGCGTCGAGGCCGGACGCCATGGTGAGCGGCTTGACGATAGAGCCAAACTCGTGGACGCGCTCAACGAGGGGATTATTCAGTAGGGCCGGGTTAACGCTCTTTAAGTGGTTGGCGTCGTAGGTGGGAAAGCTCGCAATAGCGATGATAGCGCCCGTGGCGGGGTCCATGATGATGCCGCCGGATTCCTTGCTTGAGTACTTTTGATTGACCTTTGCGAGATTGTCGGCAAGACGAGTCTGCACCTCAGGCTCAATGGTGGTGATGATGTCGCCCTCGTGCGCGTCGCGGGAGTTTACGAGCAGATCGCCTATGTTTGAAAAGAGTTGTGCGAAGAAATTCTTATAGAGCGAGTCGCCTGAACGAGAAAGGGTCTCATCGTACACCTTCTCAAGACCGGTCCTGCCCGAGAGGGTGTCGCCCGAGCCGTAGCTCACAATACCGATGGATTGCGAGGCGAGCGTACCACCTGGGTAGTAGCGCCAGCGCTGTTTGAGTACTTGGACGCCGGGCAGCTCCTTGGCTGCCAGGGCCTGGCCGTCTTCTGCGGAGAGGCGGTGCGCCACCTCGATGTAGACCTGGCCCTTCTTCTTTGCGGCCGCAAGAAACGCATCGTGGGACAGGGTGGTCGAGGAGAGTGGGGCTATTTCTCGATACACCCCTTCTGGGTCGCGCAAGGTCTGAGGATTGATGGCAACGAGAAATCCGGTGACAAGCGTGGCTGCAGAGATGAGCGTGCCGTCCTTGCGGGTGAAGTAGATCGAGCCGCGATCAAATAGCCCGCTACTGCCCGAGGCGAACTGCCGATCGGCCTTGTCTGAGTAGTCCTGCCCGTAGACTATCTGTATGAAATAGAGTCGCACCACGATAAGCACCGCCACCAGGACGATACCGACGAGCACGATGCGGATGCGAGTGCGAAACTGGGCCCGCATGATTCCTTAGCGGAGGGCCGTCGCGCTCTGAGTGGCAACAAAGGTCTTGGCGACCGGCTTTGCGTAGCCCGCGCTCGCGTAGTCGGTCTTCGTAATCTTGGAGACGGTCGCCAGATAGCGCGCCTCGAGCTGGGCGACCGCTGCCTCGTCGTTACGGACCGACTGCGAGTACTCCACGGTGAGCGCCGCGTAGCTCACCACCACCGCAATGAGACCAATGTATATCACCGCAAGCGTCGCGACCATGCCGTATCCAAGTGCGACGGCCGAGTACTTAAACATGAGTGGGTGCTTATACATAGGTCAAAGAATTGGTTAGTGCATTAATTGTTTCTGGCAGCGTGCGTGCTGCTGCCCGCGTAAACACGCGGAGCTTGGCGCTGCGCGCGCGACGATTCGCAAGCAGCTCGGCGCGGCCTGGTGCGATCGCCTTCTTAGGAGTGAGCGCGCCAAGACCCGTCTCCACCGCATCGCGGAGGAGGTTCTTCACAATCCGATCCTCGATGCTGTGGAAGGTAATCACAGCGAGGCGGCCGTCTGGCGCAAGCACGGAGAGAGCGGCCGCAAGACCCTCGTGCAGGCTGCCAATCTCGTCGTTAACGGCAATGCGCAGCGCCTGGAACGTCTTGGTGGCTGGGTGGGTCTTGCGCTTGTGGTACCAGGAGGGTGTGCCCTGCAGCACGGCGTTGACGAGCGCTCCCGTGGTGAGGATGCGTGCCTCGGCACGTGCGGCCACGATGGCGCGCGCAATGCCGCGCGAGAAGGTCTCCTCCCCGTAGGTGAAGATAAGGTTCGCCAGGTCCTCTTCGGACGAGGAGTTCACGATATCTGCTGCGGTCTCTCCCCCCTCGCTATAGCTCATGAGAAGTGGTTCGTCGGCCTGGAAGGAGAAGCCGCGTGGTGAGGCAATCTGATATCCGCTCCACCCAAGGTCGAAGAGTATCGCGTCGACTGAGCCGATGCCGAGGCGTTCAAGGATGTGTGCGACGTTGCGGAAGTTGTCATTGATGAGATGTGCAGCAGGGCGGTCGGGCCTGCGGTCGAGCGCATAGGCCTCGCGTGCTCGCTCAACCGCGGCCGAGTCGGCGTCAATGCCCACCATCACGCCACCTGCGCCAAGCTCGGCGAGCAGAGCGGCGAAGTGCCCTGCCCCGCCGAGCGTTGCGTCCACGACCGTATCGCTCGGCTGCACCTTGAGTGCCTCGAGGGTCTCCTTCATCAAGACGCTGTCGTGCCTGGCTTCCATACTATTTTGAAACGCCCACCTTCTCGGCGAAGGCGTCTGCGTCGCGCTCTATCTGCTCGGTGTACTGCTTCCATGCCTTCTCCTCCCAGATCTCGACGCGGTCGGCAACGCCTGCCATCACGGCCTTCTCATTAATCCCCGCAAAGGCTTTTAGGTTCTCTGGTATGAGCACGCGGCCTGAGCTATCGACCTCGGCCTCAAATGAGCCTGCGAGAAAGAGGCGCGCAAGGCCGCGCTCTGCTGCGGTACCAGTGCTTGCTGCCGCATACTGCGCTGCCTGTTTCTCCCACGCCTTGCGAGCATAGACGTAGATACAACGATCAAGGCCGCGTGTCACAACGACAACGCGGCCTAGGTCCTTACGAAATCGTGAAGGGACCGAAATACGGTTCTTAGTATCAAAGGTGTGTAGGTATTCTCCGAGGAACATAGGTATTTCGTTGTGAGCGCTAGCGATCTAGGAAATACTTACCCTGTTAAATCCTCTGCTGCAGAGGACAGCGAAGCTGTATTTAACAGGGTTCTCCCACAAACACTCGCTGCGCTCGTTAAGGCTAATTGTGTGGAGAACGGCCATGACCCCGCTTCCCACTTCACTAACCTGTATAGGATTATATCCCACTCCACCCCACCACCCTAGCGTAAGTTATGAACACTTGACTCAGGCTAGTAAGATTGTATTGTGTAAGATGTGAGAGTGAGACGGGTACGCAACTGTTCCTGAAGGAGAATCAATGAGCCAGGGTATGAACGAGGAACTAGCGGAAGAGCAAAAGTCCTTTTTGCAGGTTGAAGCCGTTGCGGCCGTCGAAAGGCATTTCGATGACCGCGGCATTCGGTCCGTCTGGACCGGGGTACGCGTCAGCAACCCCAAGTCGAGGCAGTGCACGGTCGATGGGCGTGTCTGGCACGGTGAGGGCGACTCCACGATCGAGTCCTACGTGGAGTGCTGCGTCCTCCCGCCAGGAGTGGATGGTGTCGCGACCGTGAGCGTCGCGAACATCCATTCGGCGGACACTCCCCACGGGGTCGGTCGTCGATAACGGACGGACAGACTCGCATAATGGCCCGGAACCCGAAAGGGTCCGGGCCGCCTTTTTGCACGGGCTACACAACCGCCTCCTTCAGGCGCTTTATTACAAAATCTCGATCGAGACCGGCGAGGAACCACCCCGCTTTGGGGCCGGAGTCACGGTTGAGGAACACGCGATATATAGCTTGAAAGAGTTCTTTTGGCTGAATAGGAATTTCTTCTTTAAGCTCGTGCAAACGCAGATGAATGTCATCGCCATTGCGTTCGTTACTCTCTAGATATCCTGCGAGCGCCCCAAGCGCTTTCTTTTGTGTGTCGCTAAGATTGACAGCTGGTAGTGATTCCTGCAGCGAGTACTTAAATTCTTCTGGAGCGTAATTTGCAAGCCAGTATTTCGCATAACGTGCACGCTCTTCAAGTGCTTGCTCTTCGTCTGCAGTAAGTTCGCTGCCCTTTGTTCGTATGGCTTCGTCGAGCAATGAAAGGTGCGCCATTTGTACGATAAACGCCACTTCGCGAAAACGCATCTGCCATGGGGCCACTAGTCCAGCACGGTTCTCTCGCAACTGACAGAGTGTGTAGAGCCGAGCGTAATCGTCGGCTGCGCCGGTACGTACGCTTTCGGCAAGATCGTCGTACCAATCATAGAGTCGCGGCACCGATTCGCCCGCGGGGTCGACATCAATTTGTTCACGGATATCTTTACCGATAAGGACAAGACGAAACACTTCGGGGGGAAAAAGGTCGGACATCTCTCTTGCGGAGGCTCCTCGACCTTTTGACGAAGCCATCTTTTTGCCGCCGACTAGGAAAAATTCATAAGGCGTGTCAAACGGGGGCTCGGTATCGAAAATCTCTTTACTTATGTGGTTAGAGACGTCACGCGAGCCGCCCTTGGTCGAATGGTCTTTGCCCCCGCCCTCTACGTCCACTCCAACCGCTATCCACTTGGCAGCCCAATCAACCTTCCAGAAGAGCTTTGCAGTGCCGCTATATGGGGCTACTCGGCCCGTGTGGCCGCAGCTTTTTGCATCGTCCGGATTTCTATCGCAGGCGTAGCCCACCGTCTCGCCATCGAAATCAAAAGCGCGTGTCGTCATCATCTTTCCGCAGTCCTCACAGACTACTGAGAGCGGTAGCCAGGTCGAATCCTTTTCAGACCCTGAGACGGCCTTCAAAATACTGCGCACCTCGTCCGCCCGTTCGAGAGCCGTCTTTATAAGCCCGTCCATACGTCCCGACTGGTAGAGCTCTGTAGCGCGATAGTACGTAGGAGTAAAACCGGCCTGCTTGTGTACGTCCATAAACTCTTCGCCAAAGTATTCGGCATAATTTTTAAACCCTGGCTCTGGGCTCGGGACGGTGTAAAGAGGCTTTCCCAAATGTTCTCTGAATTTTTCCGCGTCGAGGTAGCCTGGTATTGAATCAAATGGGTCAAAATCGTTTAACTCGAATTGGAATTCATTGGGAGTATTTAGCTCGGAAAGGGCTTCAGCGACCATGCCGTGCACGGCAACGCTACGCATTGAGCCCACATGCACGCGCCCCGAGAGGGTCTTCTCGTCGCGTATAAGAAAAGACGTGCCGTTTTTAGGCTTTCTTGTCTCACGTATCTCGCTCGCAATGCGGTCTGCCCACAGCATGAGCGTATCGTACCATGCGGCCCGTTAGGCCACCTTCTCTATGGTGTAGGTCTGCTTGCCGCCCGGAGTCTCAAAGGTGAAGGTGTCCCCCTTTTTCTTGCCCATGAGTGCCGCGCCAAGTGGTGAGACGTGCGAGAGCTTCTTCACGCGCATGTCAGCCTCCTCGCTGCCCACGATAGTGTATTCGTGTACTTCAGAGTTCCCTTCTTTCTTGATCGATACTTTTGAATTGAAGCTTACCTCGTCTTTCTTCTTGCCATCGGTGATAATCTTGGTGTTCTTCACCATGTCCTCAAGCTTCTTGATGCGCTCCTCGGTGGCTGCCTGCAGGTCGCGCGCCTCTTGGTACTCAGCATTCTCGGAGAGGTCGCCGAGCGCACGTGCGTACTCAAGGTTCTTGGCGATCTCGGTACGGCGTACGGTCTTCAAGTGTTCGAGCTCTTTAACCATCTCGTCAAACTTCTCCTGCGAAACAACGGCGGTTTGTGCATCAGTCATGTTTAATTTTTAGAACGTAGTAAGCGCATTGTACGTGCCCCTTGGTGGGAGCGCAAGTTTGTGGACATTGACCGAAAAACATCGAACACCATACAAGACTTTGTTTTTGAGTGGTATGCATTTTTGAATGGCTTGGGAAATAGGCAAAACATACTGCAAAAACAAGTCGCAACGTAAACAGAACTACCACAACAAGAGTATTAGATGAGTATCTGATGTTGAGGTCGCAACAAAGGCGTTTTTGCCAATTTTTTGTTATAATTTCATTTATGGAGCACAAGAAGTTATATCGCTATACATCAAACAAAGAAGGTGTATTTTCTGCGGGTAAAAGATTGCTTCCCGAATCGTTAGGAGATGAAGCTCTCGAAGCAAGAAAATGGATGCCGAAACCTCAGTTACCAGAAGGAGATTATAGATTTTTTCTTACAGAAAAAGGCAAAAATCAATATGAGCGGACACTTTTCAAAGTGCATCAGAAATACCTTTCTAATTTTGAATGTGAGGAAATTGACCCTCAAAAAATAGGCAATGTTGTTTATGAAGATGAGTGGCAAGTGGTAATAAAAAAGGAAATCCCAAAAACCATAAAAGAAGTCGGCTTTGATTTTAGTTGGGATGAAAAGAAAGTGTGGCAACTTGATATTCCTGTTACAGAGATGGATATTACTGAACTTATATGGCACTTCGATATTCCCTTTTTATGGGAAGGTGGCGGTATTTATAATCTCACTCCACAGGATGTAATTGATGATAAAGAGAGGCATATCAGCGAGTACGAAAGAACAATGAAAGCAGACCTCGTACATCCGATTGATATTATGGAAAATAAAGGACGGTGGCTTATTCTCGATGGATTGCATCGCTTGATGAAAGCATCAATCCTAGGGATGAAAAAAGTGAAAGTTCGCATCATACCAAGAGACAAAATACCAGAAATAACAATATGAAAACACATCTTTACCACGCACAAATAAATGTTTCCGATGCTTCAAAATCACTACCGAAGCCGATAGTGCACCAAAATATGACTACGCCGTTCCTTATCGAACAGCCCTCAACAAAGTGTTGGGTGTACTAAAAGAACCTTATGATACTTGGTCAGAATTGAATGTGTTTGAGCAACAAAAGTTCTTCTCGTTCCTTTTGAGACTAATTTGGTGTATAGCAAAATTGAGGGCTATCGAACACCAAAATACACAGTCCTTAAAAGGGTTTGTGAGGAAATAGAGCACACTGGCTCTGTGAATGTGGACCTAGGGAGAGTCGAACTCCCGACTCGTCCATGCCATGGACGCACGTTACCACTACGCCATAGGCCCACTACGCGGTGGTACTAGCTCAACTTCTTTGCGTTCGTGTGTACAAGCGTCGCTTCGATCTCGAGCAGGCGGTTGTACTTACAGACGCGCTCACCTCTCGTGAGCGAACCGGACTTGAGGTACTTACAGGAGAGCCCGACCGCGAGGTCGGCGATAAAGGTGTCCGTGGTTTCGCCCGAACGGTGCGAGACAAAGGGTGTCCAGTCAGCCGCCTTGGTCATCTGAATAGCGCGTATCGTCTCAGAAAGTGAGCCGATTTGGTTCAGCTTAATGAGCACGGAGTTGATAGACCGCTCCGCGATAGCCGTCTCGATGCGTTTTGGATTGGTTACGGTAAGGTCGTCACCCACAATCTGGATTGTGTCACCGAGCTTGGCCGTCAACGAAGCAAAACCCGCCCAATCGTCCTCAGCGAGCGCGTCTTCAATTGAGATAATGGGATGCTTATCTACGAGGTCTTGGTACCATGCGATCATCTCGTCGCTCGTCCGGCTCCCCTGCTCTCCTGCGATCTTTACTTGGTAGGCGCCATTCTCGTAAAAGCTCGAAGCAGCTGCATCAAGCGCAATCTTGATCTGGTCGAAGGTGTATCCTGCATCAATAATGGCTTGTTCGAGGTACTCAAAGGCCTCCTCGTTGGACGTAAGCTTGGGTGCGAAGCCGCCTTCGTCGCCTACGCCTATCGAGTATCCCTTCTTGCTCAATATTTTCTTGAGCGCAGTGATAACCTCAGCGCCAGCCTGTATCTTGCGGCTAAAGGTGTCAAAACCAATAGGCCCGAGCATAAATTCTTGAATATCGAGACCACTGTCAGCGTGTTGTCCGCCGTTAATAACGTTTAACATGGGCTCAGGCAAGGTGAAGTCCGTATTGCCCGCGAGACCGCCTAAGTATTGATACAGCTCAACCCCTTGCTCTGTTGCAGCGGCGCGTGCAAAGGCGAGCGAGACGCCGAGTATTGCGTTAGCACCAAAGCGTGACTTGTTCTCCGTACCGTCGGCCTCGATCAAGGCCGCATCGAGTGTGGACTGATCGAAGTCCTGACCTTGCACGAGTTGATTGATGTCTTGGTTAACATGCTCGACTGCGTTGAGTACGCCTTGTCCGCCGTAGCGCGCCGCGTCGCCATCACGTAGCTCAAGGGCCTCGTGCACGCCCGTACTAGCCCCTGAGGGCACCGAGGCGGTGGCCACTACCCCACTCGCGAGAGCGCAGGTCACTTCGACGGTCGGCTTACCGCGCGAATCAATAATCTCGCGAGCACTCACTGAGCTGATCTTTGTCATAAATAGGGGTTGCTAGTTGAATAGTAATTATGCGTGCACGTGCGATTCTGTCTGACGAACCTCCTTGCTCAAGATACGTCCATCGTGGTCGACCTCGTAAATAAGTATGGCACCGAAGGGCATCTCAACATCAGCGATGCCTTCGTCTGAGATACCCTCGATGTACTTGATCAAGGCACGCAGCGAGTTGCCGTGGGCAACGGCAAGGACGTTCTTGTCGGCGTGCACCTGCGGCAGTATCTCCTCTTTGTAGAATGGCACGACGCGGTCGTATACCATCTTGAGCGTCTCGCCATTGGGGACGAGGTAGTCCCAGCTACGGCGAAGTTTCTTGTACTCCTCGTCTCCCAGGATTGCCTGCATTTCAAATTTGTTCTTGCCAGTGTAGTCGCCGTAGTCGCGCTCGTTGAGTGCGGCGGCGTGTTCGGTAGGCACGTTGTGTTTATCAGACGCAGTGAGCATGTGAGCGAGGGTTTCTTTGGTGCGAGTGAGTGCCGAGGTGAGTGCCTGATCAATGGAGAGGTCTTGAATCAGCGTGCCCATGTCACTGGCTTTTTCTACCCCGTACGGGTCGAGAGGGCTGTCATAGAGCCCGGTCCACTTACCAAGCTTATTCCATTCAGACTGATGATGTCGGGCGAGTATTAATTTTCCCATACGTGTAATGTGCTCGTAAGCATTGTGTTGCAGTAATTTTGCATTGTAACCGGCTGTGACGTAATCCTCAAGCTCGCGATCGGTACATCACTGTGCCCGTTGGTCTTCGGGATCAAATATCGAGGGCGGCGGCGTCTCTCCTCTGAGCCAGCGCGCAATGCGTTCGCCCCCATAGACCGAGGGAAGGATACCGACCCCGTTGCATCCGAGATTGTAGAGTAGCACCGGGTTGCAAGGCTCAGGACCGATGCGTCGAATGCCGTTGGGGGTGTAGCCCATAAGCCCGTGCCAGCAATAGTCGTAAGACACGTTCCCTTGAGGGTGCTGGTGATAATTTGCGCGGAGGAAGGTGTCAATGGCCTCGCGCATCTCTTCGGAACAGGTGTCGTGGCGTGAGTACGGCGTACCCTCGGGGAGGAGTCGGTCAGGCCCACCCGTGCACAGCAGATTGTATGCTTTGCCGTCTCCCGGGTCATGAGGTCGGCGCGTGAGGTAGTAGTAGCTCTCGCCGGTCGGGTCGTTGCTCGGCGCATGGTGTTTCGAAAAGTAGCTAACAGCGATGGGCGCATGATGGTCGGCCTCGAGATAGCCCGACATATACCCCACACGGCCGGTGACCATGTGGTGAAAGGAGGTGTCGATCTCAACTCCCCCTTCGTTCGTAATTGAGAAGTTTTCGAATCCGTTGGTACACAACACAACGTGTGCTGCTCGCAAGGTGTGCTCATGCACCTTGAGTTCGGCCGCACTTGCCGCGAGCGCGACCGTACGGACGGGGCTGCCCTCGTACAGAGAGAAGCGGCCAGGATAGGTCGCTACAAGGTACGCCAGCAACTCCTCTGAGAAGAGGGCGCTATTCGTACAGCCTTTTTGATAGGCGAGTAATGCAATGTAGTCCGTGTTATCGGTTTCAAGTTTGGAGAGGATCTCGCTCTGCGGCGCCGTGGCGTAGAGGGCGCGGTGCTCAGTGGGGAGCGCTGCTTGCTCTCGCCACTCCTCGGCTACAAGCATTGTCTCTGCGGGCATACCGCCTTGGGTTCGATACGCATTATCCTGTAGGTGTTGAAGTACCTGCTCGTAGGTAGAAAGGCCCGCATACCCAGTAAAACGATACAGAGGCGTGGTGAGCCGTGCCTCGGTGATGATCTGGTCAAGGAGGCCCCACCCAGACTCCACGGCGCGTTGTGCGTCGACGGCCAGGTCGAGGCCAAACTCCTGGACCAGCTCGGAAAGTGGGCGTTCGAAGTACGTGGTTACTTGACCGGCGTTGTGTCCGGTCGCTCCATGTGCCACTTTGTCCGCCTCTACCAACACTACTGAGGCATCAGTGTTGCGGAGTGTAAAAAAGGCGGTGGTGATTCCCGCAATGCCTCCTCCAACAATGACAACATCCGTGTCGAGGTCCCGAGTTACGGGAACCACTGGGCGCGTGCGATTGAGCTGCTGTATCCACGGTGAGCGGTTCTGGGTCACTTACCCATTCTTACATACGCGTGCGAGGCTGTCTTCCTCTGACTATGCTGGTGCACCGAGCGCCTCGTGGTACTTTCTGTCCTCGTAGCCGATATGGCCCAACCACCACTGACCCAAGAACTTCTCCATCTCGATGAGGACGCTCTCAGCGGTCATGCCAGCCTCAAGTTGTGTCTTAAAATCGATGTACTTTTTACGAAAATCGTCGTGAATCGTCTTGTGATGTGCGAGGTCCTTAAATCCTAGTCGCTCCATGTAAGCCTCCTCGTAATCTAAATGCTCGTTGGCGTACTGACCCAGAAACGCTACCGCTGAAGCAACCTCCTCTGACCCTGCTCCATAGACCATTGCGTCTATGAGCTTATTGACCTGGGCAAGCAGCTGCTGGTGCTGTGTGTCTATCGTTGCTTCCCCCACTGACAAGTCTGTATTCCACTCAAAATGAATCGACATAAAAAAATTATTCCAATATAAAGATCTGGTCCTGCTTGCAGTATAGCGCGTCCGTGGGCCGTGCGCCGTATTTTTTGCACCTATTTCCTCTTTTTTGGCCCACACTGTCCGTCGGGCTGCCGGGAATCGGTCACGGATAATCCACTCGCCGTCGCTTGTGGATTTCCGCTACCCCGCCTCGCGGTTTTGCATGCTTGCAAAACATCGCTGTGGCATTCGATTCCTGGCCAGACGCGCCGCGTCTTCAGTCGCCGTCACTTCGTTCAGTCGGGCTGCCGGGAATCGGAACCGGTCTTAACTAACCCGAATCGCTCGTACTGCCGGCATACTCCAGCCCGAGTATGTGGATACGGGCTTGTGCGCTCTGGAGGATTCGAACCTCCGACCTTCCGCGTGTGAGGCGGACGCTCTAACCAGCTGAGCTAAGAGCGCGTACTCGCCAACGATACCAGATAAGCATCAGAAAATCTAAGTCTAGAGGACGACTGGAACCTGTCTGTATCACTTTACTGCGCTAGCGGTAATTTCTTTGAAATATGTGCGGAGGAAACTATGAAAGCGTGTTGCGGCAAGAGCTTTTGATTTGTCGGTCCGCTGTAGCATGTAGTGATACGAAACTGCAATAAGGGCAGAATACGTCACGAACAGTGCGTCCAGCGAGCGGTCTACCTTGATTGCCGCAGTTTCTTCGTATCCCGCAACGAACGCCTCAAAGAGCTCCTTGTTGCCGCTTAAGCCCCATATATCAGTACCTATCCGATACAGAGGGAGCAAGTGGTGCTCTATCAGCCAGGCATCTTTGGGAGGATACGTGTCCATCAGAAGGAGTTGTCCATCGGTGACGACGACATTGTGGCTATGCGTATCTCCTCCGCGATCGAGTTCAAGACTTAACGTCGACTCGAACAGCGACCGGTTGTTGAGCCGGAACGTTTCGAGGAAATCGATATAGGCTTGCACCTCTTCGAAGGGGACGTACTCGGCCACGTCCTTAATGAAATTGTGAACGTCGACGATATTTGCCTTAAAAGTTTCGAAGTAGTTGTATCCAGAAAATCTTTGCGTCCGGGCCTTTGTAAGACTGTCTGCAAGCTGTGAGCCAAGGGAGAAGCAATCCTCTCGAGAGATACCGTTGCTTACAATCCTCTCAAACAAGAGGTGCTCGCGTGCGATGCGGCGCATGACAATCAAGAACTCCTCCGGGGCGTCATCAAAGGCGAGGAAGCGTATCTGGTCATTGGCTACAGAGACCCCCTGCAGCTCAAGGTAGATAGAAGGGCTAAGGGCGTGGTTCCATGCGAAGTCGCTGCGGGTAAAAGCGATGCGGGTCTCGCGCCTAGACAAGTCGCGAAAGTTGGTATTAAAAAACTCGTTGTCGTTTTTGTACAGCTTGTATACTACGTCGTCGAAGAGGTACACATCTGACATGACCGTCTCGATGTGTTCTGGGGACGCCCCGCCGCCCGCTATTTTGCCTGACATGAGAAGGCGTCGAAGCGGCTCCTGGGAATACGACATGACCCGAGAATAGCAAGGCTCGCAGCAAAAAGAAAGCGCGGACGCCGGAGACCATTCTCCAGCGCCCGCACCTCGGTGTGGCCCTCCCCTACGGATTGCAGGCCGCGAGAGCTTCCATCAATAGCTCGTGGATCCGTCCGTTGCTCATGACGTGGCCGGCAATTTTGCCGCCCTCGTAGGTGAGCAACTTCCCGTGAACATCCGTCACGCGGCCGCCCGCCTCGTCGACGATGATGTGCCCCGGGGCCGTGTCGTGATGAGCGGTGCCTGGGAAGACCGTCCCCGCGAGCTCGCCCGTCGCCACCGCAACCTCGATGTAGCCGATGCTACACAAGTTGATCGAGGTGATGCCCCTCTCTTCGAGGTAGTGCATCACTTTGAGTACGTTGTACGGGCTGTCAGGCCATGACACGTAGCCAACGATCGGACGCTCACCACGGGTTGCTGCTTGCGAGACGCGCAGGCTGCGACCGTTCATGTGGGCACCCTTGCCCCGTTCGGCGCTGAACATGCGATCTGTGAATGGATCGTAAATCACGCCAATCACCGGTACTCCCTCGAAAAGCAATGCAGCCATGAATGTGGCCACGGGCATCCCCCAGGTAAAGGGGAACGTGCCGTCGACGGGGTCGACGACCAGTTGCCATGGGCTTTCCTTGCGACAGCTCTCCTCCTCGCCGACCACGTCGATGTGGGGTGCGATTTCGCGGACTCGTTCGATGAACATCGTGTTGATCAACGTATCCGCGAGCGTTACGGGTGTTTTGTCACCCTTGACGTCACGGGCCATTCCGAAGTGGGTGAAGTGGTCACGCATGATGTGACCAGCGCGATATGCAATGGTCGTCAGCTGTTCTCGACTAATGGGGAAAGATTGCTTCACGGGGGCTCCCTCCTGTGTGGTTATGTCTTGATGTTGCGGCTCTGCGGCTTTGGTAGAGCTGAGTGCTCCCGAATGCAAGGTACCATGTAAACGATAGTCCGTCAATGCTTCGAAGGATTGCAAGCCCATCGGTCTTGTCCGTGAGCTTCTGGGCACGCTACCCCTTCTTCAACTGCTCAAGGTCGGCGAGGAGGCGCTTCACGTCTTGAGTGAGCTGCTCAATGGCCACTACCTGGCGGTGCTCGTGTTGCTCCGCCTCGGAGTCTTCTTCGGTTATCTCTTCGACATCCTCACTAATTTCCTCAACGTCTTCCTGAATCTCGTCCACATCCTCCTGAATTTCATCCACATCTTTCTGAATCTCATCGACATCGTGACTAATCTCCTCAATGTCTTCTTGGATCTCCTCAACGTCTTCGCTAACCTCGGCCAGGTCTTGGGTGTGGCGATTCACCGTCATCTGGATAAATATCGAGAGATAGATCGCCTCGAGAGAAACAATTGTGGTGAGGACGAGGAGCATTGTCTCCCATGCCAGGTAGCTTGTTGCCGACAGGAGAAAAGCACCACCAAAGATGAGGGTGTGGAGCACAAGCGACGACCCGGAGCCGATCCAGGTCGTAATACGCTCAACGATAGTTCTCTCTCTCATGATAGTCTTAGTATCCCACACCCTAATAGATGTGTCCAGCAGTGCGCGGCGAGCTTGGCAGCGATGCGCTCGTGCTAGGACTTGCCCCGTGTTGGCACGCCGAGAAAGTTGAGCGCCTGCTCTGATTTGGCATAGATGAGCCCCTTCTCCTTGAGATGCTTGTATCCGTGCGATAGCTGTTCGAGCAGGTCGAGCGTGCTCTGGTCGATGCCAGTCAGCAGCACTTGCTGTCCACGTGCCTCTATGGTCCCTATAATCTCATCGAGTGCCTCTACACCGTCTGGGTCAATAAAGTAGACCTCGCGTAGCCGTAGGATGATTGTCTTATACTTCACTAGGTTGTCCTCGAAGCGCTGCACGTGAGCGCGGCTGTTGATGTAGCAGAGCTTACCCTTGATCGAGTAGAGCAAGACATCCCCATTTTCCTCAAGCGCACCGAGCTTTACGCCGGAGTCTGAGTCGACAATCCCTTCGTCAAAGCGATTCACCGTGAGGTCAAAGTGTCCGTGGGACATCCTGTTTACGAACATGAGGAGCGACACCGACACGCCAAGCAGTATGCCCACGATAGGGTCGATGACAATGGTCACCAGCGCGACGAGGAGTGAGACGTAAAAGCCCGCTCGGTCATACTGCCAGAGTTTGCCGAAATGCTCGGTCCCGACCATTTGAATAGCGACGTAGACGAGGATCGATGCGATCACCGCCAAGGGGATATACGTGAAGTAGCTCAAGAGCAAGAAGGATATAACGGCGATGCTGACGGTGTTGATGACGGCCGAGGTGCTGTGCGTGGCACCGGTCTTCACATTGAGCGAAGTCCGCGCAAGAGCCGCGGTGGCAGGCATGCCGCCGAAGAGGCCGACTACGATGTTGGCGAGCCCGAGACCAAAGACCTCTTTGCGTTCGTTGTGCTTGGTGTGCGTCATCCCGTCAGCAATCTTTGCAGAGAGCATGGTCTCGAGGATGGCGATGAGGGCCACGACGGCCGCCGTCTCAACCAGAGCGAGAGAAAGACCGAATTGGGGGACCTCAAAGAAATGGAAACTTATTTGACCGAACTTAGATCCGAGTGTCTGTAGCGCAATAGGCACGAGCTGCGCCTCGCTTGCCCAGCCGAGCACGATACCGACCGGTGCAAGGACGATGGCGCCTGGCACGCGCGGTGCATACCTCTTAAACAACAGTAGGCCGATGAGGAAGAGCACGAAGACCCAGAAGGTCTCGAGCGAGGTAGCGGGCAGATGGCGGAACGACTCGATAAGATTGGCAAACAAGGTCTCGTGGGCGGGAAGGTCCTTGAGACCGAGGGCAAAATTGAGCTGCCCGAGGCCGATGATAAAGGCAACGCCCAGCGTAAAGCCGTGTATTACGCTCGACGGAATGAGAATGATATAGCGCTCCAGGCGGAATGCGTACGCTAGCATGATGATGACTCCGGCCGTAATCGCCAGCATCGGCAGGCTGCCCATGCCGTGCAAAATCACGTAGGTCATGATGACTCCCGAGAGTGCGCCCGTGGGACCAACGATATTGAAGTTGCTCCCGCCGAAGAGTGCCGCGATAAGGCCCGCCCAGATGGCGGTAATGATGCCGATGGTCGGTGTGGCGCCGGAGGAGACCGCAAGAGAGACGGAGAGGGGTATGGAAATAAGGGAGACCGTGAGGCCCGAGGTGAGATTTTGCTTGATGTTATCTAGGACCATAAAGTGCCTGTGCGGTTAAGGGGTAAAAATTTGAAATAAAAAAACGGGTCGATGTGTTGCCACATCACGCCGTAGCTGTCTGCACCAGGAGAGTTTAGCAGTCCTTATAAGGAATTCAACTCGCCTATCAACAAAGAAAAGTGCGCCGGTCCTCCTGGGCCGGCGCGCTCGTTGTCTATTGTTTTCAGATCATGCGATGAGACGGTACGCGCCGCCATCGAGGGGTGTGAACCGTCGCGTTTTCATGTCGGTAACCCCAGGCAGTACCGTCACGTACGGTCCGAGCTTGGGCACCTGGGCGCGAATGATTGACGTTGCAATGTGCTCGAGCCGGCGTGAACGTGACTCGGCGAACCGTTGGCTGGTAAGGTCACGCTTCTTGTAGATGCCTGAGGTCATGAGGACAACGCCCTCACTGGGCGCAATCCGTCCTTCCCTCAAATTCTCAAGAATCAGCTCCGCGCCGGTCTTGATCGATGCGGCGATGTCCATAGAATACGGGCCGACAATGACGGCCCAGTTCGAACGCCTCATCCAATCGAAGTCGCGGCCGAGGGCAAACACCTGCTCACGGTGCTGCATATCCTCTGGTCGTCGCGGCTGCTCACGCATCTTTGCCACATGGCGAAGGTTGCCCATCACCAGTGGTACGAGATCGAGTAGCATCTCCTCCCTCATGTCTGGGTACATCTCGCGTAGACGCAGGTCAATCACGCTTGCGGGCGTCGTTGTGGGTGTCTGCGACAGGTTGAGGTCGTTACCGTCCCGCGCACCGTAGAAGGTCAGCGCGTCCTCGTCTGTCTCGATCCTGATGTGGATCGGATAGACGAAGGGGTGGTGCTCTGCAAAGTGCCACGCAAAGCGGTCGCGCAGTTCACTTGCATACGCCCTGGCCTTTGCTGTGTCGTATCCGTGCCCTTTGCAGCAACGGCCCCGGTCTCCCTGCGACCAGTGGTCGCAGACAAGCGGTATGACGCAACGGTTTTTCCGCCGGGCGCGGTACACCCACCGCTTCATCACATGATCGAAGTGAGGCGAGCCAAACTCGAACCGCGCACCGAGATCGCGGAAAGGCTGAATGATGCCAAGCGGTGTCTCCGTGAAGACGGCAAGGCTCATTCGCCCGTCCATGCACTTCAACACCCCAATTTCCGTAGAGTGCTTGGTTCGGTAGTCCTCTCGCTCGTCCCGTGCCTCTCGACTTGAAAAGAGAGCAGACTGCTCTCGGTTGTGTTCCAGTACTTCTTCAACAAGACTCAGTGCCACCTTGACCCCTCCTCCTCTTCCCTTGGTGTGAATACCGATTCGATCGTTGCAAATCTTAGACTGCGGTCCGCTTGGCACGATACACCCTTTCGTAAACTAATCAACCAATATGGTCAGTACGTTGTTCCCGTCCATGTGCAGGAACCCGTTCGCCGCGGGGAACGCCACGTCGGTACCCTCAAGCGTCTCTATTCGTATACGCGTTTGGGGTGCGAGCACTGAGATGAGCGGTCGGTGGTGGTCGAGCAAGGTTATGTCGCCTGATTGGGTGCGAGCGTGCACGGCCTTTGCCTCGCCCTCGAAGACTACCCCGCTGAGTGTGACGACCTTCGTTTGCATGGTTACGCGTCGAGCGATCCCTTCATGTAGAAGAAGTCCTCCGGTTTGTCATCGTGCTTGCCGGCGATGATTGCCGCAAAGTCGCGCACGGTGTCTTCGAGAGTCACGTAGGTGCCGTCGCGACCGGTAAACTGTGCGGCCACGTTAAATGGTTGCGAGAGGAACTTCTGGATCTTGCGGGCGCGGTTCACCGTGAGCTTGTCCTCGTCGGAAAGCTCCTCCATACCGAGAATCGCAATGATGTCCTGTAGCTCTCGATAGCGCTGGAGGATCTTCTGCACGTTGCGGGCCGTGTTGTAGTGGTCTTGCCCCACGATAGCTGGCGAGAGTGCTGAGGAGCTCGAGGAGAGCGGGTCGACCGCTGGGTAGATACCGATCTCGGTCAAGGCGCGCGAGAGCACAATGGTGGAGTCAAGATGGGCAAAGGAGGCCGCTGGCGCTGGGTCGGTGATGTCGTCGGCAGGCACGTAGATAGCCTGTACCGAGGTCACTGAGCCCGTTGTGGTCGAGGTAATGCGCTCTTGGAGCGCGCCCATTTCTGTCGCGAGGGTTGGCTGGTACCCCACGGCGCTCGGGAGGCGCCCGAGGAGTGTAGACACCTCAGAGCCGGCCTGCGAAAAGCGGAAAATGTTGTCGATAAAAAGAAGCATGTCTTTGCCTTCCTCGTCGCGGAAGTATTCGGCCATGGTAAGAGCCGTGAGAGCGACGCGGAGGCGCGCACCCGGCACCTCGTTCATCTGCCCAAATACGAGCGCGGTCTTGTCGAGCACGCCCGACTCCTTCATCTCGCCATAGAGGTCGTTCCCCTCGCGGGTACGCTCACCAACACCGGCGAAGATAGAGGCACCACCGCTCTCTTCGGCAATGTTGCGAATGAGCTCTTGGATGAGCACGGTCTTCCCCACACCTGCACCGCCGAAGAGGCCCACCTTGCCACCCTTCACGAAGGGCGCGAGTAAGTCGATGACCTTGATGCCGGTTTGAAACACCTCTACCTTGGTCGACTGCTTGTCGAGGGTGGGAGCCTCGCGGTGTATTGGCCAGCGCTTCCCTTTCGCAAAGTCATACGTATTGGTGGCGGCCTGGTCGAGCGGCTCACCGAGTACGTTAAAGATGTTCCCAAGCACCTCCTTGCCTACCGGTACCGAGAGTGCGGCTCCGGTGTCGCGTACGGTCGCACCACGCGCGAGGCCGTCGGTCGAAGCAAGAGCGATAGCGCGCACGCGGCCAGGCTCCAAGTGCTTCGCCACCTCAAAGGTAATCACCTTACCAGCGAGTGTGGCGACCAGTGCGTTGTTGAGTGCTGGCTCACTACCAAGGGCGAACTCGGCATCGATCACTGGGCCGGTAATCTGCACCACCCTTCCCTCGCTTCGGTCGGTCTTGGTCTCGTGTGTTGTGTGATGTGTTGGCATGGTGGTGATAGTTAATTGGCTGCCACTTGGGCGCTGCTAATCTCGATCATTTCTTTAGTAATAAGGGCCTGACGCGCATTGTTGTACTCGAGGTTGAGGCTCTCGCCAAGCTCCTTCGAGTTCGTGCTCGCATTCTTCATAGCGACCATGCGCGCCGAGTGCTCGCTCGCATTGGCCTCGAGCACCAAGTCAAATACCTGCATGGTGAGCAGATGCGGCAGCAGTGCGCTGAGTACTGCTTCTGGCGAAGGCTCAAAGATATACTCAGTCAACTTCTCCTCTGGTGCCGCGCCGAGGAACGCGGCGCGCAGCTCTGCGAACTTCCCATGCTCGGGGACAAGCTCCTGAGCAGTCTCTTGCACCCATTCAAGCTTCATTGGCAGTATGCGACGCATCACAGTGACCTGAGAAAGAGTGGTTTTGAAGTGTGTCGAGACGACCACCACGCGGTTCCACCGCTTCTCGTTGTAGCCAGCTAGAATCAACGAGACGAGTGGCGAGACCTCGTCGGGTGTTGCGTAATCACCGTAGTCCGTAAACATGCGCTCGACAGGTAGCCCTGTTTTCTGCGCGTATGTCGCAAGCTTCTTGCCTACCACCACGAGGCGATAGGTGGGGGTAATGGCGCGGGGCTTAGCTCGGTCTCGGGTGAGAAATGCCTCGGTAGCACGCGCAACCGACCCGTTAAAGGCTCCAGCGAGGCCTCGGTCTGACG
Organism: Minisyncoccota bacterium; assembly: GCA_041674945.1. Lineage (GTDB taxonomy): Bacteria > Patescibacteriota > Minisyncoccia > Phycocordibacterales > Phycocordibacteraceae > C7867-001. The sequence continues at coordinate 3,892 of JBAYUT010000001.1, read as the reverse complement.
CGATCATTACCACAAGCGTGGTTGGGGGTGCGCCCTCGATGCCGGCGACAAACGGATGATGCTCAAGGTGGCTGCTCGGCACTCGTGCGAGTAAGTCAGCGAGTGCCCGTAATGCGGCAAAGGCATACGCGCGAGAAGAGAGTGCGAGACCCTGCGCCCGGCGCATCTTGGTAGCGGAGACCACCTCCATGGCCTTGGTAATAGTCCCGATGTTCTTCACCGAGGCGAGGCGCGTGCGGATGTGGTGTATTGATTCCATTAGAGTTTTTTAAACTGCTCGAGCGCTGCCTTAAGTGCTGCCTCTGCAATCTCATCGAGGTTGCCAGTCTTTTCTATCGGCTCAATAACATCCGCTCGGTGGCGGGACTCAAGATACTCAACAAGACGGTCCTGGAACGCGAGTAGCTCGTCCTTCGGCACGTCGCTCAGGTACCCGTTCAGTGCCGCGTAGAGTACTGGCACTGTGTAGAAGTAGCCCTGCGGTGCGCCATCGGGTTGCTTGAGGAGCTCGGTAAGGAGTTCGCCGCGGGCAATCTTCTGGCGCGTGCCCTCGTCGAGGTCGCTCGCAAACTGTACAAAGGCTGCAAGCTCGCGGAACTGCGCGAGCTCGAGCCGCAGCTTTCCCGCCACTTTCTTCATGGCCTTAGTTTGTGCAGAGGAGCCGACGCGAGAGACCGAGAGGCCTACGTTTACGGCGGGGCGAATACCCTGGTTGAAGAGGCTCGACTCAAGGTAGATCTGGCCGTCGGTAATAGAGATCACGTTGGTAGGGATGTACGCCGCGACGTCACCAAGCTTAGTCTCGATAATCGGTAGTGCGGTCATTGAGCCGCCACCATGCGCCTTGTCGAGGCGTGCTGCGCGCTCGAGCAGGCGTGAGTGGAGGTAGAAGATGTCGCCTGGGTATGCTTCGCGGCCAGGGCTGCGGCGCAAAAGGAGCGACATTTCGCGATAGGCGTCGGCGTGTTTGGAAAGGTCGTCATAAACCACAAGCACGTCCTTGCCCTGGTCCATGAAGTACTCGGCTATAGCGGCGCCGGCGAAAGGAGCGAGGTACAGAAGTGGTGCGGGACTGCCGGCAGGCGCCGACACGACTGTCGTGTAGGCCATCGCGCCGGCGTCAGCGAGCTTGCGCACTATCTGCGCTACCTTCGACTGCTTCTGACCAATGGCGACGTACACGCAGTACACCTGGGGGCGGCCCGTATCGTTGAGCTGATTCAAAATAGCGTCGAGCGCAACCGCTGTTTTGCCGGTGCCACGGTCGCCGATGATCAGCTCGCGCTGGCCACGGCCTATGGGGATCATGGCGTCCACGGCCTTGATCCCTGTGTGGAGCGGTACACTGACGCTCTCCCGCGAGACCACGTCAGGGGCGGCCCGCTCGAGTGGATACTGCTTTGTCGTATCGGCAGTGCCAATGGTCCCTTTGCCATCGGCCGGTGCGCCTAGCGAGGTAACGACGCGGCCGAGTATTTCGTCGCCTACGGGTATCGAGAGTACGCGGCCCGAGCCGCTCACACGGTCGCCCACGCGCACGCCGGAAACAGGGGCGAGGATAATCGCACCGATAAACTCTTCTTCAAGCGAGAAGGCAATCGCCGGAATATCGCCCACTTTTGTCTGTATAGAAAGGAGTTCCTGACTCACGGCCTTGGTGAGACCCGAGATGCGCGCGATACCGTCGCCTACCTCTACCACCGTGCCTATGGCATGGAATTGCGGATCGTCTTTGAATCCGGCGATCTCACGCTTGAGTTTTTCGATGACTTCGTAGGACATGGTGAGGGAATTGAAGGTTAGTAATGGAACAAGGCGCGCATCTTGCCCGCGAATGAGAGGTCGAGCTCCAGCGCATCGTCGAATGTGATACGCGTGCCAGCTATAAGTGCTGGGTTCATGCGCGCCTCGACATGATCTGTATCTCCAAGCGCACTGAGCAGCCGCTTCTCATGCGCGGGATCAGGCGTTCGCGCAAACTCAATCTGTACCATATGACCCCCATGTGCTGCGGTCTCAATCTTCTCGATCTCGTGCGCGACTTGAGGGAGGCGGTGAGCGTCGCCGTTCTTGGCCAGCGCCTTGAGCAGACCAGTCTGAGCGGACTCGTATGGAGTGCCAGCATGCAGCGAGTCTATAAATGCGCGTGCATAGTGGCTTGGGCGGGGCCTCATACCGTCTTGTGGGCGTGGTGATGGGCGCGCACCATCGCGGCCGCCTGCTCGATGAGGGCGTTGTCTATATGCTTTGGGTCGAGCTCGACCGTCTTTTGTAGGACGGCCTGCACAAAGTCCTTCGCCTCGCTTTCCAGGCGCAACATCTCCTCCTCGCGCACACGCTCCGCGAGAGTGCGTGCCTCCGCGAGCATCGCAGCATCGCGCTCCTCGCCTTTGGTGATTATCCTCTGCGCCTGAGTTTGTGCGTCCTGTTCCGCTTTGCGCATGACGCCCACGGCCTCGCCCTCGGCGTCGCTCATGCGCTGCTGGTACATCTCCTCTGCGCGTGCGAGCTCTCCTGCCGCTCGCGCTGCATCGGCAAGGCCCTGCTCAATCTTTCTGCTCCTCTCGGCCACCAGTACTGCTAGTGGTTTGTAGACGTACCAATAGAGCACCACCAGCACCACAAGAAAGTTGAGTGTCTGCCAGAGGAGTGCTGCGGGCGCAATGCCGAGCTGAGAGAAGAGCTGACCCATACAAGGAACTTCGAACTAGACGAACTTAAGAATGAGCGCAATCACGAGTGCGTAGATAGCAACCGCCTCGGCGAAGGCGAGCGAAAGAATCATTGCGGTCTGAATCTTCGGAGCTGCCTCAGGATTGCGAGCGATACCGTCGACCGCAGAAGAGCCAATTTTGCCAATTGCGAACGCAGGAGCGAGGGTGCCCAAGGTGATTACAATGGCAATCGCCAAGAATTTCATAGTCTCAAGTTCCATAATCTGTGTTTTTATGTATAAATTTACAAATGCGGTCAACCGTGGGCCTCAGCGTGTTCGCCGTGCGCCACGGTCGACATTCCGAGGAAGACGAGGGTGAGCATCGAGAAGATGAAGGCCTGAATGAGACCCACGAAGATCTCGAGAAACAAAAAAGGCAGCGGCACTCCGTACGGCACCAAGAATGCCACGATAGTGAGCAGTACCTCGCCCGCGAACACATTGCCGAACAACCTAAACGAGAACGAGATAATTTTAACAAACTCTGACACAAGTTCCAACAAGCCTACAAAGGCCCCGATAGGGTCTCGTAGGGGGTTGATAAAGAACTTGCTCAAATGGGGTCCGATACCAATAGCCGCCGCGCCGAGCACGTTTATTGCGAGTACCGAGAGTACCGCTAACGCAATGGTGAAGTTGAGGTCCGTGGTGGCAGCGCGGAAGAGGTGCGTGTCTCCCATTAGGATACCGCTAATCGGCAAGAGCCCCATCCAGTTTGAGGCGAGTATGAAGAGGAAAATGGTAATGATGAGTGGAAAATACTGCAGCGACTTCTGTCGCGATCCGAGCACCGCATCCATGGTGTCGAGAGCAAACTCCGTGATGAGCTCAAACCACCCCTGGAGCTTGCCCGGCACCTCGCGCATCGAGCGGCGAATGGCGAGACCGATGACTACCAGCACTATCGCGGTGAGCGTGCCCATGAACATAGAGTTGGTGACGGGCACCTGGCCAATGTTAAAAATGACCTCAGGGCGTATCGAGATGTGGGGGCCTGCCGTACCTACTGCGGCCTCGTGGGAGTCCTCTGCGCTCGCGGGGATTGTCTCTGTGCGTGCGAGTAGAGTGGTGTCAAAGCGTTCCATGCGAGGTATGTCTGGGTATTCAAAAGTGTGGTGGACCCTAGGAGATTCGAACTCCTGACCCCCTCATTGCAAATGAGGTGCTCTACCAGCT